>CAIQLG010000107.1 GCA_903872565.1 uncultured Lentisphaerota bacterium | reverse complement strand
TAAAGGAGCGCGGGTTTTCTTACCCGCGAAAATTGAACTCAAATGGCGGACTGGAAAGTCCACCCTCCGTTAGTTTTTCATCGGATCGAGGTAATTTTGCAATTACCTCTATTGAGTGTTGAGCATTGAGAATTCCTGACAACAAAAAACAATGTTCAATAATCAATGACCAATTTCCAATGTTCAACTTCCCGGCGTAGCCGGTTAAGTTCATTGTCTTTTACTACGTTCCGAGGCATTGAAAAACACAGAAGAAATGATATCCTGGTTTCAAGTGATGAAATTCTCCACGTATAAATACAAATTCTGCATTAATTCAGATTGAAAGGGTGCGGTCATCAAGATGCAGGCTGACAGGCTAGCCGCAAAGGTTGAATCCTTCTCGCTTCCGGCGAGCACTTTCATGGACGCCTCCGTGGTCATCCCTACGGTAAAAGGTATATGGACTCTAAAATACGGAGAGCATGCCTACTATTTCATGAACTTCCGGACATCGGAAGGATTCAGTGTAAAGATCAGGCATAGTGATATTATCTGTCCAGGCTTAGGACGTTTCAAGAAGGCGGCTGCCAGGCAGGGCGTACCGGTTTCCATGTTTCGCTGTCTCTCTCCACGCTATCACTATGGTTTCCACGTCCTAGAACAGCTCATGCTGATGACTGTTCCACATACTGTGACATCCGTAGGGGATGGCCGATTTATCGTCAATTTGTGGTCGTATTGCGGCTACATCGTTGTGGATTGTCGGAGAAGAACGGCCACATACCACAGCATTGAGGAAAGCGAAGAGGATCAGATTTTGGGATCACAGCAGTGGTTCGATCCGGCAACCTCTGACCTCTACGCCATGTCCTACTCTTTGAGCGATTCTTTTGCACGCATAGCTGATCCGGTCAGGCCGGTAGCCTTCAGAATTTTCAAGCACAGGCTCGGATCGCCAGCGACTGAAACAGTATGGGCCGGCGAGCTTTCCGACTATATGCATGACATTCTCATCAATGAGACGCATCAGTATTGCGTTGCCTGCGAACTTGGGATGCATCTTGACGAGAAGAAGAATATAATCCCCTCGAAAGTCCTTATCCTCGACCTGAAGAATAAAAGGCAGTGGGTGCTTGACAAGTTTATTGTCGCCGCTCACGCATGCTTCGATCCGCAAGATCCCAATGTCGTCTATTTCTCCAATCACAATTTTGAGTTTCAGCACAGCAGTATCCTACAGCTTTTGAAAAAAGGGGCTTATTCCGTGAAGTTCAGAGGTGCGGCTTCCATTTTCAAGTATGAGCTTACACCCGAAGGCCCACGCGAAATTGGAGTCTTCACGCGGGACGATTTCTATCGGCTGACAAATATGCATGTGTTCAGTCACAGGAAGCGGAAAGTGATCGCCGCGATGGGATTCCCTGACGAGATATTTCTCATTGCTGCGGACAATATGTCCTTCATCCGGAAGATTCGGATAAAGGATCCGGTTTCCATCAAACATCTTTACTCGCGGGAGCCAGCTCTGATAGGCACCATTTCTCCTTCTCCTGATGGCGAAAAACTCTTCGTGCAAACGACAAAATCTTTTCAGATTATAGATGTTGACACCGGTGCTCCCGGCTACACACTCGATTATTTTTTCAGCCATATTTGCTTCAACCACATGATAACATCCGCTGACACGAGATGGGAACGAAGGGATGGGGAGTGAGCGATGAGAATCAGTTCGGCCTGCATATATTCTTTGAATATTCCATTTGTCGAGTCCTTCAGGCACAGCCTGCATGAACGCAACAGTTCAGACTCGATAGTTGTCAAGGTCGCCACAGAATGCGGGATATCGGGATATGGAGAAGGCGTGCCTCGTTCCTATGTCACAGGGGAAACGCGAAAGACAGCCGTTGAACATGTCAGGAGCGAATTGCTGCCACGGATACTCGGTGCCGAATTGGAAGGAATTGATCCTTGTTGTGCGTTTGAATATATGCACGGGCTCCTACCTGATTCGGATGCAGAGACAGGGGGCGCAGTTGTATGGAATGCCTCAAGGTGCGCCGTCGAACTGGCGGTCATTGACTGTCTGTTCCGCATCAGGAACGCATCTGTCGCCGCGATATTGACGCCCGTATCGCAGAATATCACCTACTCGGCGGTTATTGGCGCAAACTCTATCGCCAGGACGGAGAAGATTGCCCATAACTGCAAAGCGGCGGGTTTCAAGTATGTGAAGATGAAAGTTTCTGGAGACGAGGATTCCGAGCGCATCGCCATGGTGAGGAAGATATTGGGACCATCTGTATCTATTCGATTGGACGCGAACGGGGCGTTCAGCCTGGAGACCGCAAGACAATTCATGGCCTCGGCGGAGGAATTCGACATAGAATGTATTGAACAGCCGGTTCCTCGCGGGAATCCGATTGAATTGGCTACTTTACGATCCAGCTCTCCAATACCCATCATGGCCGACGAGTCCGTCGTGACGATTCTGGACGCGAAGGAACTCATACAGAAAAAGGCGGTTGACTATTTCAACCTTCGCATATCAAAGTGTGGCGGACTTTACAGAACGCTTGCCATCGCCGATCTTGCGAGATTCGCAGGCATCGGGATTCAACTGGGGTGCCAGGTCGGAGAAACGGCGATCCTCTCTGCCGCCGGGCGACATCTTGCCGCACACTTGGCAGACCTGCACTTTGTCGAGGGCTCGTATGGCACCCATCTTCTGACAGAGGATATCGCAGAAGAAAATATTGTCTTTGGTGCTGGTGGAAACGCGCCAATTTTGACTGGTCCGGGGCTTGGAGTCACTGTCCGTGAAGAACTTGTGGACAAATATGCCGAAAACATAATAACTGTCCGATAGGAATGCGCAAATGGGAACGATGCTTCTGAAAACAGATATTAGAACCAAGGGAGGCACGATCAAGCGGTCTTTTGATCGTGCGACGAAAGTTCCCGAGATCACGCAAGGCAAACTGCTGTCGGATATTCTAAAGTGCAATCAGAAAACTCAATATGGCGAGGAACACGCTTTCTCCCGGATATCCGATGCCGGCACATTCTCCAGGGCTGTCCCGATCTGTAGTTTCTCCGATCTGGCGCAATATGTGGAAAAGATGAAGAATGCGGAGAAAAATATACTTACTGCCGATCAGCCATTCATGTTCAATCTGACCAGTGGAACGACAGACAAGCCGAAATATGTGCCAATCACGCAAGGAGGCATGAAGTTAACCGCCAACACATCCTACCAGTGGCTGTGCCGTGCCTTGCGGGACCATCCTTCGTTTTTGAATCACTCGATTCTCTTTGTGGCCGGCGCTCCGGTAGAGGGCCAGACACGGTCGGGAATTCCCTACGGAAGTGCTTCCGGAATGATGTGCCAGGCCCTGCCGGACGTGCTGCACCCGTCATACGCATTGCCATTTGCCCTGGCTAAAATCAAGGATTACGATCTTCGTTACTATGTCATAGCGCGTATCGCTCTGGAAAACGAAGTGTCCTTTGTTCTCACTCCGAACCCTGGCACGCTTATCAGAATCGCCGAAACAGGAATTCAACACCAGGAAGATATCGTCCGGTCTATCCGCGATGGAGTAATGTGCAGTGCGTGGCCCCTTGAACGGACGCCTGAAGACTCCGCCATCCTTGACATTGTCGGTGGAAGTTTGCGGCCAAATCCCGCCAGGGCACGCATGCTCCAGCAAGTCATTGGCAGGCATGGCGGACTTATGCCCTTCGCGTGCTGGAAAAAATTGAAACTCATTGGTTGCTGGCTCGGCGGAAGTATAGGATTCCAGGCCGACAAGCTGTCGGCCTATTTCGGCAGGGATGTTTCAAGACGAGACATTGGGTATATCGCCAGCGAAGGTGTAATGACAATCCCATACGAGGATGAAAGCCCGGCGGGAATTCTGGCGCTTGAGAATAACTACTACGAATTCATCCCAGATGGTGAGAGTGTGGAAGCAGATGCACAAGTTCTGAAATGTCACGAACTTGAAATGGGGAAGCAATACAGAATTATTCTGACCAACGTAAATGGGCTATATCGCTATGACATTCATGACACCATAGAGGTCTGCGGTTTTTACAACAGGACTCCAGTGATCGCATTCGTCAGAAAAAGCGATGACATGCTCAATATCACCGGCGAAAAACTTCATGTGAACCATTTCCTTGAGGCATTTCGCAGAATAAAAATCAGACATGATCTTTCAGTGGTTCAAGCCTGTATCGTCCCCAACTACAAGGACTTGCGCCATGAAATACTTCTTCGCTTGAATTCCTCGCAGTCGAATGAATTCCTGCTGGATATCATTCTTCCCCTGATCGACAAGGTATTGTCGGAGGTAAACATCGAATATGACGCGAGGAGAAAATCAAGGCGTCTCAATCCGCCTTGTCTTCACATGATGGACGAGTCCTGGGCAGACGATGTGCGCGGACATTTCTTGAAAAACCAACGCGCAGACATCCAGTACAAGTGGCGCATGTTGGCCGAGAAGATCACCGATGTGGATGCAAGACACATACAATACACTGTGGCAGAATAGGAGACGGCAATGATCCGGAGACTCATCATGGGAATACTGATCTCATCGCTGGTCGTGGTTCTGCCGGTACTGGGCAACAGGGAAATCCTTCTTGCTCCGCAGATATGGATACTGGTGCTATTTGCGATTCTCGCATCCCTTTTCCAGCCGGCATACAACCCTTTCACGATTACAGTCAAATCAGGGGACAGGGGCACCGGCGCCCAGATCATATGGTCTATCTACGCCACTCAGTTCGCCGCACTACTCGAAACCGCATATCTGAGATATCCAGTTAGTGTTCAATGGGATATAATTACAACCATAGCCCTTGCCTCCATGACGCTCGGGCTTTTGCTGCGCACCTGGGCGGTTTTCACCTTGGGAAATCTCTTTACAATGCATCTCGCGGTCCAGAGAGACCATGCCATCATCAGGAAAGGCCCCTTCGGGATCGTGCGGCATCCAAGTTATCTGGGAGCATTCATCTTGTACATGGCGACAACGATATTTCTTCACGCCTGGTTTTCCATGGCGGCGGTCATAGTGATTCTGCCTTGCGCATTTCTGAGGAGAATATATTACGAGGAGAAATTGCTGAAAGAAGAATTCGGGGAACAATACGAATCATATCGTTCGGAAGTGAAGGGGATTCTGCCCTGGATATGGTGACAATTTTCCGTGTGACGAGCCAGTTTTTACGGCAAATCGCATTATGCTGCAACATTATTTGTAAAACCGTGTATAATATTGTTGAGAACGAAACCAAACCCTGTCGAGGTTGACATGGAAGAGTTGCGGGACGAAGAACTTATGGAAATGTTCTGCTCCGGAAGGACAGAGGCGTTCCAGGTTCTTTTTGACAAATACAAGAACAGGATATTCAGGTTCATTTACGGGGCGTACGAAAAGAATCCGAGCCAGGTGGAGGATTATACACAGGAAGTATTTCTCCGCGTAATAAAAAAACGGGACACCTTCAATCCCGCCATGCGGTTTTCCACATGGCTCTTCACGATAGCCCGCAACTACTGCCTGAACCAGATCCGTGCGAAATCCGCAAATCTTGAGGTGCAGGTTGAGTCAATGGACAGATTGATGTACTCGAAACCTGGAAGCGATGCATCGGAAAAGCTGCTGGACAAGGAACTGGGGGCGCTTATTCGCAGATCGGTTGCAAGGCTGCCGGAAAATCTCCGGGCCGTGTTCGTCTTGCGTGAGATTGACGGGCTTTCACATGGGGAGATATCTGAAATCCTTAATCTCCGCGAATCAAATGTCCGCGAGAAGGGTTATTCCAGCGAAGTCATGAATTTCAATTCACGGAAATTCACGATTGCGTAATAAATTGCGGCGTAACGCAATTTATAATGTAACAACTTTCAGAAATATGTCCCGGATGATGTTACGCTCAAGCGCTTTGGCCTTAAAAAACAGGAATATTATAAGGCTGTCGGCTGTAAGAGTTGCCACGGAACCGGATATCGCGGAAGGACGGGAATATATGAGTTGTTCGAACCAAGCCATAAGGCGATGGAATTGTTTCTGAAAGGCTGCAACGGCGAGGAATTCAGAAAACAGGCACTCAGCGATGGGATGATAAGCTTATTCCAGGACGGAGTAGCCAAGGCTGAGCAGGGAATAACATCCCTTGAGGATGTACTCCAGGTCACGGGGGGAATCCTATGAGAGCATGGTATGAAGGACATGATAAGGCTTATATCAAAAGAAAAGGAAATGGGCCGGAGAGAAGGCTCTGAAATGTAAAGTGGAAGCTGATTTCAGAGTTGGAAACGTGTTGGATTTAAGAGGTTATTCCGACGATTTTTTTGATTTTCTTCTTGACGGTTATTGCCTCCATTGTATAATTGGGGAAGATAGGAAAGCTTTTCTTGCAAGTGCTTGCAGAGTTTTGAAAAAAGGCGGATTTTTCCATATTGGCACCATGTGTAATGAACCGGGGATGGTTGAAGGATTTGATCCCAAGAGCCGGTGCACAATTCATGGAGGAGATATCGCCAGCCGTTATATAGGCCTTTCCGAGGATATACTGAAGGAAATAAGAGATGCTGGATTCACTGTTATGGACTGGGAAATAATACGTTCCGAGGATAAGGATATATTACAGGAAGAACTCCTTGTGGAATGTGTGAAGAAATAAAAAATATAATTGAAACAGGATTATATGCGCATCTCTGGTGCAGCTTCACCTAAATCAACTGTCTATAAACTTCTAAAGAGAAATGGATGGAAAAAAATAAAATCGGAGAATGGAGCAAGTATTTGGAAAATGCGCAAATAGAATAGTTTTGAAATACTCCCGCAGGAATCAGATTCTGATTCCTGACATACTTTTTCATTGAAAATAAATTCAGAATTTGAATTTATTTAAATGAAAAACTATGGTCATGCTGGAAACACTTTCAATAAATATGGCAGAATGGAAATGAAAGAGAAAGATTTTCTCAGAAAAATGTTGCCGCGATTCAGGCAGGGAACTGAAATCGCTGTCGGCCCTGGCGACGACTGCGCAGTCATTGATGTCGGGAAAAAGGATTATCTTCTTTTTGCCGTGGATCAGCTAGTGGCCAATGTCCATTTCGCGATGAAGGATTGCACCCCCGAATCAGCAGGAAAAAAGCTCCTCAAGAGAAATCTGAGCGACATCGCCGCAATGGGCGGGCTCCCCTCCTTCGCATTGCTTACCGTGGCTGCGAAATTCGCAGATAAAGTAATTGATGCTAGGTGGCTGGATAAATTCTTCGCCGGCATAGAGGCGGAGGCGGAACAATGGGGAGTCAGCATTTGCGGCGGAGATATTTCTTCTACGCGCAAAGGCGATGCAGTTTTCACCCTTTCCATTGCCGGGCGTGTCGAAAAGAAAAAACTGTGCCTCAGAAGCGGAGCGCAAAACGCTGACATCCTGTTCTGTACTGGCAGATTCGGGAATTCGTACAAATCTGGCCACCATATCGCGTTTGTCCCTAGGATCAGGGAGGCGCGTTTTCTTGCAGGCGACTATACGAACACAATGATTGATGTCAGCGACGGTCTTCTTTCCGATGCGGCACAGCTTTCGTCGATGTCAGGATGCGGGATAAGACTTGATGCCGGTAAAATTCCGATGAGAAAAGGGGCGGATTTGCAGATGGCGCAGGGAGAAGGAGAGGATTATGAACTGCTTTTTGCGGCCAGCCCCCGCAAAGCCTTGAAGCTCAAGAAGAAATGGCCATTCAAAGATGTTTCTCTCACCGAAATCGGTGTCTTCAGCTCGGGAGTCCGCGCAGGGAAAATCTTTGACGGCAAGAACGATCTTGTGAAAAAAATCAGTCCCGGATACGACCATTTTACCACGAAAAAATAGACTGATCGTGAACTTGTCTTGTAATTTCCCCTTGACATTCGCGGATCATGGGTTATATGTATGGTCAGACTAGACCAACCAATATAATCAACAGGAGTGGATGATATGATTGTTGTCAATACTTATGAAGCCAAGACCAGGTTGTCGGAACTGCTTCGCTTCGTTGACGAAAAAAACGAAATTGTGCGGATCTGCCGCAACGGGAAGGTTATGGCTGACATCGTCTCTCCTAGAAAGACAAAGGCAAAAAACAACCCGCTGAAGAGACATCCTGAAATAATGGGCGTCAAGATTAAATGCAATCTTGCCAGCCCCGTTTTTTCCGATGATGAACTTCCTGATTATATGAGGTGAACGATGTTGCTCCTAGATACGTGTGCCCTAATCTGGCTTGTTGAGGATTTATCGGCGTTAAGTGGCAATGCGAAGAAAGCCATCCTCCAAAATCCTGACGATATTTATGTTTCTGCTATTTCTGCACTGGAAATCTCTCTGCTTGTAGAAAAGAAAAGGCTTGAACTTCCATCAGAGCCTTTCAAATGGTATTCGGCTGCCATACGACTTCATGGACTGAAAGAGATAGCTATTGATGGTGAAATAGCAGCCATGTCCGGCAAATTGTCGCCCATCCATAAAGACCCTTGCGACAGGATTGTGATTGCCACCGCGATGTTAAAAAAACTTGGAATTGTCACTTCGGACAAAATTTTCAGGGAATATAAAAACATCAAAGTGATTTGGTGACTTCGGTTTGACAGGAATTATGATAATTTCAGAACTCCGTGGGAATTTGCTGTTGTAGAGATTTATCGGTCTTGGGATGGTGATCCCCTTTCGCTCGGAAGCTACGGAGGGACAGGTCGAGATCGGGATTTACTTCCCGTAGATGGTGTCCTCGAATATGCGGATGCCCTTGAGAATGTCAATCGCCCTTTGGAGCTGGACATCTGTGATGACGTTTTTAATGGGAGGTTTTACCATGCCGGGATATGACTGCCTCTGCCTGTATAGCTCGAATATTTCTTTTTCCGAAGAAGGTACCAGGACTGTCGGGTCTATTCCGTTCTCGTGGATCACCCTGCTGCTTGGGGTGTAGTATTTTGCTATTGTGAGCCTCACGGCTCCATTGTTGTCGGGCATGGGGAAGATTGTCTGCACTGATCCTTTTCCATAAGTCCTTTCTCCCACGAGAACAGCCTTCTTGCGGTCCTGCAGGCATCCTGCGACAATCTCGGACGCACTTGCACTGTACCTGTCAACGAGAATGGCGACGGGGAGTTCGAGATATTTATTGCATCTCACTGAATAGTAGTCGAATTTGGACGACTTGAGTTTCCCCTCGGTATATACCACAAGCTCGCCGGTTTTGACAAATCGGCTTGAGACTTCTATTGCGGAAGTAAGAAGCCCACCGGGATTTCCCCTCAAGTCTATCACAAGTGCCTTCATTCCCTCGTCGCTCAGTTTTTTCAGTGCCTTGTCCAGATCCGTGGCTGTCGGGGCATTGAACTGCGATATGTTGAGATACGCGATGCCGTCTCCAATGGTTTTTGCACCGGTGACGGTTGACATTTCGATGAGTTCTCTTTTGAGTGTGACGGTGAAATTGCTGTTGTCCGACTCCCTGGAAATTGTGATCTTGACCTCGGTGCCCGGTTCCCCTTTCATCATTTTGATGCATTCCTCGAATGTCATTGTCGAAGTCTTGTTACCTTCAATCTCGGTGATGATGTCGCCTGGTTTTATTCCCGCCTTGAATGCTGGACTGTTTTCTACGGGTGTGATGACTATGAGTGTATTGTTTTTGTAGTTCACAGCGAGTCCGACGCCACCGAATTCCTTTCCTTCGGTGTCCTGGATCATCATTTTGAAATCCTTATTGTCCATATATGACGAGAATGGATCAAGTCCCCTTATCATACCTCTCAACGCGTCCGTAATGAGCTTGTCGTATTCTGTCTTGTCGGCATCCACGTAGTCATCCCGTATTTTCTGTATTACGAACATCAGCTTGGAAATCGCGGCGTATCCTTCTTCTGTCGCATCCTGCTCTGTCGCTGTTGCTGTTTTATTTCCCGCAGGTTTTTCATCTGCCGCAAAGACGGCGAAGGCTGCAAAGGCAGCCATGGCAATGGCTGCGAGTCGTGATATGTATCCGGATTTTCTTTTCATAAACGGTTCCATCCTTTGTTGCATGAGTGAGATTGAAAGTCAGTAATCTAATCACACAGGCGAAATATTCCAGCAGACAAGTGCGTAAATAGGGCAAGAAAATAGTAAGCGTTAAGCTGGCATTGAGTGCGGGCATTCGAGTCTGCTTACGGGAAGTATGCCATTCCGGTCTAATGACACCGGGATGGCACGAGGCTCTTTCGGCGAAAGTGCCATACTTTATTGCGCAAGATAAGGCTATCCCATCCAACTTAACGCTTACATAAAATATGGGCTAATTAAAAAAAACAGGAGAATTTCATTTGTAAAAAACGACACATTCATTAGATTATGGATTCGTTATTTTGAAAAAACACTAAAATGAAAGGAAGTTATGGGAAACCTGAGGAAAAAAAGACGCAAGAAAATTTCCAAGCACAAGAGACGCAAACAGCTTCGAGCTCAAAGACATAAGAACAAGTAGTCTTGCTTTTTACATACTGTCGCGCAAATTGGCACGGCGGCTGTTACACAGTCGCTAGCCAACTTCTATTTGAAATATTTTAACCGGTCATCGTAGTTTATGACAAAACTCCTCCTCTCAGTCATAATCGGGACATTGACGGCGTTTCCGCTCTTTTCCCGCGACATCGGGTCGGATTCCGTCCCGCAGGGGAAGCCAAACCTCCAGGGTGAGTTCTCCGTCTTGCCGGAAAACAGGTCGAAGGCCGAATCCTTAGCACATTTCGCCAATGCATATCTTTTGCTCCTGGAGAAGAAAAAGTTCTCGGAGCTTGTGGACAACGAAATTCTAAAGTCCATCGAGCTAAATCCCAAGGCGAGATACCCGGTGTCAATCCTTACAGCAAACTGGTACACGGGCAGCGATTATAAAAAATGGGCTGAAAGCCTTGTCCCGATCGCCGAAAAAAATCCTGAAGCCATAGAACTTACGCTTGACGCCTGCACTGCCCTTATGATGTTGAAACGAAACGAGGATGCGGAGAAGCTTCTCGAAAAATCCCGCAAATATCTTGACGATCTGCCAGTGCAGGAAAAACTTGACAACGGATATGAAAGGGTGGCGATATATCTTCTCAACGTCTTTTCCAAGGAGAAAAAATATTCCGAGGGTGAGGATGTCTACGGAGATGCGGCTGGGATTCCGGAAATCGCGGACAGTTTCGAGTTCCGGAGAGCTTCCGCCGTGTTTTTCTCACAGGCGGTTGAAGCCGAGGACAAAGGGTTCTTTTCCGGGTGGAGGAAAAGTCGCATGAATCGGGAACTTGCGGTGAATCTCGCCGAGACCGAGAGACTCTGGTGCAGAAAAATCAAGAGAGATTTCGAGAATAACAAAAGAACAAATGTCGGAGACATCAGCTCCATCGTCGAGATTTTTCAACATGAGAAGAACACTGAAAAGTCGGAGGAGCTGATAATGAATCTGCTCCTCTTCAGTCCCGACAATGTCGCGGCACTTACATTTCTCGCCAAAATCTATTCAGATCTGGGCTGGCACAGAATGGCGCGGCGAGTATGGGAGAATATCGTGGAAAAATCCACCATGGAACCTTATTTCCTATACATGCTGGGGAATGAATACCGCCTGAACGAGCAATATGAGAAGGCTCTCGAGTCATTCGAAAAGTGCCTCAAATACAATCCGAATCTGGATTCCGCCGTCTTTCAGCTCGGTTTAACCCTTTTCAACATGCATGAGTACGACAAGTGCATCGAGAGAATGTCGAAAGTCCAAGATCTGCCGGAGGCCGAATATATCAAGGCTATCTGCTCCTACAGGAAAAAGGACTATGAAAAGGCGCTGGATTACCTCTTGAAAGCCGAAAAGACGGCAAAAAAACTCGAAGATAATAATTTCCTCGGAAGAGATTTCTACATGATGCTCGCCTCCTACTGTGAAAAATGCAAAAAAACTGACGACGCGATAAAAATATTGAGAAAAATACTCCAGAGCTCTTCGTCCGACGACGAGGCGTCCAACTTCCTGGGCTATCTTCTTGCCGATGGAAATATGTCCCTCGATGAAGCACATGGGCTGATAAAAAAGGCGCTTGAGATAAAACCGGAAAATGTGGCTTATCTCGACAGCATGGCCTGGGTACTCTACAGACTCGGGAAGTATGCGGAGGCGAAAGAATATGTTCAAAAGGCGATTGCAGGGGATTCTCCCGCCCCTGACGCAGTCATAGCTGACCATGCCGGAGACATATACCTTGCGCTTGGCGACAAGGCGAAGGCTGTCGAGTTCTGGAAAATGGCGCTTGAGACAGAAAGCGAGGATCTTGACCGGCAGAAAGTCATGGATAAAATAAATTCTATAAAATAATTCAAATTTTAATAGGTAATATTTATCAAGGGAATATTTTATGAGCTGGCTCGGACTTGAAGACAGAGTTGCCGTCGTTACCGGCGGTGCCATGGGAATTGGAAAAGCAATATGCGAGGGCTTCGCTGAATGCGGAATCAAAATTGCAATCGCCGATATATCGGAAGAGGCAGGTCTCAAAATAATTGACGAACTTAAGGGCAAATTCGGCGGCGAATACATATTTGTCAAGACCGATGTCAGCTCCTCAAAGGATGTCGCCAATCTGGTGAAGACAACCGTGGAGAAATTTGGGAAAATAGACATCCTCGTCAACAATGCGGGCATAACCATTCCCAGACTCCTCGTGGACCCCGCCGGAAAAGAGGAGCTCACCGAGGATATTTGGGACAAGACCATGAGAATCAACCAGAAGGGATACTTCTTTTGTGCGCAGGCCGCCGCGAAGGCGATGCTCAAGCAGAAAAAGGGCGTCATTATAAATCTCGCTTCCGAATCTGGAATGGAAGGCTCTGAAGGACAGAGCTCATATGCGGCTACAAAGGCGGCGACATACAGCATGACCCGTTCCTGGGCCAAGGAACTCGGGAAACACGGCATAAGGATCGTCGGTGTCGCGCCGGGAATCCTTGAAGCTACAGCCCTTCGTTCACCGGAATACGAAAGAGCTCTAGCCTACACCCGCGGGATAACGGTGGAACAGCTCCGTGCCGGATACGAGAAGGTCTCGATTCCAATAGGACGCGCCGGAAAACTCTGCGAGGTCGCGAATCTGATCTGTTTCCTGGCGTCCGACAGGGCCGAATACATACACGGGACTACCGTAAACATTTCCGGCGGCAAGAGCAGAACCTGATCCGTCCGACTCCCTAATTCGTGGGAATTGATCTTGTGACGATTTACCGATGAGTCCCGTTGTTGCGGGACGAATCCTAGGAGTGCGCAGACGACCTAGTCTGCGCTATGCTTGAGCGGTGACTTTGCCTGCCTCTTTCAGACCTTACGAACACAACAAATTCATTTCACGTTTCACGAGTTTGATTCTGATGGCATATCGCAGGGCGTCAAAAACTATAATGCCAAATAGGACAAAAAACACGATCGGACTAATAATGATAATATAATTTACAAAGCCCACACCCGTTTCAAGGTAGGATTCGTGCGGATTGGCGGAATTATAGTATGCTGGCACCTCTTTTCCAACAGGAAAACG
>CAIQLG010000106.1 GCA_903872565.1 uncultured Lentisphaerota bacterium | reverse complement strand
TTTAAGACAATTTAATTCATATTTGGATAAGTTATATTTAATTCCTAAATTAGATAAAAATATAACGTCTTTAGTATTGAAATGTTTATATAATTTTCTAAAAGCAAAAGAAAATTGTTTTTGTTTTTCAATAATAAAATCAAAATTATGTTCAATATGAAGTTTAAGAGTAATCAATTATTTAAATGTTTTAAATTGTATCTATTATATTATTACGCCCCAAAATAACTTTTAACGGATTTACTATTACTTCCTTTGTTACTTTATTTTCATGTGATACTATTTTACTTTTAATATCTTTTATATTTGTTACTGCATCTGATTTTTCTTCGCCCCTGAGGACTCTCTGATCGGTCCCGCAAAGAGCGCATGCATCGACTTTCAGAAGGACTTCGCCTTTTCCCGGAACAGGCTTCCTGTATTCCTCTATTTCGATCACCCCGGGGGATTTTATCACTGCCGCTTTCATTTCTTTCTACTCCTTGTCATTGTCCTTGGTCTCCTCAGTCTCATCCTGTGGAGTATCTTCCCACCAGTCGCCTTTCTTCTTCGGCTCCGAGGATAAATATTTGATCGGATCACAACCTTCCGACTTCTTGATTGTCGCAGCACCCTCCTTGAAGAATACCGTTACATCATTCGCAAAATCCTTGAGGGCAATTCCCTCGAATGCAAATTGGATCGCCTTGTCCGGATCCTTAAATTTTCTCATGGCATCATAATATCTTGAAAGCACATTCTCATAATCACGTCTTTTCTTCATTACCTGGCATCCGTTCCTGAGATAATAGACGATCGCCCAGGCAGTCGCATAATTGTTCTCCCTGGCATCATCGGCATGGAACGCCTTGACATCCATTAAAAAGACTTCCGCCACAGGAAGTCCGTTTCTGGAAGCCAGTTTTACCGCATTGCCGAGATACTTGGGACAGGCTGTTATTTCATATCTCCCCCTGCTCTTGAATTCAATTCCCTCGAAGTAGGCCGCATTCCCCTCGTTAAACCAAGTGGCAACCCCAGTCTCTCCAAACACATGATACAGATACTGGTGAAAACACTCGTGGCAGATCACTGACGAGATGAAATCTTTCTTCTCCTTGGGGGTCGCCTGCGGGGGTTGAGGATAAATCACGAGTTCCTTTCGAGAAGACACCCACATCCCCTTGCTCCAATCGAGCTCGGGCCCCACATATGCAAGATAGCCTTCCTTCGACTGGAAGACGCGGCAAACACTTAATGCCTTGACAGGCTCGAGGGCAGGATAGTATTCCGCAAATATTGAGCGGCAGGGTTCAAGAGGGGAAGTTACATCACGTCCGATATTCTTATCCTCGAGATTTGAAACAATTATGAAATTGTCGGTCACCAGAGACCACCATCCCTTGAGGTTTGCAATGCTCTTTATGACGGCATCCCTGCTTGCGGCAAGCTCTGGAGAAAGTCCCTTCTCTCCTATTTTTTCCTTGGAAGTATCATGAGGTTCTTTTGACTCTTGTGCAACATTGTTTTTCGCTGGCGCGGCAAAAGTTATCCCCGCAATAAACTGGTTTATAGCAGCTTCGTTCTTAGGCTGTTCGCTCGAAGATGCCAAATTGAAAATAAAGAAAATTGGCGCAGAATCCTTGTTCCCAGGCTGTGCTACCTCGAACGCCCATATTATCGCATTTTCCTTCTTGGCGGAGAATTTTTTTACTGACGAGTCCTTCGAGGTACCTTTACTGAGAATGAGCGGAACTTTGAATTCGCTGCCTGTGAGATAGTTGAGCCACGCGATGACAGCCTTGTCATCCTTTTCCGGCACGGCACTCTTTTTCCAGGATTCGAAATCCTCCTTCAGGCAATATTTGGCCGATTTATCCTTCTCCTCGAAGACGATTTTCAATCCGTCCGGCAACGGCAGTGTCATTTGCGCAAGGACAAGCGTGCCGGCAGGATTCTTCCATTGCTGAACGACCTCCTCGTAGATCCATAGATCCTTCGGCTTGTAAGAAATGAGGGGCTCACCATTCGAAGCCTTGAGTTTCATCGTGGCAAGAGTTGGAAGTGGCACTGGAGAAGAATCTTTGAACTGCTTGAACTTCAATCCCAAGGAATCAAATATTTTAGGCTTGCCAATCTCGAGATAATTCTTGTCCTTCGGAAAAGCCTCGAAAAGGATGAAGAAGGCAAATATTCCGACAGCAAAGCACAGGAAATTCCACCGCACAGGTGCGGGAAAAATGGAAAATTCAATCTCTTTGTCAAATAACTTCCAACTCATCGGACTACTCCTAATACTAGTTTGGATTGATTTTCGAATGCCGCCAAGTTAAGCCTGAGTTTGAGTAACTCGGGATACCATCCCGAGAGGGGCTGCAGGGTGATACCCCGCGCTACTTGGCTTAACTTAGCGGCATTCATCGACCTCCAATATAGCATTTCAAGGCAATGATTCAATAGAAATATATTCACTGGTGGAGATACGAAGAATAATGGGATGAACGCTTTATTGGTAATGCGTGCAAAGTCTTTTCCGGCAAATGACCTTTTTGGAGGGACGCGCTCCATCGCGTCCGCCCAAGGTCCCGACAGAGCATGGCCCTCCACCGCCGAAAACTGACGCATTACCTTTATTGCGGAATTCCCCTACTTGCCGCTTGATTTTCATTTTGAAGGAGTTATCTTACTTTAATCTTACATGAAAGGGAAAGAGGAGAAAATTATGGTCACGACACTTTTGTCATCAAAAGGACAGATTGTAATACCGAAAACCATATGCAGCTCGCATAAGTGGAGAAGTGGTCTTGAGTTCATAATCGAAGAATATGGGGATTCCATTATCTTGAAACCGAATAAGCCATTTGCCACAGCCTCGTTTGAACAGGTATATGGATGCCTGAACTACAAGGGGAAGAGAAAATCTCTGAGAGAAATGGAAAAAGCAATAGAATTGGGGGCGAGAAAAGGCCATGATTGCAATTGACACAAACATTCTTGTCAGGGTTCTTGCAAAAGATGACAGGAAACAGGCAGAAACTGCTGCCAAGATACTGCGCTCCAATGATGTCTTCATATCAAAAACCGTCATTCTTGAAACAGAATGGGTTCTTCGTTATGTGTACAAGTTTGAAACTGGTGAAATCTTAGGGGCATTAAAAAAACTACTTGGCCTGTCTAACATCTTTACCGAAGATTTCCATATTCTTGCCGAAGCAATTTCACTGTCGGAAAAAGGACTTGATTTCGCCGATGCCCTCCATCTTGCGTCAGGCACGAGTGCAGACAAGTTCATTACCTTTGACAAGTCGCTTGTAGGCAAGGCCAGAAAATCAAATATAGACAAGGTCATGCTTCCCAAGCATATAACATGAAAAACAGAGGTCGATTCTACACAATTCTGGGGCTCTATCTTTTTCTAGGCATTGCCTGGAGAATGATATATCTCGTTCAGTTTTCACAGTCTCCTCTCTTCACCTTCCCCTGTGGGCCGGATGTCGAGGAATATGATCTCAGAGCCAGGGAAATCATCGGGGGAAAGATACTGTGGGACAAAACTCAGATCCACGCGCCCTTGTATCCGTTCACACTCGCCACCCTGTATAAAATTACCGGATTCAACCACTTTGCAGTCAGAGGCATGCAGTTGACGCTCGGATTCCTAGCTGCAATCCCGCTCATACTTCTGCTTCTCAAGGAAAATATCACAAACCGTAGGATAACTGCATTCTTCGCGCTCATCTGGCTTTTCTATCCCCCCGGCATTTTCTACCAAGCCGAATACATAAGCGAATCCCTATGCATAGTCCTGATAACTCTTTCCCTTTTCTTCCTCTATTTCTCCGACTCGCGACTGGGCGCCAGGAAAAAATACCCGATGCCGGTTGCCGGACTGCTCTGCGGCCTCGCAGTCATAACACATCCACTTTCCGCCCTCTTTCCTCTTTTCATTGTCGTGCATCAGATCCTGTCCTATATTTTCCGCAACGAAACTAAATTCATAAGAAACGCCGTCACATTCCTGATCCCAGTAGCGCTTTGCACCGTTCCAGTCGCAATATACAATGGCACGGTCGTCAAATCCGGCTTCTCCATCCAGGCGAACGGGGGCTTCAATTTTTTCCTCGGCAACAATCCCGATTCCGACGGCACCTGCTATCTCAGGCCGGGGAAGAAATGGGACGATAGCCACAGAACCGCAGCAGCTCAGGCAGCTGCGATGGGCCATGGCACGGACTCATATTTCATTGGAAAAAGTGCAGAGTTCATTGTTTCGCATCCGCTCAAATGGCTCGGGCTCACCGCGAGAAAATTCCTCCTGAACTGGAACCACAGGGAACTGAATGCAGGGGCCGACAGTTGTAAGATACGTTATTTCAGCGAGTTCCAGAAAGTCTTCTCATGGACAGGCGGGATAGTTCTTTCCCTTTCCCTATTCGGCTTCCTCATCGTGGTAAAATCTGGAAAGACCATCTACCCCTACCGGTATTTTATCCTTCTCGTGATCTCCTTCTGGCTGGCGCAGACAATTTTCGTCACGAGCGGAAGATACAGATATCCCGCCCTGCCAGCGTTCATAATCTTCTGCGCATTCGCCCTCGACTACCTGTGCACCAATATCCGCAGATTGAACTTAATCCGCCACGGCAGAACTTTTTCGGAACGCCACCAACTTGGTGACATAGTGCCGGCAAGTTGCCAGCGTTCCTCAGGAAATACAATTTCCTATATGATCAAATTGTTTTCCTATGATCTGGCAGTTCTTGCCTTTGCATTTCTGCTTGTCTTTATGCCTTCAGCAGGCCTGTCGCCAGCAGTTGACGATGCCGAATCCGACAGCATTCTCGGGGAGGCATATCTGAAATCCGGAGACCTCGCAAACGCAGAAGACCACATTCTCGCCTCTTCATCGGTCCTTGGCGATTGGTCGAGGACCTGGAACCTTCTCGGAATAATCCGGCAGAGGAAGGGAAATAGGGAAGATGCCGAAAAATATTTTCTGAAGGCCGCCGCAGCCGATCCGCACGACAGCAACGCCTTGATGAACCTCGCCCTGATTTCCTCCGACAAAGGCGAGATCGGAAAACCGGATAAATTATTTGCAGAAGCACTCGAAATAACCCCCGACTCCCCTCCCCTGCTCTTCAACTACGGATTCTATCTGCAAAAGAACAATAAGCTCAAAGAGGCCGAGGAAGCTTACAGGAAATGCCTTGAAGCCTATCCGTCGCACCGCCCCGCGCTGAACAATATGGGATTCATAATGATGAACAAAGGCGACACTGCCTCCGCAGAAGAATACTACACGAAGGCACTTGCACTCGACCCCAAAAATCCCGGCATAATGGCTAACCTCGCGGCTGCGAAATTCGCAAACGGAAAAAAAGACGAGGCAGACATCCTCATAAAAAAAACTGAAAAGAGTAAGTAGCGTTGATGAAGATAAGGCAGAAAAACATCTTTTATCTGTTCTCGGCAGTTTCCGTTTTGGCGATAAGCTTTATCGGAACCATATATTATTGCAAGACCGCAGATTGTAGCCGGGCAAGTGGCCAAATGAACCAGGAAGTCTATTTATGGCAGAGGGACTGGACTCCTTCTGTTACCTCCACCCTCCTACAGCATAGCGAGAATTTTTCAGGAATTGCCGTCCTCGCCGCTGAAATTTCCTGGAAGAAAAACTCGCCAGTAATTTTCAGGACGAATCCGGATTACCATGCTATGCGATGCGCTGGAAAACCTGTCGTGATAACACTCCGCATCGGAAAAGCTCCTAACCTTTTTTCTGAAATGCACGACGACACTAAAAAAATAATCTCACTCTCCCAGTCCCTCATTTCCGATTTCAACCACAACGGGATCCGAATTTCAGAGATCCAGATTGACTACGACTGCGCAGAATCAAAACTTGGCGACTACAGGTTTCTCGTCAAGAAAATCCGTGATGCGAACCCCGATGTTCCCCTTGCAATAACGGCACTCCCATGCTGGCTCGACAACAATTCATTCAAGCATCTTATAGACTTGTGTGACATCTATGTCTTGCAGGTGCATTCCCTTGAAAGGCCAGCAATAGACAATCCTGCATTCATGTTGTGCGACCCGGAAAAGGCAATCCGTGCTGTTGAAAAGGCGGGCAGGCTTGGCAGGAGGTTCCGCATCGCCCTTCCCACCTACGGCTATTTGACTTTCTTTGACAAAAACGGCAAATTCCTGGGACTCTCTGCTGAAGGTTCACCCCTGAATTGGCCGGAGAGAATTACGACTTGCGAAGTTCGCAGTGATCCGGAAGCCATTTCAGAACTTGTAATAAAATGGACTGAATGCAGACCCTCCATGATGAATGGAATCGTCTGGTTTCGTATGCCGGTGGATGGCGACAGGCTCAACTGGTCGTGGAAAACTTTGTCAGCAGTGATGGCCGGGCGCAATCCCTCCCCGCATCTTTCCGTCGTCAACCGAAATCCCGGCTGTGAGCTTGCCGAAATCGAGCTGTCAAATAATGGAGATAATGATTTTTGCGGGCCTGTCTCGGTGGGAATAAGATGGGACAAGTCAAGGGTTATTTCCTCCGATGCACTCAGGGACTTTGAAATGAAATCATCGGAATCCGGTTCCATATCGTTTAAAAGCTTATCGAATGAACTGCGTATTGTCCCGGGAGCTAAAAAGTCTGTGGGCTGGGCGAGATTCGACAAAAAAACGGAGGTGGAGCTTGATCTTTCCAGCGGGGCAAACTAAGGGATTGTTAATGACGGTGACTTTGTTGATTTTCAACTGGTTATGGGAACTTCAGGCCTGCGGCCCATTTTTTCCAAACTGGCTTCTCGTGAACACGAAGGATAACATCACTTCCCATCCCCTTTTCGATTTCGACAAGGAACTTCTTAGTATGAGACTGGTACATCCTTATTTCAAGGCGGTAAACCAAAAAGATAACTTTGACTATCCAGTTGATACACTTGACGCCGAGATCGCAGATTTGCTAAAAGCTCTTGAGATGGAAGGTCTTGCATCCGACAACAGAAAGCTCATAGCAGATAATCACCGCATTGAGAGGAAAAGAATCTCTGTATCAAGCCTGGGATGGGAAGCTGATATTTTGTGGGATGATAATAAATATACTGAGAGCTTTGACCTATATTTACAGCAGGCGGCCGGAGGCGATCTGATTGCGTTGATTTCTCTTCGTGACATCTGTGGTGCTTCATTTGGCAAAGGCGCTGGCGTCTTGCGCCTACTCGCAAATGACGAAAAAGCGAGACGCACAATAACCGCATATGTCGCATCTTATGGGAACTCACTGCCAGCCGAAGATGTTGATTGCATAGAGAAAGAAATCTATCTCAAGGCGAAGCAATATGCGGCAGCAAAATACCCGGCCATAACCCCATATTGCCCTGGGTCGCACACATATGAGAGCCGGGCCAAGCTGTGGCTCAAAGCCGTTGAAAACAGCGGAGTCAAAGATTCGGAATGCTTTGACAAACTCGCCCTCGCCGCATATCTAGATGGAGAGATGGATATCGCGAAAAGATGGATTGACAGAGCACCAGATTCTCCTCTATGCAAATGGCTCAAGGCAAAACTTCTTCTCCGAGATGGTAAAATGGAAGACGCCGCAAAGATTCTCGCGGAACTTGTCCGCCTCTTTCCACCTCTGAACAATGCATCCGCACCGCCAAAAACTTACCCGCTAAAATTCAAGAGTTTTTATAAAAACACTTATGTCCCCAGTTTCGACTGGGGCTACGGAGAACGACTGGAAACAATCAATGAAATCAACGGCGAATATGCGGTCTTGCAGCTTGCCAGGCGCCAGTATGTCGAGGCGCTCGACCTATTGACCCGATCGGGATTCCAAGATGACGCCTCGTACATTGCCGAAAGAGTCCTTGAGGTGGAAGAACTTAAGAAATATGTTGACGAGAACTGGCCAACCTATCTGATACGCGACGGAAAACAACTTGGCACTGGTTCGATGGTGGCGGAAGATCCTGACGCTGAAATTAAACCGGCGCCGATCAATGGTGACTTTCTCAGATACCTTCTTGCAAGGCGTCTCGCCAGAAGCGGGCTTTATAAAGATGCCAGATCCTACTATCCCGACTTGCAACTATTTGATGAATATTGCCGGAATATTGAAAAGGCCGAGAACAGCAAATTGCCACGCGAGGAACGTGGCCGGGCATATTTTGAAGCTGCGAAAATCGCAAGAAACAAAGGGATGGAGCTGTTCGGAACGGAAGTTGGACCAGACTGGTTATGCTTCGAGGGAAGCTGTTATGATAAAGTCCCTTCTCTTTTAAACCGCACAGAAGGGACTTTTTGCACTAATGCATCCTCGGATGAAATCATGCGGGCGGAAAAACATGTCCCGGAACCCAACACGAGATTTCATTACCGCTACAATGCGGCGGAACTTGCGTGGAAGGCGGCGGAACTGATGCCGGACAATTCAGATGAGACGGCGAAAGTTCTCTGCGTTGCAGGTTCGTGGTTGAAGGCTCGTGATCCTATGAATGCGGACACATTCTACAAGTCGCTGGTAAGGCGATGTAGAAACACGAAATTGGGAGCAGAGGCAGATCGCATACGTTGGTTCCCACCAATAGATGCAAATGGAAACTTGAAAATCATGAAAACACCTCAGGACTCACCATAGCATCCGCCAAAGAATATCCTCACACAGAAACACAGCGAAAGCCACTAATAAAATATTTTGTGTGTGAAAAATCTCGACTTCTGGTAAAAACATCATAAATTTCTTTTTTAACTTTTGTTACTGCAATATGAAGAGTTATACTTTAAAATATCATAGTCATCCCACAGGATGACGGATTGATGGTTTTTTGGATTAGTTGATTATTGGTTTTGGGTTAAGAAAAGGCAAAGACGCATGGAATTGGAATGGAAATAAAAAAAGGCATTTTGAAAATTA
>CAIQLG010000105.1 GCA_903872565.1 uncultured Lentisphaerota bacterium | reverse complement strand
TCCATTCCAATTCCATGCGTCTTTGCCTTTTCTTAACCCAAAACCAATAATCCACTAATCCACTAATCCAAAAATCCATCAATCCGTCATCCTGTGGGATGACTATGACAGTTTTTATTATCCCTCCTCTTTGAGTTTAATAATATTTTGTCCTTTGCCTCAGATTCATGTCTTGATCACTTCGCCGGCTTTCCGAGTTTTTCCAGCGCTGTTTTCACCTTTTCTTTAATGGACGCGCTGCATTTTTCGGAGGCGATGAGCGTATTGTAGACGGCGATGGCCTCTTCGTTCTTGCCGGCTTTGGCGAGGGTGTCGCCCAGAGCGAGGCGGGCATAGCTGGTAAGGGAATTGTCCTTATATTTATCATCACAGCTCTGTTGGTAGGCGGCGATGGCCTCGTCGAGCCTGCCAGCCTCGGCGAGCGTCTTCCCGATGGCGACATATCTATCCTGCTGCCAACCCCGATGCTGCGGCAAAGTGCTGGCGGGGCCCGCACTCCCCATCCTGTTCAGAACTTCAAGTGCCTCGTCGTACCGTTTCTGTTCCCGCAGGTAATCTGCGGCGTTAAAAAAGCTGAACATAAAGGATGGATCACATGGCGAACCCCCGAGTATATTCGTGATTTTCATATTGACCGCAAACGCCTTCTCCTTGTTTTTGAGAAGTTGCCCCTCCAGATCGGCCAGTGCGCGCAAGATGACCACTTTAAGGCCATCCGTATTGATCAATTCCGCCGCCTTCTCCAGGTCTTTCTCGGCGACCTCGCCACTGCCCGTTTCATAGTATGCGTAACCCCGATAGTACAACGCCATGCTCCGGACATCTTCGTCCTTAGAGTTACTGGACCAGAGACACACTAATGCGAGCCGACGCGGCGGCCATGCGGCAATGTCCTCGGAGCCAAAGCTGCTGACGATTCCCTTGTAATCGCACGCTGCAAACATAATTTCCATCTGGGCATACAGGGAGTAGGGCTTGTCGCCGATGGCCTTCGCCAGTGCCAACCCCTCTGCCAATTTGTCCTTCTGGAGTCCCACGGCAGCGGCGATGCGGGCCTGCCACATGGCTTTTTCGAGGGGATCTTTGGCTGTGGCGGCCAGTTTCTCGAATGCCTCACGCGCCTCCGGATATTTCTTGTAGCTGAAACTACCTTCCGCAGTGCGTTCCTGATATCTCCGTTGGAAATCCATGTTGAAATCCGCGGAAAAGGCAAACACCGCCCAAAGCAGAATGAACGCTGGCACACTTCGCTTCATCAGCGACCGAACAACAGAAATCCGTTTTATACAATCAATGTTCCTCATCGTCTTCTCCATGTTTAATGATTTGATTAGGTGGACCGCACGCAGAGCGCGCGGTCCGGTTGCCGATGGCCTTATTTTACTTCTTTTCGATGAAATCCGGATGTAACCAGCTTTTGAAGCCCATGAATGCATTCCAATAAATATGATTCTCCTTTTCATTTACGATGAGCTCGAGCTCTTTCCAGAGTGCGCGTATCCGGTCGGCCGCTTTCTTGTCCGTCTTCCAACGGGTGTTCAAATCCATCGCCTCGATCATCTTTCGCGTGAACTCCAGTCCGACTCGCACATACGCGATCCGCCGGCGGTAGATCTCAGGCGCTTTCGCCACCGCGGCATCCGCCCCGTCCAACAGGCCGGCGGCCCGCTTGAAAAATGCGGCGTCATAGACCTGCGAATACGTAAGCTTGCCGTCAACCATCCGATTGCGCGTCTCCTCCATCAGAGTCCAGTATGCCTTCAATTGCTGGGCGGCCGGCCCGAACCCGCGCCGGTAATAGTCGTCCATGACCGCATAACCGTCCTGATAGGGATTCCAGGCCAGATGCGCCATCAGATAGTACAGCGGCCCCTGTGTCGGCCAGCACTCGTCGATGGTATCGAAAAAAATACCGGTACAGTTATGTTTGGCCACATAGCGAAAGGTCTCCGCGGCCCGTCCAAAGGGCACGTCGGGCAACATCACGTACATGCCGCCTTGGCTGGGCAGATTGGGCCGGTAGAACATCTTTGCGCCCGTCGCCGCCCAGTCGGCGAACTCCTGCGAGGCCTTTTCGTTATCGAGACTTTCGGGGTCGCTGTCCTCCAGACCCGCGAACCAATTTGTGACATGTGCCACGATCACGTTGTCGTCCGGCTTGTTTTTGACCGGTGCTGGCCGTGTCGGACCGTAGCCGAAAATCTGGACGCAATAGTCCTTGCCCGGATAGCGTTGCTTCAGTTTGCGTGCCAGGATGTTGGCGAACATCACGTCCCGGTCGCTGAGCGCCACGTATTCCTCGGCCATGCCGCTCCAGGTCAGGAGCCGCTTTTTTGCCTCGGGTACATCCCATGCACGGCATTTTTCACAGATGCAATGTCCGGAGGTGTTGTTGTCAGTGAAAGCCGCGCTGAACATGGTCCGGGTCGGATCCTTTTCAAGTTTCTTCGCCACGTCGTCCAGCCACTGATCCCAGACACCGGGGTTCGACTGACAGATCTTTTCGCCTCCGTGGGCCGGATAACCGCTGCGGGAGCCGTCGGGCTGAAGGGCGAAATACTCCGGATGTGTCTCGTGAAACCGATCCCACCAGTCGTAAAAACAGTGATTGATGTCGGCCCGGTTGGCGGAGTCAAGCTGCATGCGCTGCAAACGCCCCCAGTCATGTGAAACTCCCTGGTTATTACCTGGAACTGACTGGCAGAGAATCCCGCCGCGCAGACGGATCTGGGGATGATAGCGATATTCAAACGGTGCGAAGGCTATCTTCTCCTTCTTTATAATGTCCTCGCCCGTCTCGCCCGGCCAGAGCCAGCGCACGTCCAGGTAATCCTGGATGAAAGTGTACACCGCGTTGACCGTGCCGAATTCCTGCTGCCAGCTGACCGTCGGTTTGCTGAAGCGGTCATTCACCATCAGGTGCTGTGGATCCCACCGGTCGCGCCCGGCGATCACCAGGTTCTTGTCGTTGGCGGTGATGAGGATCTCTTCCGGATATTTGAAATCAAAATCGATTTTCGGGAAGAGTTCCTTGAGCTTGGGCTGGAATCCGACCCATATGGCCTTTTCCGGCAGTGGGTCGGGCAGGCCTTCGATGACCTGCGGCTTCGCGCCGCCAACCTTTTCGATATAGGCGGCCAGCTCATCGGCCGCCTTACGAGTCATCGGCGGAGCGTCCTTGAACACTATGATCGGCGCCAGGCTCGCCCCTTTATCAACCAGGATCAGCGGCGGAACCTTTGAGGCATTCTTCTTTGCATCTTCTTTCTGCTGCATAGTGTACCCGTTAGCCATCATGAGCAGTACAGTTCCGATCACACACATTGTCATTCCATGCCTCATCGCGCTTCTCCTTTATTTTGTTCTATGTCATGTATTTTGTGAACTATGTTACTTTAGCGTGTCTTCGGCTCGTAGTAGTGCAATTTACTGCACGTTCTCAGGACGTATCAAGGCACCCCCAATTCAATCATTTTGTTGAGCCCAGCACCACGGGTGCCAGAACGGTGTGTGAGATGTAATCCTGCTCATTGAATTTGGACCCCGCGAGTCGGCGTGCATGTCGATGTACAGGACATTGCATGTCCTTAGGTGCCAAAAGCGAAGCCAGCCAGGTATCTCTCGTGTATCCACATGATCATTGAAAGCGCAAAAGCCGTCCGCAAGATAGAGTAGACGGCTGGGGAGCTTGAATCTGGTACCCTTGAGCCCTGGATCCATGGCATAAAAGAGGTTCATGCCAATGGTCTGACCGAGGTTGTCGAACCTGCTGTCCACGTCTGCCGCCTGCACCGCCGGGCAGGCGTAGTCGCAACGATTTCCGTACAGTTTCACCGAGCCGATGAACCCGCTTTTGGCTTTCACATATCCAAGCGGCGGCAAGCTCCAATCCCACTCGAACCAGCGGTTTGCCCCCACCTGCCAAAGTCCTGACGGCATCCAGCTGTCATAATCCATTGAGTAGTAGGTGCATGCAGATCCTAGATTCTTGAGATTATTGAGGCAGCTGATCTGTTTTGCTATGTCCCTTGCTTTTTTAAGTGCAGGCAGCAGCATCGCCATGAGGATGGAGATGATTGCAATCACCACGAGCAATTCGATCAAGGTGAACTTGATCGAATGTGCTCTCGTCTTCGTTTGAATCGCAATGCGATTCAGAACTACGCCGGGCGCAGCCACCAGCAATCCTATTAAAGTAAAGCCTTTACGCCGCGACAAGTTGCTCCTTTTCGGCTTCGCCTCATCGACCAAGCCAGACTTATGGATTTCCCATATCCGACTTTCCAGATGAAATTCGTCTGTTGGCATTTGATCCGGCTCAGACAAGTGCTGGCGCATATAACAACCCCTTGTTGTTGTAAAAGAATTTACCCTGTTGGTTGTAAAAGAATTTATTACTCAATGTTCACATTTTCAACATTTTGGACATTTTATCCAGTTTGTTTCCTTATCCACCGTATTGCAAATTTTACATTATGAAATATTCTATACTGTGTAATTATTAGCCGATATCATTATTCTTTGAAACAATAGGGGATTGACAGATGGATCTCAATTTCAATTTTAGAAAATCACTGGTAAAAAGAGTTACAGGCATAGCTCACAAAGGGAAAAAACTTGACTCACCAACATCCTGTCACAGGCATCCCGCATATGGGCATGAAATGATCTACGTGGATTATGGCAAGGTTTACTTGAGAATCGACGACAGCAGTATTCTCGTCAAACCCGGCGAATGCGTGCTCATCCCCGGAGGCGCAATGCATTCATTTTCCGGTGAGAAGGGAACTTATTTTGATTATTTGAACATAATGTTCCGGGGAAGGCTGCCTGATACAATTTTCCGAAGAAGCCTGCCGGTCAACAGCCACTGCCACAGACTGATGGAAAGGCTGAAACAGGAAAGCATACAGGACATACCGCACCGCGATGAACTTATCGCCGCCAACCTTACAATAATCATCGTCCACCTGCTGAGAGAATTGACGGTCGCAATGCCAAGCAGGCCCACCAATCCAATATATAACCAGCGATATCATTCGGAAATAGTCAACAAGGCATTGTCGGCCATAAGCAACAGCTATTCCCACCCGATCAATCTTAAACAGCTCGGGAAAGCGGTTGGCGTCAGCAAATCCCATCTGCATTTCCTTTTAAAAAAGGAGACCGGGAAAAATTTCAGTCTGCTCCTCCAGGAACACCGTGTTGCAGCCGCAAAACATCTCCTGTTCGACTCAGCATTCCCCATACAAAAAATAGCCAATGCCGTAGGATACAGCGCACTGCCCTTCTTTTTCAAGATATTCAAACGCATCACGGGAATGACTCCTAAAGAATACTCGCAGAGCCTTGGCGAGCCTGCGGAAAAAATGTGACGGAGACATTCTTTAGTGGAAGCCATAATAACTGTCAGCAAATGTAAAACTTATTTCTTAACAGCTCCTTATTGTCGTCATCATATACAATTCAGCCCCACTATCATCCCATGGATTATTGGATAAGTGGATTGTCCGCTTTTAATTTCTACTCCAATTCCATGCGTCCTTGCTTTTTCTTAACTCAAAACCAATAATCCAACATGCCACGCCGTAGTCCGAATTGGACGAAGGCGGGCAATCCAAAAATCCATCAATCCGTCATCCTGGATAACTGAGGGCGGGTTTTCTTACCCGTGCTCCTTTAAAATTTGTCTTTTGCAATGCGTAGTAGGATATTGGCCGTGTAAGACGCCCCTAACATAGGGGCGGCTACATCTTTTGTTACAAGCAGACT
>CAIQLG010000104.1 GCA_903872565.1 uncultured Lentisphaerota bacterium | reverse complement strand
TACTATGCCAAGGCTTCGTAGGACAGGTGGCCGTGGCTACAAAAAATATGTGAAGGCTATGCCGGAGGTGACTGGGCTATGGACTCATGTCAATGCAGACCAGATCCCCTTTATCATTGCGGCAGAACAATCGGTTTCCGCAGAGAACTGGCGTGGTCCAGCAGCGCGGGGGAAGAATACCTTCGGCTTTCACAAGTTCCTTGTAGCCCGCAGGCGTAGCTTCCACAATGAACAGCGTGCCCCATTCGTTCAGCAGGATCAGCTTTCCGTCTGCAGCCATCAGCGATCCGAAACCGACAGCCTGACTCCATTTTTCTTCTCCGGTCGCCAGATCAATGCACTTCAAGGAGCTTTTCTTGTCGAGAGCTCTGCCGTCAAAGCCATAGATATATCCGGCAAGAGCGATGCAACTGCTGAAATGACTTCTTATGTTCAGATTCTGCCAGACCGGCTTCGGCTTCCAATCCGAGATGTCCAACAGCACACAGCCCTTATCTCGGAGATCACTGCCTTTTTCATAGCAAGCGGAGAAGAATATCTTGCTTCCAAGAACGATTGGATCTGCGCAGTTGCAGTCGAAGTCCGTGTCCCAGGGATATGAGCAGAGTGTCTCCCCGGTCTTGAGAACTACCACACGGAGGGCTTTCAGTCCGAAAATAGCGGCACACTTTTGCCCCGCCATCTCGAAGGCAACTGGGGTGGCGTAACCGCATTGCTCCGCAGGACTTGACCAGACCGTCTTCCCGGTCTTTTTGTCCAATGCGATTCCAGATTCCCCTGCATTCAGAACGAGAAGATCGCCCTCCACACGCGGAGATCCGCCGAATCCGTAGCGAGGTGCCTTGGCCAGCTTTTCAGCAGTGAGGTCTCGCTGCCATTTCATGGTTCCGTCGGAAGCGTCCAGGCACAGCACCAATCCATTGGTGCCCATTGCATACAGTAGTCCGGAGTCCACCGCAGGCGTTGTCCGTGTGCCGGGGTAATACACTTTATTGCAGGCATAGGAGTACTTCCACTCTTCTTTCCCCGTTTCCACATGGAGACAGCGGATGGTAGCCTGGTTGTCCTGCCAGCCCATGGTGTAAAGCCGCTTTCCCTGGATGCTCACGGACGAGAAACCGAGGCCGACGTTCACCCGCCACAAGACCTTACTTTTGTCCACCAGAGCTGCGGGATTCCATCCGGACTCCATGGAAATTCCATTGTTGTTTGGGCCGCGCCACTGGAGCCATTCCTGGGCATCGGCAGCGATGCCTGTTTGGCAGAAAGATGTCAGCAGGCCTGCAAAGATTCCCGCCAGCATGTGCCGGATAGATTTTGACAATGTGTCCATCCCTGTCCTTATCCTTTATCAGTGTTCAGCCGGGTTGTCATCCACCATGCCGGAAGGCGCATTGTTTTTCGCTCTATCCGCAGGCCTAAGACTGATAGGAATTTTGATTTTTACCATGGAGAATAATACGCCGGGCGGATTGAAGTTCAATAGGAAAATACTGGGAAACAGTGGAAATTTTTTCTTTCTCCGCAGCGCATTTCCTCAGGGTTGCGGCGAATGTTGAGCTTGCCGCAGTTGTTTCTTCACGTCTTCCATCACGAGCAGCCTGAGCTCTTTCCATAGCCTATCTCCCTTTTCCTTAGTGGCTCTTGAAGGATACCCCATGGATCCGGAAGGATACGTTTGACGCATGGTCTTACCTTTCGGGTAGCGGTCGTTTGGCAACGGCCCATCTGTGGGATTGGGACCAACGAGTTCTGGATGGATCGACATGATGAGCGAAGTCTCAACTTCGTCGGCGTGGACCATTTCAGGAAGCTCCGCCCGCTTCAGCGCCTTGCTCCAGACTTCCTCCCAATTCTTGCGGACCCAGTAAGGATATCCAGCTGTAAAGATCCTCACACCAGGATATTTCTCTTGCAATGTCTCTGGGAACCCTCGATATACCACTTCATTCGCCCCATGAATGGAGACGAATAGAATGGTCGTGAAACCGGTCTTCACCAAGGATTCAACAAGATCGGCAATCACGGCCTTCAACGTCTCAGCGGACAGCGACAAGGATCCTGGGTATTCGAGCCACATCCCTGACTGTCCAATCGGTATCGGGGGCGTCAGATAAGCGTCCAGCTCTTCGGCGATCATCACCGCCAAGCTCTCGGCGATGAGCGTATCTGTGCTCAGGGGCAGGTTAGTGCCATGTTGCTCCGTGGAGCCGATCGTCACTACAGCCGTCTTGACCTGTGCGTCTTCGATTTCTTTCCAGGCATTCTTCCATGTGAACATATATCTCTCCTTAATCTTAATTGATCATTTCCTGAGAATCCCCGCTCTCTGTAGTAAACCAAATCCCCTGTCACTTGGATTTTTCTGACGTTACCGTCTTGACCTCGTCGTTGATGCGAACTTTGACCTCCTGCAGCTCTGGTGAAACGATGCGGTAATTCGTCACCTTGCCGTCCCTCCATTCGATATCCACGGTGAACCCGCCACGGCCGCGCAACCCCTTGACCGATCCGGACGACCATGCGTCCGGCAGAGCTGGCAGCAGATGATAGATGTAGGAGCCGCTTTCGTCCTGCAGATGACTCTGAAGCAGCATCTCGCAGACACCTGCAGCGTATCCGAAGTTGCCATCAATCTGGAACGGCGGATGCGTGTCGAACAGGTTGGGGAGGATCTGGGACTTGAGCATTTCGTTCAGGATTTTGTACGCGCGGTTTCCGTCGTGCAGACGCGCCCATATGCAGATTCTCCAGGCGCGGCCCCAACCTGTAGATTCATCCCCGCGCGCGTTCATGGAGACTTTTGCCGCCTCGGCGAGGGCTGGAGTTGCCAGGGGCGAAATCTGGCGCCCTGGGTGAACGGCGATCATGTGAGAGAGATGCCGGTGTTTCTCCTTCGGATCGTCCAGATCCGCCGCCCATTCCTGCAGTTGGCCCCACTTCCCGATTTTCGGCCCCAGCAGGCGTTTTCGCATGGACTCTACTTTCAGGCGGAAGGTCTCATCCGTTCCCATCGCCTTTGAGGCCTCGATGTAGTTTGAGAATAGGTCGTAGACCAGTTGCTGCTCATACGAGTTGCCTTCTGCCGTTGGCCCATGCTCCGGAGAGATGCTCTCGGGGCTGACCAGCGATCCCCCCGGTCCTTCTTTCAGAAAATCTTCCCAGAACTCGCACAGCTCCTTGATGATCGGGTAGGCCCTCGTTTCGAGGTACTGCTTGTCCATGCTGAAAGCGTAGTGGTCCCAGATGTTTTGCGCGATCCAAGCGGCATCGCCCGGGATCCAGCAGGGGAACGATGTCCCGCCGAAGAGGCCGTTCACCGAGCGGGTCATCCAGCCCCGCGTGCCGACCTCTTTCTTGACTGCGTCACGCCAGACCGGGATGACTGAGTTCAGCCATTCGGCCAGAGGCAGAAAGCATTCGCCGAGATTGGCCGCGTCCACGAACCAATAGTTCATCTGGATGTTGACGTCGCTATGGTAATCGCATCTCCATGGAGGGTTGTTGCTGTTGTTCCAGATCCCCTGCAGATTTGCGGGCAGATCGCCCGGACGCGAAGCGCTTATCATCAGGTAACGCGCAAACTGCAGCAGGAGGACTTCAAGCTCAGTATCCCGGGATCCCTTGCGGGCGTCATCCACCTTGTCTCCGGCCCCGTTCTGGACCACCGTCCCCAACTCTCGATAGGTCGTCAGCCGCTTGTCCGTCGAGAGTTGGCGCGATGCTTCATCCGTGGTTCCCAGGTTCAGGCTGAAGCGGCTGAAGAGCGATTGGTAGTCGCTCACATGGGTGGACAGGAGATCCCTGAATGATGTCGCGGACGCCTTTTCCAGTCTCTGGGAGATGGCCTTGTGAGGGTGCTCGCCTCGCCAGTTCTTGCTGCGTTGGTTGAGGTAATCGGTGCCGGCGTCCAGGATGATGGTCAGCGCGTTGGCATTTGCAAAGAGAAGCTTGCCGTCCTTAGTATCAACTGTGCCGCCTTCATTCAGGACTACGGCCTGTGCCTCGTAGTTGAGGATAATGCCGTACACAGAATCTTTTTTTGTAGGGAAATCCTCCAGATCGTGTCCATTATACTCCGCCAGCGAGTTTGCTGATTTAAGCCGGTTGCCCTCGGCGGTAACGGTGCCCTGATGCGCATCAACAAGTGTCAACGTTCCCGAATAGGCACCGGGTTTGTCGGACGTGAAACGGAATACCATCACCTGTGCCGGGTGACTCGCGAAGTACTCGCGGCGATAACTGACCTTGCCGCTTTGGTAGGTGATCGTGTGGACGGCGCGATCGATGTCCAACTCGCGCCGGTAGCTCTGGCCATCGGCGTGGCTGAATTCCAGGTGCAGATCGCCAAATGCCTGGTAGGCACCAGCTTCCGTTTCGTCGCCGATCCAGAGGCTCTCCTCGTTGAACTGGATATGTTCCTTCTGCATTCCGCCAAAGATCATGCAACCCAGCCGTCCATTACCGATCGGCAAGGCTTGATGTTCCCAGCTCGCGGCTGGCATGTCACGCCACAGTTTCCCAAAGCGCATGCAACCCTCCCGTGCATTGCAGATCGGAAAGGGTAACTGTTCCCATCTCGCGGCCGGCTTGTCATACCACAGTTTCATGTTCGCTCCTTTTGCGTAATACTGGTAATCCTTATACTTTAAATCATTCCGCCTTGACAGTTGCAAGATGTTTTATCCTGGCTTTTTGGATGTGTGAGCGGATCAGCTCCTCCGCGCTTTTAACCCATCCGCGCCGCATGGCGGAATATATCAGGATATGTTCTTCATATGTTTCTTTAATGTCTTCAAAAGATGTCTTTATCTCCATAGACATCATAATGCAGCCAAGCTGCACTTGGAGAGCTCCGCATCGTTTCATTAAAATATTCGAGAGGGAAGCCTTTACTATCAGACTGTGGAAGTCCAGATCGGGATCAAATGATGGAACGGCTGCGTCAGAAGGGCTTGCAGACATTTGTCCGACATATATTTTCTCTGCATCAAGAGCCGCAGCGATTTTATCCCAGTCATTTGAGGTGGCGTTCTGTATGGCCTGACCGATGGCGACACACTCCAGCGCCTCGCGCAAAAGATATATATCCTTAATCTCTTCCCTGCTAAATTTCTTGAGGTAAGTCCCTTTATACGGAAAACTTTCCACCCACCCCTCATGCTCCAGTTTCCGGAAAGCTTCCCTTACAGGAGTTGAACTAAGTCCGAACTCCGCCGCCAAATGGTCTTCCCTCAGCGGAGTTCCTGGACGAAGCCTATCGTTTATTATCTTGTCAATTATCCTGTTATAAGCTATCTCCAGCGAGGTCTCTTTTTTCTTTTTCATCATATCTTCCTGCTCCAGCTGCCTGCCAAAATATTTATCTAACGTTGCATAATCTACATCAAGTTTCCCCTTAATAAAAATGGATAAGCATGAAATATTTCAATATTTCCATGGAATATTACGATAAAGTCTTGCATCGTTATGGATAATATGCTATAATTGCGCCATTAAAACATAGATTCCATGGAATATAAAATGGGGAGTAAAAACATGATGGAGATGTTCGGTCTAAAAAGTAAAATGGCCTTGGTTACTGGAGCAAGCAAAAATTTCGGGATGGAAATCGCGACGGGTCTTTGCGAGGCCGGGGCTGATGTGATTATCACATCAAGGGAAATCCGCAGGGCCTCGGCTGCGGCGGAAAAGCTTTCAGCGGAACATAATGTGAGAGTCATTCCAATGTCAATGGATCTATTGGACGAACAGAGCATCACCGCGCTCTTCCAGGAAATCAAAGACAAATTCGGCAAACTTGACATACTTGTCAATAATGCCGGAGGACATTCAAAGGAGGCATGCGGGTATCTTGAGCGCGAAACATTGTCAGGATGGAAGTCGTTTATCGATGCCAATCTTACCGGGACATTCCTGATGGTGAGAGAATACAGCAAGCTGATGATTCCGCATAAATCCGGCTGCATAATCAATATATCATCCGTCTCGTCATTGCTTGGCAGAGACAGAAGTGTTTATCCGCAGGGCATGACTCCTAATCCGGTCGCGTATACAGCCGCAAAGGCCGGTGTGGCAGGATTGACTTATGACGCCGCCGCCTATCTTGGAGCGTTTGGAATAAGGGTAAATGCGATTTCACCAGGCGGATTTGAGAGAACTCAGCCGAAGGAATTTATCGAAGAATATTCCCGCAGGACCATGTTGGGAAGGATGGGGAAAGAAGGACAAGATTTAAAAGGAGCCGTTGTCTTTCTGGCGTCTGACGCGGCCGGATATATTACAGGACATAATCTTTATGTTGACGGCGGATTTACAAGGTTTAAATAAGGAGTAGACATGATGAACATTGGAATAATAGGGATCAACGAAGGCAACGGGCATCCGTACTCTTACTCTGCGGTCTTCAACGGCTATGACGTGGAGGCGCTTGAAAAAGAATGCCCGTTTGAAATTATAAAAAAATATTTGAAGATGCATCATAGGAACCAGGAATTCATCAAGAGTGCCAGAGTGACCCATCTATGGACGCATGACAAGGCTGCGTCAGCGAAGATTGCAAAAGTTGCCAATATCCCGAACATCTGTGAAAGCATTGAAGATTTGACCAGTAAAGTTGATGCTGTGATATTTGCCCGCGATGATATGTGGAACCACTGGAAAATGGCGGGCCCCATATTTAAAACCGGCAAACCTGTCTACATGGACAAGCTATTGGCTCACAATCAGGAGGACTTGGATAAATTTATCGCTGTAACCGGACCGGACTATCCGCTGATGACGGCTTCCTCATTCAAGTTCGCGCCCGAGACTGAAAAAGCGAAAAGAGAAATTGACATCTCCAAGGTAAAGTCTGTTCACGGGATGAGCCCTTGCGAATGGGTAAGATACGCTCCCCACCTGCTTGATCCGTTGTTTCATGTCTTCGGACGTGATATTGAAAGCGTTCAAAATGCTGGAAGGGACAAGGCGGACGCAGTGTTTCTGAACTACAGGAACGGCATGCAGGCTGTTCTCCAAGTTATTGAGGGAATATCACTGCCGCTCGGCCTGACCTGCCATTCCGCCGGCAATATTCCACCAAGGCAGATCCTTTATACGGATCCGTCTCTGGAATCTTATTTCTTGAGCATAGTCTATATGATGCAGGCATTCACCTCCATGATTGTAGACGGAACCAAGCCATGTCTGTTCAAGGACACTGTTTTCCTCAATAAGATTGTATTGGCCGCAATAGAGTCCAGAGAAAAAGGGAACATCAGAATCAATATGGCGGAAAAATTTTAAGCAAAAGGATAAAGACGAAATGAGCAGTCAGTCGTGGCGCGTCGGCGAAAAGGAGCATGAGTATTTGAAAGCCGTTCTTGAGAATGGATTTCCGGGGTCTTCCAGCGTCAGCTTCACTGGCAGGCTTGAAAAACTTTTTGCGGAGAAGTTTGACAGCAAGTACGCAATATCATTTGCGAACGGTACGGCTACTCTGCACGCTGCGCTTGCGGCGGCGGGTGTGGGGGCGGGCGATGAAGTCATTGTGCCGCCGCTGACAATGTCCAGCACAAGTTTCGCTGTCCTGCATTGCGGGGCCATTCCGGTCTTCGCGGATATTGACCCGGAAACTTTCTTGATGTCTGCAAAAAGCGTTAAGGAGCGTGTCACGCAAAAAACTAAAGCTATAATGCCTGTTGCGCTTTACGGGCTTTGTCCCGACATGGATGCAATAAACGCAATTGCCAAAAAGCACAAACTTGCTGTGATTGAGGATGATGCGCAGTGTTTCCTCGGAAAATACAAGGGCAAAGTAGCTGGAACCCTCGGTGACATGGCAAGCTTCAGTTTTCAAAACTCCAAGCATCTTACCTGCGGGGAAGGTGGCATGGTCACGACATCAAACCTTGATTACGCCGAGTTTATCAGACGCTTCTCCAGTCTTGGATACGGCAATGTCAGTGCCGCGCCCGGAAAATCAAAGATCAACAAAAGTGATATTGTCAATCCGAATTTTGCCAGACACGTATCTCTCGGCTACAATTACAGACTGTCAGAACTCTGCTCGGCTTTCTTATTCGCGCAGCTGGAGAGGCTTGAAATGTTTGTCGAGTGGAGGAAGAAATGCGCCGCAGGATTCGCAGAGGCCGTCAAAGGTGTCTCATGGCTCAAACCCCAGAAAACACCCCCCGAATGCGAAAACTCTTACTGGGCCTATGCCGTCAAACTTGACACACCCGATGTCAAATGGGTGGACTTTTATGACAAATTCATGGAACTTGGCGGAGACGGTTTCTACGGAGCCTGGCGCCTGACATACACTGAACCGTATTTCAGCAAAATCATCCCGGACAAGCATGCGCACTGTCCCGTTGCCGAAGTGACACAGCCTTATCTGATGCAATTTAAAACAAATTATGGCTCGGAAGCTGATATCAAAAGACAAGCTGAAACATTACAAAAAACTATTAGGCATTTTGATAAATAACAAGGAATTCCGTGGAAAGTTCATACGTGCTCAGAAGTCTTATCAGGCACCCAGATGCTTCTTGAAGAATTTGACGGACTTGTTGCCGCCCCATCCGTGTTCTCCAGGGAAGAGGTCGAGTTCCAGCTTTTCAGCCGCTCCCGCCGCAGAATATATTTTCTCCAGCTTGTTGTGGCACGCCATCGCGCTATCAACCTTGAAGCATGAGTCGTTGGCGCCTATGTCGATCAGTAGTGGGCGCGGTGCCAGCAGTCCCTGGAGGTCCGGCAGATCCACAAGCTTGTAAAGCCCAGGAGCGACCTGCATGCCGCAGTAGTTGAGATCCCTGATGCCAAAATGCGCCCACAGGTCGCTGTAGCATATGATTTCAGTGGCCTTGAACCGTTCATCGCAGAGGCTCATCCAGAGCGTCATGGTTCCTCCCCCGCTGAGCCCCATCGTGCCAAGCCTCTCAGGATCAACGCTTTTAAGTGAAGATACGAAATCTGTTGCGGCTTTGCCATGGGTGATATTGATGGAAAGCGGAGTCATCCCGAACATGGTCGCATGAAGATATAGCACTTCGCACCAGGCGACCTCAATCGGGTAATGGTTTGGCTTACGGCTGCCGCTGCGTTCTCCGAACCCAATCCAGTCTATGGCATAGGTGATGAATCCAGCCTTCGCCATCTGGTGTCCGTAGCTGTAGTTATGGTCGGCAATTGATGCCCGGATTAACGGAGAATTATTTCCCATGACAGGCTCTTTTCCGTAATCGCCATGCCCGTGGCAGCAGAGTATTGCCGGATATTTCCTGTTCTTCTTCATGTTTTCAGGATATGCGATCAGGAGGGTCGCGGAGATGTGCTTTGAAACGTCGATCAGCCACTTCTGCTTGCAGAGCCCATCATGCTTCCACTCGGCCAGGAGCTGGGGGTTCAGCGGCACGCTTTCAGGGCTCTCACCTATTGTTGCGAGCACCTGTGGCAAAGCCTCTTTCTTCCAAGTTGCAAATTTAGTCCTATCTTGGAAAGCAAAGGTTGGCACATGTTCGGCGGCCATTTCAATGAACATCTGCTCCGGACTCAAGTTCCTGAACGACATAGTACTGCTCCATTTTTAAGATTATTTTGATGAAAAGAAGCATTCGGTGTGATCCCGTTTGCTATTCAGATATTTTATTAAAATGCAACCGGTAACTTATCATTATGATGAATTATTGCAAACTATCAATCATATCTTGTTCTTTGCTTCAGATTCAGGTCTTGATCACTTCGCAGGCTTTCCAAGTTTTTCCAGCGCCGTTTTAGCCTTCGCTTTAATGTCTGCACGGCAATTTTTTTCGGAGGCGATGAGCGTGTTGTAGACGGCGATGGCCTCTTCGGTCTTGCCAGCTTTGGCGAGGGTGTCTGCCAAGGCGAGGCGGGCATCGCTGATGCCGGAATTGTCCTTAAATTTATCGTCGCAGCTCTGTCGGTAGGCGGCGATGGCCTCTTCGATTCTGCCGGCTTCGGCGAGCGTGCTCCCTATGGCGACATATTGATCCTGCAGCCAGAGGCCCTCCTGCCAAGCGCAAACGAGGATACGGATATCACTCATCCTGTTCAGAACGTCAAGCGCCTCGTCGTACCGCTTCTGTTCCCGCAGATAGGCGGCGGCGCCGAAAAAGCTGGACATGAAGGATGGATCATGTTTCGACCCCCCGCGTATATTCGTGATTTTCATATTGGCCGCGAACGCCTTCTCCTTGTTCTTGAGAAGCTGCCCCTCCGCTGCGGCCAGCGCGCTCAAGATAACCGCTTTTTGGCAATCGTTGGCGACGAACTCCGCCGCCTTCTCCAGGTCTTTCTCGGCGGCCTCGCCGCTTCCCGTTTTGTAGTACGCGTAACCCCGGTAGTACAACGCCATGCTCCGAACATCTTCGTCCTTAGTGTCACCGTTGCTGAAGTTGCCGACTATCGCGAGTCGGCGCGGTGGCCATGCGGCAATGTCCTCGGAGCCAAAGCCACTGACGATTCCCTTATAATCGCACGCCGCAAACATAATTTCCATTTGGGCATACAGGGAGTAGGGCTTGTCGTCGATGGCCTTCGCCAGTTTCAGCCCCTCTTCCAATTTGTCCTTCTGGAGTCCCACGGCGGCGGCGATGCGGGCCTGCCACATGGTTTTTTCGAGGGTGTCTTTGGCTGTGGCGGCCAGTTTCTCGAAGGCCTCGCGCGCCTCCGGATATTTCTTCGATCTAAAATTCGCTTCCGCCGTGCTCTCCTGATATTTCCGGTGGAAGTCCACGTTGAAATCCGCGGAGAAGGCAAACCCCGCCCAAAGCAGAATGAACGCCAGCACACTTTGCTTCATCAGCGACCGAACAACAACCCGTTTCATAATATTCATATTTTTCATAGTCACCTCCATGTTTAATGATTTAGGAGTCGTGCGAAATAGCTAATTTT
>CAIQLG010000103.1 GCA_903872565.1 uncultured Lentisphaerota bacterium | reverse complement strand
TATGTAGCAAAAATAATTTAAACAGGTGATTATGTGCATGAAGTGACATCGGAATGTTTTTTTCTGGAAAATGGATGAAGAAAAGTAGGCGGTGTGATGAAAAGTTTTTTTTGTAATCACAAAAAAAGGCTTTTCGAGCAGCGTCTGGTTAGAAAATACTAGGGGAAACTGAAAAAACAAACATATAATTTAAGGGTGTTCCTAATTTCAGATTTCCTGACTCCTAGCTTCAATAGCTCTGGCGATGTGGAAAAAGGGGTTGTGGCGAAAAAAGGGTTGCAGCCGGTAAATCTGAATGGAAATTCCCCCCAGGGGTGGAATTTTGAGACATTATTATTTTCAGCGGATCAGGAACTCTTAATTTGACGGAGTCAAAAGACTGTCAGACAGTCTTGATTGGCGTAATCCCCATTAGTTGAGTGAGAATAAACATAAATTCTCTCGCAACAACGCAAAGTCAAAGATCCCGAAACATCTGAAAACTGTTTGAAAATGACAAATTACGAGACATATTCCACATTCATAAAATAAGGATTGGACGATATGCCTAAAATTACATTTACAGGTGCAGGAAGTACGGTGTTCGTGAAAAACATAATAGGGGATTCAATGAGCACGGAAGCCCTTGTGGACTCGGAGATCGCACTCTACGACATTGATCCTACAAGGCTGAAAGAGTCAAAGATTATGCTTGAAGCCCTCAACCAGAACATCAACAAGGGAAGGATGAAAATAGAGGCCTACCTTGGAGTCAGGAACAGGAAGGCCGCCTTGAAGGGCGCCACCTATGTGGTAAATGCAATACAGGTCGGTGGATATAAGCCAGGCACAGTCATTGATTTTGAGATACCAAAGAAGTATGGCGTCCGCCAGACAATAGCAGACACGCTTGGAATTGGCGGCATATTCAGGGCGCTCAGAACCATACCTGTAATGTTGGATTTCGCCAGGGATATCGAGGAAGTCGCGCCTGATGCCTGGTTCCTAAACTACACGAACCCAATGGCTATGCTGAGCGGCGCCATGCTTCGAGGATCAGGCGTGAAAACTGTCGGACTCTGTCATTCGGTGCAAGGTTGTGCGGAGCACTTGCTGTGGCAGCTGGGAATGGACAAGGATGTAAAAAACCTCAGATGGAAAATCTCCGGGATAAACCATATGGCATGGCTGCTCGAAATAAAGGATGGCAACAAGGATCTTTATCCGGAGATAAGAAAGAGATCCGCCGCAAAAGTAGAGCACACCCTGAAGAAGGGGGCAAGGAAACTCGTCCAGGATGCCGCAAGAAGGGCAAAAAAAACAGGGCTGACCCACTGGTGGCAGGTTCAGGATGATGACATCCGGGTCTTGGGAGATCTCGTGCGGCATGAAATGATGAGGCATTTCGGATACTATGTGACAGAATCAAGCGAGCACAATTCAGAATACACGCCTTACTGGATAAAAAGCAATCAGCCTGGACTCATCGGCAAGTACAACATTCCGCTCGACGAATATCCAAGGCGCTGCGTAGCCCAGATTGAGGGATGGAAAAGACGGGGCAGGGAACTCGTGAAGGATAAGAACATCACACATGCGAGATCTCAAGAGTACGGCTCATATATAATGGAGGCGATCGAGACCGACAAGCCTTTCAGAATCCACGGAAATGTCATAAATAACGGGATCATAACGAACCTTCCAGCCAAGGCCTGCGTGGAAGTTCCATGCATGGTCGACCGCAACGGAGTGAATCCCTGCCACGTCGGAGAACTGCCGGAACAGTGCGCCGCGCTGAACAGGACAAATGTCAACGTCCAGAACCTCACAATAGAGGCGGCGCTGACACTGGACAGGGACAAGGTTTATCAGGCCGCCTATATGGATCCGCACACGGCGGCGGAACTGAACCTCAACCAGATCCGCACTCTCTGCGACGACCTGATAAAGGCGCACGGAAACTATCTGCCGAAATTCAAATGACCTGCCGCCGGAGATCTGTTCCACATGGACGCACTATAGTTTTTCATGGAAAATAAATTCACAACGTGAATTTATTTAAATGGAAAACTATAGAACTTCATATATACAATTAGATGGCGATGCATCACCTGCCTGAACTCATCGGCAGTTCCATTTTTCAGGACATCGCAAATGTCCTTATGTGTCGGAGGTGATGAAGATTTAGATCTCCTGGGAGGTTTGTTTTCAATGCTCCTGAAGAAAGACCGCAATATCTTCTGGAGACGTTTCAACATGCTATTCTCTGACATTTCAAATAGCTTCGAATGAAAAGCTATCTCAATGTCTTCTATTTCCTTCCAGCTTATCTTCCTTGAGTTTTCCTTTGAGGCAATTGCTTCAAGCTCCCTTATATCGCTTTCCGTCTTATAATGGAAGATATAATCTGACATTCCAAGCTCGAGGATGATCCGCATTTCGAGGAGATCCTTCCGGTACTCCTCGCTCATCAATCCGGTGGCGAGTATCCGCTCAAGCCCGATAAAGGCGTCTGGGTGGGCCAGAGTCATGCCCTTCTTCTTCCTTGTTTCCACAAGCCCCAGCATCCTCAGCCTGCTCAGTGCCTCCCTCACAATATTCCTGCTGACATTCAGCGCCTTCGCAAGCTCCTCCTCCTTGGGAAGGGTGTCGCCCTTGCTCATCTTATTCTTGCCTATGTATTCATAGATCTTCTTTTCCACGGCGTCGGCCAGCGTGACAGAGTAAACAGGATTTAAACCTTCCATGGGAATATTCCACCTTTTCTTGAAATTTATTTTAAAAACATATTGACTTTTATTATGTACTACATATAATACTATATATACTATAATTCCTAAATTCAAGGGATAATGGTTAAAATATCAAGCTTAGGCATAAAAAACATCAACATTTACTAAAGGGCCGAAAAATGAAAATGATTTTCTCCGCATCAATGACACCTCTGGCTGAAAATGGGACGATAGACATAAAGTCCCTGGAAAGAATGCTTGAGAGGAACATAAGGCATGGGATCAATGGCTTCTTCCTGCTGGGCACGATGGGCGAGTGGAGCCAGCTCCGCGATTCAGATAAATCCACACTGGTCTCCGAAGCCTGCCGCATTATCGGCAAACGGGCCGAAATCCTGGCAGGCATAAGCGGAACAAGCCTGAATGTTTCCCTGAAGAACATGGAATCTCTTTCAAAATATGACGTAGACGCCTATGTTGTGACCATACCACCGCCGGCATATTCCCATATTGAGCACGTCGACTATGTGAAAGCTGTCGCCGACAGGTCGGACAAGCCCGTTTACTTCTACTATCTCCCTCACCTGAGCGGAAAGGATTTGAGCTATGACGAGTTCAAGGAAATATTATCTCATCCGAAGATAAAAGGCATAAAGAATTCTTCAGGATCAATGAAGACACGCAAGGAACTGCTGATGCTAAAGAAGGAGGCCGATTTCAGGCTTTTCGAAGGGCATGAGTGGGCTGTTGATGAAGCCCTGATCCTTGGATGCGATGGCGCACTCGTCGGAATGGCGCCCCTCGGGTCAAACATTTTCACGTCCATCGCAAAAGCGGTCGACAAGCGCGACTTCAAGAAGGCAATGGAACTCCAGCACATCCTGGTGAAGATATTCTGGGGCGTATATGGGGAAGACCTGTCAACTGTATGGATAGGACAGAAGTATGCACTGGAGAAACTCGGGATATTCTCGAATCACAATACCCCCATACAGCAGGAGAAGGCGTTGACTCCTCAAAGGATCAGTGAGATTGACGAATGCATCGGGAAATACAGGGAAATTTTGGACTAGGAGTTCATCTATGAGATACAGGGATGCTGGCAACGTTCACATGGATTTCCATGGTGCAACAAATACAACCATAAGATACATAGCCAATAAATTCGGCGTGGATGCAATGAAAATGATATTTTTCAAGACTGGCAGGGATGTATACAGAAGCATCAGGGAAGGACTCCAGAAAGGCGACACCTCCGAACTATTGGAGCACTGGAACTACTATCTCGGCAGGGAAAAGGCAAAATTCAGGATCGTCTCTAAAGATGACGAGATTGTCCTCCGCATCGATGAATGCCCCGCAGTCAGGCATGTCAGGAAACTAGGACTTGAACTTTCGCCGCACTTCTGCGAACAGACAGATTCTTTAAACAAGGGAATCTGTTCTGGCACCGGCTTTGAAATCATCACTGTAAAAACCGGCGAAGCCTCATGCATCCAAACTTTGAGGAGAATAAAAAATGATACCAAGTGACCAGTTCGTCCGCTTCTACAATGAAGTCTTCAAATTCCTCTACCATGAACAGGGAGATGAAGCGCTGAATGATTACTGGCTTGAAATCAGCAGGCACCAGGAACTACACTGCCTGGAATTGTTCAAGACAAAAGACCTGCAGGGGATCTACGATTATTACTTTCACCATATCCGCATTGAAGAGAATTGCGACATGACCATTGAGCTGAAAAAGGACTGCCTTGTCATAACCATGAACAAATGCCCGAGCTTGTCGAAGGCGCTTGACAATGACGCAGGCGCTTTTGAAAAGTATTGTGATCACTGCCCCGGTTGGTTCATACCGCTGCTTGAGAAGGCCGGCCTTGTGGCAGAATATGATATCATCGACCGCAAGATTCCCCAGTGCACATCCCGCATCTACCCCAAGTCCAGCGGCAAAAAATCTGCCGTCCTGGTAAGCAACAGCATTAACGTGAAAAAATGAAAAACTATAGAATGCGAACTAAACTGTTTACTTTAGTCGAACTCCTTGTGGTGATTGCAATCATCTCCATCCTCTCTTAAAAACGGCGCACGAGGACAAAGAGGACATTGAGGACATGATAACCAATAGAGGACATGGAGGACTGTGCGCGAAAATCAAATTCTTCTTTTGTTTTCATATGGTTGCGATCAGCTTGGTGGAGGCAGCCGGGGGATTGAAATAGCAGTGCG
>CAIQLG010000102.1 GCA_903872565.1 uncultured Lentisphaerota bacterium | reverse complement strand
CGTTGTTTTTTTAAGGAAAGGTACATCCCTTTTTTCCACTTGCAAAAAAGAGCTGACACGCCAGAACTGGAATTAACAGATTGAATTTAAGGTAGTTACACAGAATACAGAATTAGGGCGGATCAGGAAGTCTGAAAGTACGGAGCAAGAACATTTTTAGAAAGGGCTTGAATATGAGAAGATCAAGAATTTTTATGATGGCGGCTGTGATTTTTATCTCTTCAATTGGGTTGATTAGTGCGGAAGAATTTACCCCGAGGGGCGGATTCATGATTGGAAGGATTGCGGCAAAAAGGCTCAAAAAGATGAGAGAGAAAGATGATTTCAGCGGAGCAGATCAGAACAAGGACGGCAAACTTGACAAGAAAGAGTTGGAAAACGCGAAAAAAACCCACGATATTTCCATTGATGATGAGACATTCAAGAAAATTGACAAGGACGGCGATGGAATGCTGAGTCACGAGGAATGCCAGAAGTATCACGAGGAAATGGAAAAGGCAGAGAAAGAAGAGGCGGCGAAGTCAAAGAAAGATGTGAAATCCGAAGACAAATCCAAAGAGTGATTTCTTTTCCTAATCAGATATTAGTCCCTTTCCCTACACTTCCATCATCAAATAGTTTATCTTTAAGTGTCAAAGTATCATCGTGATTTTCCTTTTGAAAATCACTGTGTCAGAGTGTCAGTAAAAAAATCTTTGACTCTTTGATACTATGACACATTGACACATTGACACTTTTTGGTTGCGGTTTTGTCGCCTAGCGTAGTTTCTCTATCGCCTCTTTTAGACTGATTTTGCCAGAATACAGAGCTTTTCCAACGATTGCGCCCTCAAGATTGGGTTTCCCGAGCCTGGCAAGCTCCATTATGTTTTCCACAGAGGAAATCCCACCGGAAGCGATCACTGCAGCTGTTGGGACATTGTCGCAGAAATTGGAAATTTCCTTGTAGTTCGGACCAGCAAGCATTCCATCGGTCGCAATGTCAGTGTAGATGAATCTTATAACTCCCATTTCTGCGAATTTCGCGGAAAGTTCTTTTACGGTGACAGAATGTAGTTCGAGCCAGCCTTTCACCGCGACCATTCCATTTTTGGCATCAATTCCAAGAACTGTCTTTTCAGGATGCCCTTGGAGAAATTTTTGAATTATGTCCGGATCCTGTATTGCGGCAGTGCCAAATATCACCCTTGCGGCACCAATTTCCGCGAATTTCGTGGCAGTTTCGCAAGTCCTTATCCCGCCGCCTATTTCACAGGGGATTCCAACTGCTTTAATCATCTTTTCGATTATGCCAATGTTCACAGGCAAACCTTTTTTCGCTCCGTCAAGATCCACGATGTGAATGATTTCCGCTCCTTCGTCGCGCCATTTGAGCGCCTGCGAGACCGGATCATCAGAATAAACGGTTTCACGCGAATAATCGCCTTGTTCGAGCCGGACGCATTTGCCACCAAGAATATCAATTGCCGGAATCAGGGTTATTTTTGTCTTCTTCAATTATGCAAGACCTTTCAGATGCTATTCTTGTAGTGGACAATTTTTGTGAAATTGCGTAGAATCCGGAGGCCGAGATCCTGGCTTTTTTCCGGATGGAACTGTGTAGCAAAAATGTTTCCTTTTCCAATGGCGGCGGCAAAGTCAACTCCGTAACTACAGCTTCCTGCGATGATTCTAGGATCGTCCGGCCTGACAAAATAAGAGTGGACAAAATAGAAATAACTCATGTCCGGGACTTCGGCCAGACAGGGATTGTAATTCTCTATTTTCAGCTGGTTCCAGCCCATGTGCGGCACCTTGAGCCCGGAATCGTGGAATCGGACAACGCCTCCCTTGAAGATACCGAGCCCTTTCGAGTCTGGCGCCTCCTCGCTTGCCTCCATAAGAAGTTGCATCCCAAGACAAATCCCCAGAAAAGGTTTTCCCGAAGAGATGAAATTCTTTATAGCGACATCAAGACGTTTTTTTTTCAAATGCTTGATGCCATCTCCGAAGTTTCCAACGCCTGGCAGAACTATTGCATCGGCCTTGTGGATTTTTACCGGGGACGAAGTAATTTCCGGAAATGCGCCGACAAATTCGAGTGCTTTTTTCACACTCAGAAGATTTCCCATTTCATAGTCAATAATTGCGATCATAACGGAACTATTCTTTGCCAGAGAAAAGGTATATGTGGTTTCCTTCCGGATCATTGAATACATATACCCTGTATCCAAGTCGTTCCTGCTCGCCTCTCACAGGCTCATAGCCGTGTTCCTCGAGGCGGCGGATCATTCCATCAAGATCTTCAACCTTGTAGAGCCATGAAGTTCTGCCATCTTTTTCGGGGATTGTTTCACCCTCGATGACAGGTTCTAGGACGAGCGCAACATCCTCCTGCACTTTGAACTCGATCCAGAAGCTGCTGTCTATAATTGGCGCGCCAAGCCCGAGTATGTCTCGGTAGAAAGAACGGCAGACATCAAGATTTTTAACCTTGATTATCACTCCGTAAAAGCTATTTTTGTTTTTGTTGCTTAAAATCATTTAATTTGTTGTTTTCAAATAAAGGTTAAGACACTAAACTGACTTATGGCTAAATTCAAATGTTTTAAAAATTAAAGTTGAGGAAAAATTTATGGAACAGAGCTGTGAAAAATATGAAAACCCCCTGATCAGCCGCTATTCTGATGCCGAAATGAGCCGTATATGGTCCGCACAAAAAAAACATTCGACCTGGCGGAAGCTCTGGCTCGCACTTGCAAAATGTGAAAAAACCCTGGGATTAAAAATCACCGATGCACAACTGAAGGAGATGGCGGCGCATCTTGAAGACATTGACTTCAATGCCGCAGAGGCGAAGGAGAAGGAATTGCGCCACGACGTGATGAGCCATATCCACATTTTTGGGGAACAATGCCCGAAGGCGAAACCTATCATCCATCTCGGAGCGACAAGCTGTTTCGTAACGGACAACACCGAGCTCATCCAGATAAGGGAATCGTTCCAGTATGTCCGTGGCCAGATTCTCGGTGTGATTGCGAAATTCGCAGATGCCGCAGAGAAATACAAGGCTATGCCGGCACTCGCGTTCACCCATTACCAGCCCGCGCAACTTACAACTTTTGGAAAACGATTCTGCCTCTACCTGCAGGATTTCCTCATTGATTTGAATAATCTCGAGTTCCAACTCGAAAATCTGCCATTCAGAAGCGTGAAGGGGACAACTGGGACACAGGCGAGCTTCCTTGAACTTTTCGACGGCAATCACGAAAAAGTCAGAAAACTCGAAAAAATGGTTGCCACAGAAATGGGTTTCGAGAAAATCATACCCGTCAGTGGGCAGACATACACGAGGAAAATAGATTTCTATGCAGTCGCCGTCCTTTCCGGAATTGCGCAGTCCGCATATAAGTTTGCCGGAGATGTCCGGTTGCTATCGAATCTGAAAGAGCTTGACGAACCTTTCGAGTCGGCACAGGTTGGTTCCAGCGCCATGCCGTACAAGAGAAACCCGATGAGGAGCGAAAGAATCTGCTCGCTCGCAAGATATGTGATGTCGCTCACGGACAATGCCGCCCAGACGCACTCGACGCAGTGGTTCGAGAGAACACTCGACGACTCGGCGAACCGCAGAATCGTACTTCCAGAGGCGTTTCTTGGCGTGAATGCGATTCTGAAACTTGTTGCGAATGTCGCAGGCGGGATGAAACTCTGGCCGAAAGTTGCGGGAAGCCACATCATGGCCGAACTTCCCTTCATGGCAAGTGAAAATATAATGATGGCGGCCGTGAAGGCGGGAGGCGATAGACAGGAACTGCACGAGGCGATCAGAAAACACTCCCTCGAGGCGGGAAGAATGGTCAAGGAATACGGAAAACCAAACGACCTGCTTGAAAGGATCAAAAAAGATGTCCTCTTTGTGAAAATTGCAAAGACCCTCGACAAGATGATGAGCCCGGAAAATTATGTTGGCCGCGCCCCGGAACAGGTTGAAGAATTCCTGAAAATAGAAGTCAAACCCGTCCTGAAAAAATATGATGCAATCTTAAAAACATCCTCCAAACGGAACGAAGGGCTCAAGGTGTAGTAAATATTCGTTTTTGAAAATCCGGTATTTAGCATTAAGATAACTATAAAAAAGGTGACTGAAATGAGTGATTTGATTAGAAAGACAATCGGACAGATCAGCCCTGCCGACTTGGAATGGCGTGAAAAAGCAAAGGAAAGAATTATTGATCTCACAATGCCCCCCTGGGCTCTCGGGAGACTGCTTGATCTGGCTGTTGACATTGCCGGAATTACCCGCTCCCTAAATCCCCCGATTAAACGCAGGACAGTTGTCATAATGGCAGGCGATCATGGCGTGGCTACGGAAGGAGTGAGCCCTTATCCTCAGGCTGTAACACTCCTTATGATAAGGAATTTTGCGGAACTCGCAGGTGCCGGAATCAATGTTCTCGCCAGACAGGCAAAAGCAAAGATCCTCGTGGTTGACATGGGTGTCGCAGGCGATGTGTCCGAGTTCGTCAAGAAAGGTCTTGTTATTGACAAGCATATCGCAAACGGAACAAAAAATATGGTGAAAGAACCGGCGATGACACGGGACGAGGCAATACGCAGCATCGAAGCCGGGATTGAAATCGCGCTGAAATCGGCTAAGAAAAATGACATCTTAGCCACCGGTGACATGGGGATTGGAAACACAACTTCGAGCAGTGCCATTGTTTCTGTAATCTGCAGGATGAATCCCGAAGCCGTGACATGCCGCGGAGCCGGAATTGACGAGGAAGGACGCCTGAAAAAAGCCGAGATAATATCGAAGGCTATTGCATTGAACTCGCCCAATCCGGATGATCCGATTGATATTCTCTCAAAGGTTGGCGGATTCGAGATTGGCGCAATCGCGGGGTTCATACTTGGTGCCGCATCAATGAGAAAACCTGTCCTGGTGGATGGTTTCATCTCCACGGCTGGCGCGCTTCTCGCAAATGAGATTTGCCCCCATTCCACGGATTATATGATAGCTTCGCATCAGAGCATGGAACGCGGACACCACGCCGCACTGGAAAAACTGAAGAAGAAACCGTTTCTGTCTCTGAATTTGCGTCTCGGCGAGGGAACTGGCGCAGTCCTGGCGATGCATTTCGTCGAATCGGCGGTTCTTCTGATGAATGAAATGGCAACCTGGGAAAAGGCCGGAATATCAAAGAAATAAGGCAGGATATTATGTCACGATTTTTATCAGCACCACATTATGAAATAAAGTCAGACAGCAAAATGGCTATTTCTCCATTTACTTATTGCGAAAGAAAACCAGATATTAAAAGGAGAAAAAAAGAAAATGCTAATTATAAAAAAGGAAATGAAATCAGAATAAGTCTAAATGATATTAAAGAAGTGAAAATAATAAAAGTAATATTACAAAAGAAAGATATAACTACAGGAAATCCATACAAAAAACATAAAAAAATAATTTTACCAATATACGGAAAAGAAAATACAACGGCATTTTTAAAGGCAATATCAAAAGCTCAAGTCACTCGACACAAGATATAATAAATGTTATGAAATCTCTAATTTCGGCAATTCAGTTTCTCACGGTTTTTCCACTCGGATTGAAGACCGATGAAAAAGATCTTGGGCGTTCAATCCCCTGGTTCCCAATTGCCGGGCTTTGCGTCGGAGCAGTCTCGGCGCTTGTCTATTGGGCGGCGAACCGCCTGCATCTGCCACCTATTCTTTCCTCGGCACTTGCGGTCGTATCACTCGCGGTTCTTTCGGGAGGGTTGCATCTCGACGGGCTCGCGGACGGCGCTGACGGGCTTTTCAGCCATCGCTCCCCAGATCGGATTCTAGAAATAATGAAGGACAGCAGAATTGGAACGATGGGAGTGCTGGCTCTTGTCTTCGCCATATTGATAAAGTGGATTGCACTTTTATCTCTTGCGCCGGAACAGGCAATCCCCATGTTGTTCCTTGCGCCATGCGCATCAAGGGCGGCAATGTCCGTCTGTCTTACATTGTTTCCTTATGCAAGGCAAGATGGGCTCGCAAAGGTTTTTATGAGATTTCGACATCCATCAGATTTTGTCGTTCCACTACTTATAGCGATGGTGACAGGATGGTTCTGCCTGCATATCAATGGAATAATTATCGTTTTCGTCCCCGTAATGATCGGTATTGCATTCAGCTTCTACTGCAAAAATAAGATAGGTGGAATCACCGGGGACACACTCGGGGCAGTCTCCGAAATAGGCGAAACTGTCTCATTCTTGGCCGCAATTATACTGTCTTCCAATTCGATTAGTTTTTAGCAAATAGAAAGAATTTTAGTTCAAAAGTGGGGCTAAAAAGAATGGTAGCGGGGATTGGACCGTTTCAAAGGTTGAAAATCTATTTGCATACTGCGATGAATTGGAGAAGCAGATAGGAAAATCCCGGCGCGAATCGGAAATGCTGATACAATCCGTTCTAAAAGAGACGTTAGAATAATAATTTATCTCACTGAGGCACGGAGTACACAGAGAGTTTTAAAATAGCTGGTTTGGAAAATTATGAGTGATAACAAAAGAAGTTCTGATAATGAGCTCAAGGTCTTTATTTCCAGCCGCGATTCGAAATGCGACGAATGCGACAATGAGCTTGGCAATCATGCATGGATTGTCCTGAAGGAGAACAAAGGTGCTTTGTGTCTGACTTGTGCTGACATGGATCATCTTGTGTTCCTACCCTCCGGAGATATGGCGCTTACCCGTCGTTCAAAGAAATATTCCCGACTTTCAGCACTCGTCTTGAAGTGGTCTCGTGCACGCGGACGATATGAGCGCCAGGGACTGCTGGTCGAGAACGAGGCACTGGAAAAGGCCGAAGAGGAGTGCATCGAAGATGCCGAACAGCGTAAAACACGTCAGGCTCAGGCCGCGATCCGCGCCGATGAGCTTGACAGGAAATATATAGCCGCCTTTTCCGCACGTATCCTTGAATTGTTCCCTTCTTGCCCAAGGGGGAGGGAAAAGGAGATTGCCGAACACGCCTGCAGAAAATACAGCGGACGGGTTGGGCGCAGTGCAAACGCCAAAGAGCTTGACGAAGAGGCTGTCCGCCTGGCAGTAATCGCACACATCCGCCATGTTGAAACTGAGTATGATAAACTTCTTTCCGGCATGCTTGAAAAGCAAGAGGCTCGGAGAATCGTATATGACAAGGTCGGACAAGTCTTAAAGGCCTGGGAATCGGAAGGAAGTATATGAAAACAAGAAAACTCGACAACCCGAACAGTCTTGACGCGATACTCCAATCTCTCGACAGGAAGGAGCTTGTCAGGATTATAAAAGAAGAGGCTGAAATGGATGAAAGAGTTGAATCAAAAATAATAGCCAAGTATTCCGTCAGCGACCTTACAAAGAGCGAATACAAGAAGATTGTCTCTTCCGCCCTCAACAGAGCCATGAGCAGAGGTTTCATCCCGTACAATGCTTCATCTTCCGCATGTACTGGAGCGGAATCAGTCTTGGAGAAGGCACAAGAAAACTTAAAGGCCGGAAACATCGCACAGGCTCTGACTGCCGCGCAGGCGGTACTTGAAAAGATGGTTCCGACACTGCAACATGCCGATGATTCTGGGGGCAATATAGGATCATGCATCACTACAAGCTTGGAAATTTTCCAGGACACCTCAAAGCGTAAGCTTGATGAAAAGACAAGGAAGGATTTCTTCAATTACCTCGTCAAGGAGTGGGACAATGAGCAATACAATGGTTGGGACTGGGGACTGCAACTTCTTGAACTGGTTCAGAAGTTTCCGGAGAGGATTTCCGCATATGAGAAGATCCTTCTTCCCATATATCCGGGCAAGGTGATAATGATGGTTGCAGATAATCTGAGGAAACAGGCTGATGATTCCAGTGCCAGAAACGAGTATTGGAAACTATGCAATTACGGGCTCAAACATCTTTTTGAGATAAATGGACGCGACAAGGCATTGGAACTGATAGAAGAATTCAGACAGAAGTATCCGCATCGACCTGCGATGCTAGATGAAATCAATAAGTTTATGAAAAAGCATGAATGAAATCTGTACCCATCTGTGTGAATATAACGGTTAAGCTGAGACTAATACCATATTTTTTCCCGCGAAACACGCCAAATACGCAAAAGGTAAAACTTCCCATACGGTTTAAATTATTTCTGTCCGGATTGCAAAATTCAATTCTCATTTTTAAAGCTGAGTCGAACTACGTCGGAATAACAGATAATTTGACTCCTTGGATATCAGAATTTATTATATTCTCGGCTTGACAAATTGAAATTCCGTTATATAATTAGGGCGACTTCAAAATATTTCTTCATTTATTGCGGGGTGGAGCAGAGGTAGCTCGTCAGGCTCATAACCTGAAGGCCGTTGGTTCGATTCCAACCCCCGCTACCATTTTTTGGCCAGTGTCCAAGCCTATATATTATAGTTTTTCATTTAAATAAATTCACATTGTGAATTTATTTTCCATGAAAAACTATAGTCAACTACTTGTGGTTCAATTTCAACCTTAATTTTACATTATTTGGTATTTGTATCGCCATCACCGAGAAGAAATACGTAATGGCGATGAACATTCCTACCAGGAAAACATACTGAAACCCGAATTTATACCAGATAAATCCGCATATAATTGAAATTGCTATCGAAAAAGCGTGGTCTATGGTTACGCCCATTGTGAGCGTCGGCGCAACATGAGAAGGATGGATGGCTATCTTCTTGAGATAAGTCGCACGGGCCATGCTCGCAGATATGAGGATCATGTCGAATATGAAGCATGTCGCCGCAATGTAATATGCGGTGTTCCCGTCCGGGAAGACCGATTTCGCGAAGCCGTATCCTAGGCAGATGAAGACCAGGCACACCCCTTCGAAGGCAAGTACGAATCTTTCCCCGAGGTGGTCAATCACCCATCCGAGAAGTGGCTGGAAAAAGATTCCGGCTATGCCCCCTATGGTGAAGAAATACGCTATTACCTGCGTGGGCTTGCCATATATGGTGACCAGCACCCATGGAGCGAAAGTTATGAATATCTGCTTGCGGGTGCCGTAGAGCACGCTAAGCCAGTAGAACAGACTGTACTCCCTGTACAGTTTCAGGTGCAGTCCCGCCTTGTGGACAGGCATCGGTGTCATTGCCATGAAGCAGACTGCGGCTGCCAGCAGTACTGCGGCGCATATTACGAACGTGATGGCGAATGTCAGGTGCAGGTATTTGAATCCAACGTATACCAGGAAGCTTCCTCCTATCGCAGTGAAATTTCTGATGCTGCTGAATTGCCCGAGCCTCCTGCCTTCATGCCCTTCACGCGCAAGCTCCATGCCAATGCTGTTCTGTAACGCAATGAAAAGGTGCATTCCCATGCTCATGATAAAGAGCCATACGAGCATGATCGAAAATGACGATGCGCAGAAGGCGAGCAGGATCAGGCCGATCGCCTGCAGTACCATCGCAAACGCTGCGAGTCGCCGTCCGGGCAGGAAGAAAAGCAGAGCTGCGACAAAGGCTACAGAAAATCCGGGAAGTTCCCTGGGAAATTCCAATATTCCTCTCTCTAGGACGCCTATCTTATATGTATCGTTTAGAAAATTATTGAATGTGGATTCGATCATCTGCCCGGAAAAACCTATGATTCCGACAGCGAGCAAGAAAAGCCAGATGTCACGGTTGACATTTGAGATTCTATTTCTTATTGCATGATAATGTTTCATATGGATTAAATAATGTTTTTTTGATTTTTTTGATGCAGGGAAGGTAATCCTGCAATGGTAAATTGATACCTGTACAAATTACTAAATTTAAATTATCAAAAAAAATGTTTTTTGGCAATTTTGTGCTTGAATTTGATGTTTCAATAGATTATTTAAGCTCGATATAGCGTTGTTTAACCTTAAAAAGGGAGAAGTCGAGGATGAAAGTGAAATTTTTCAACGTCAAGAAAAGGACAGAGGCGAACATCGAAGAGACCGAATGCAGAAAGGTCGTCTACGAAAGGAACACCAGCAAAGGCATCCAGTTCAGATATGCCGTGCGTGCCAAAGACAATGACGGATCAAACCTGACAAAATTTGTCAATAAGGAAACTTTTGACAACCTTAAATGCCCTCTTGCCAAAGGATAAGGCGGTTTTACAGATTTTTTCGAACCCCGCAGATGCGGGGTTTTTATTTTTAACGAAATTTCATGTTCCCCATAAAAGGAGATATTCAAGTGAAGGTCGGAATTTTGGCTTTGCTTTCCATTCTTTTTATTTTTGCATTTTCGGCTTTCACCGAGGACAACGAAGTCCAGGTGAAAAAAAACATAAAAAAAGAGAAGGCGGAAAAGGTCATTTCCCTCACAAGAATTTCGGAGATTTATGTTGATACACTTCTAGAAAACCTCAAGCAGGCTCCGATAAGCGAGGAGGACAAGAAACTCTATCATAAGTTTGCCACATCGGAAAGCCTCGCGGAAAAATTTGTCCCCGCATATATGGAGTTTTATACCGAGGAGGAACTTGATGCCATGATCAAATTCTATTCTTCTCCAGAGGGTGCATCCATCATTCAGAAAGGCGGCGATGTCGTAGGAAAAATCCGCACTATAAACCTTGAATGGGAAATCGAAGTCAGCGCAAAAGTGAGAAATGAAAAGGCAAAAAAGGCCATAGAAAGCACAAAATAGCAGTTGAAGAAGAAATCGGAATTTATTCTTCGCCGGTCAAGGCGGGAAGATAAATGTTATTTTCTATGGTTATGCTGGTAAGCCCGAAAAGTGTCCTTCCGCCGCAGGACAGGCTTGCGGCATCTTCAATGTCAACTTGACTTGTATCCGATCCTTTCGTAAGATTTGCGGCAAAAACAAAGAAATTTGAGTTTGAAAGATCAGTTGCAAAATTTTTCTGCTTTCCACTGAGATTGAGCCCATAAGTGTAAAGTTCTCCAGTGAATCGCGAAGAGTCCTCGAAAGTTCCGGTCACTGGAACATCATCAGGAGACATTTCCATATTGTCATTTCCAATGTTCCAGTCTCGAATTGAGACCGGAGCACCCTGGCTTACTCCTTGGATAGACTGTATGCCCGCCTGCTCTGAAGCCGCCAGAACACTTTTTATGCTTGTCATGCCGAGTTGCGAGATAAGAAAGAATCCAGAAACCATCGCGACAATGGCAACCAGTGCCACTACAAGCTCAGCAGTAGCTTGCCCACGCTGATCTTCCCTGTTTTTCGATAAAAAATTCATAGTTGCCTTAAAAGCCATAAAGCCATGTTGGTAGCAGGAATTGTGCCTATAACAGAATAATTTTCATAAAAATCAGCCTTTTTGTGGCAAATTATCCTTTAAAGCTTCCGCATAGGACTTTGCCACAACACCAATGTCAAATCTTTCACGCACCAGTTTTTTTCCACTCTCGCTTAATATAGCGCGAATTTTGCAGTTTTTCACAAGGAGAAGGATCTTTTCCGCAAAATCTTCCGATTTTTCAGCTGAAATAGCATATTCGTCGTTCCGGCAGAAATCCAGGTTCATTCCGACAGGCGAGCAGACAGAAGGTACACCCGCAGCAAGATATTGGATCAGTTTGTATGCAGCCTTGCCCTCCGAATAAGGATCAGCCGAAAGTGGCATTATTCCAATGTCAAAACTGCGAATTTCGCGATTTTGCGCGTCTAGACTCCATTTCACAAATTCTATTTTTATCCCGGGAATTTCGATGGAATTGTCGGAAATGATCTTCAATACAAAATCCTGCTTTTTGCGAAGTTCGCGCAAAGCATCCGAAATATATTCAATGAAGGTGAGATTTCCTTTCATCCCGATCCAGCCTATCACTGGAATCCCCCTTATTTCCGTGTCGCTTCTGGAAAGAATTTCATCCATCTTCACTGGCGAAGGAATTATGCGGATTTTTGAATCAGGGGTTGTTTCCCCTGCCTTTGATGCAAGCACCCGGTTAGCCGCAACAACAAGATCACATTTTTCTATGATTCTCCTGAATCTTCTTTCACTTGACGAACTTAGATAGTCCTTCATATCCTGCGATGGGGATGCATTCTTATAATATATCGCATCATCATAGTCGAAAACGAGAAATCTGCTGTGTTTTCTGAGAATTGCAAATTCGATTGAATTAAGGAGTTTCTTCTGGAAAACCACGGCATCGTATTTTTCACATTTCCGGAATAAAACATATCTCTTAATAATATTGCGGGGAAAAGTCTCGTAGTCACATCTTATGCCTAGCTTTTCAAGCTCCGGCATGATATCGAGAATCCTGATCCTCGAACTTGGTGTCTTCAGTGATTTTAAAAGGAAAAGGACTTTCATCTGGATCTTCCCTGGTAAAGAGTATAAAATCCCTTTCGGCGGTCTTTTTTTTCCGCGATGAATTTGAACGGAAAATTACAACATGCATTTTTGAAAAGCGCTCTGAATTTCTCGTCGTTTACCCTGACAAGAACAAAAACATTGTCTCCGCCAAGTTCAGATATGGATTTATCTATCTCGCTGATGTTTCTGCCGGGAAGCACAGGGAATTTGAATCCTGTCGTGTTTTCCCTGCCAAGGCGCAGGAATTCCCATTTGTTTCCAAGTACAAGTGAAATTTCACCGAGTTTCCAGTGTGTTCCTTCAGGCGCACGGACAAGTATTTTGAAAGATTTTGAAGGAAAGCCAAGATAGTTTGCCGAATAAGTGCCGTCCAAGTTCTTCTCAAGTTTCAGCCACTTGGCATTGTTTTTCTTATTTTCTGGAAGAAGGATTTCCAGCCTGTCCAGCCCTTCCCCACAAAATACTATTGTTCCGCGGCTGTAAATATAGGTTTTTTTAAGGTCAACCCTTAATTCTGCCGTACCCTCGAATTCGATTTTAGGATCTTTCTTGCCGTCCGAAAGCGAAAGAAGGTTTTCCATCCGACTTTCTTTTCCAGCCACTGTAAATGGCTCTTCCATAAAAAAATTAACCGCATCGGGCCGTGAAAATTTCAAGTATTCGGCTCCGCCATAATATCCGATCCTGACGTCGTCGTCCTCCGATATGAGAATTGGCTTTTTTCCCTCGGGGCAGTTTTTTCTGATCAGTGCCGGAATCTCATCGAGCCAGCATTTTCTATCGGGCGGGCTCAACGCCTTGCCCACATGCACGGCAAGAACAAGAATGACAGTTCCGGCGAGAACCTTCTTGTAGTTCAGCCATTTGAATTTTTTTCCTAAGCGTGAAACATATTCTACAAATGGGAGAAAACCTGCCGCACCGAGAATACAACAGATGATGATGAGGACATGGAAATATCTGCCCTGATAGGGTACCCCTCCAAAAAACAGAAAAAAACGGACTAGAATATCAAGCGCTGAAAATATGAGAAAAAGACGGACAGCACCGCTTCTGGCAAATGACCTGCGGGATCTCCAGGCAAAATAAAGAAGCACAAGAAGGATAGGAAGAAGCGCATTGGAAACCCGCCCTACAAGATAAAACCAGAGTTCCATTGAGAAAATGGCGTTCATCACTGTCCTTCCGTTTCTATTATCTGCTCTTTGGAAAGAGACATGAAGGATTCTGCATAGCTGAAGATCCTCCTGTCAAGCATCGTCCAATCCGAGCCGTTTCTGAAAAGAAAAAACTGTGATGGCACCGCCACAATGATGAATCCCGCGAAAGCCGCAGTAGCAGAAAACAAAAATCTCTTTAAAACAAGTTTCAAATCACCTTTTTCCCAAGAACTCAGAATCTCATATAAAACCCATACAGGAAATGCCAACAGGAGCTCGTTCCCCTCGCTTCTTGTAAGAATGCTCAATGCGGCGAAAAAACCGGAAAGATACCACAGTCTGGAATAAGCCTCTTTTCCGGCGGCCTTCACGGCAAATGCAATGCTTGTGAAAAGTAGGGTCAGGAAAAGGGAATCACGCATCACTTCCGCGCTGTCACGTATGAGATACGGATGTGTCGTGGCGAGAAATGCCGCCGCAAGCGCCACCTTTTCGCCAGCAATCTCTCGGGCTACAACAAAAACAGGGATTATTAATAGAATGCCAGCCAAAAGCGATATTATATTACCGGCAGTTTCGGTTCCTATTCCAATTTTTTTTCCTAAAGCCATCAGCGCAATGTAAAGAGGGGGAATCCGTGGCATTATGCTGAATGACTCCTTGAGGTGCCCATCCGCCATCTTGTCCGCCATTGAAATATATACCACCGCGTCCTTGTCTATGTAATGATCCTCGAAAATACGTGCGACCCGGAAGATCAGACCGGCAATCATCATAAGAATCAGGAGTTTGAGCGTCGAATTAAATTTCCACATAAAGGCTTCTTTCATCCAATTTAAAACAATCTCCGGAAAACAGCTCCTAAAATAATTCAGATTTTCACATCTGTCCAGGAACATAATAGAAATGTTTTACACTTGAAATAGAGGGTGCATAGATGTAATGTAGCAGGTTAAAACTATTATGACACTTTACAAAGGCGTCAATTTCATTTTCCTTGTCCGGTGTGCAATTGACGGGGCGGAGCTTGTTTAGTTTTATCAAAACTTTAATTAAGGAAAAATCATGCTGAACGACAAAGTTGTACTTATCACGGGCGGAACGGGGTCCTTCGGGAAAAAACTCGTCAAAACCGTTGTGGAAAATTATAAACCAAAAAAACTTATCATCTTTTCCAGAGACGAACTCAAACAGTTCGAGATGGAACAGGTATATTCTGGGAAAAAATACAAGTTCATGAGGTATTTCATAGGCGATGTACGCGACCAGAACCGGCTCGACGAGGCATTCCAGAACGTGGACTATGTAGTGCATGCCGCCGCCCTCAAGCAAGTCCCAGCCTGTGAGTACAACCCCATCGAGGCGGTCAAGACAAATGTTATGGGTGCACAGAACATAATCCGCGCTGCAATAAGGAACAAGGTTGGCAAAGTCATAGCGCTCAGCACGGATAAGGCCGCAAACCCCGTTAACCTCTATGGCGCAACAAAACTCTGTTCGGACAAGCTATTCATCGCCGGAAACTCCATGAGGGGCGGTGATGGAACAATATTCTCGGTTGTCAGATACGGAAATGTAGTAGGAAGCAGGGGGTCTGTTATACCTTTCTTCCTCAAAAAGAAAAAAGGTGGTGTCATTCCGGTCACCGACGAAAGGATGACTCGCTTTTCAATAACACTCCAGGAAGGTGTTGATTTCGTCATGAAATGCTTTGACATAATGCATGGTGGCGAAGTGTTTGTCCCAAAAATACCAAGCTACAAGATTCTTGATGTTGCAAAGGCCGTGGCTCCAGACGCAAAAATACAAGTCATCGGAATACGCCCGGGTGAAAAACTGCACGAACTCATGATACCCGAGGACGAATCGCGACATACCCTTGAGTTCGAGAGATATTTCGTGATTCAGCCTGATTTCCACTGGTGGACCAATGAGGCGAAACTTATACACGACGGCGGAACACTCTGTCCTGAGGGCTTCTCATACAAAAGTAATACGAACGACAAGTGGCTCTCATTAGAAGACATCAGAACACTTGTCAAAGATTTCGAGGAAGAACATAAATCGGAATAAAGAAAAAAATATTTCCCTTGTCACTTTGCTTCTTTGGTGTACTGTAGAGGGTCATATTTAAATAAAACGTCGTCCAAAAAAGTGTAGATTTATGCTCGGAATACAGGAAATCGGCTCATACATCCCGGGAAAAAGAGTCTCGAACTATGAGCGTACGGAAAAATTTGGAATAACTGCCGACTTCATTGACGAAAAGATCGGTGTCAAGTCCATCTCCGTCAGAGATCCTTCCGAGGAAAGTTCCGATCTCTGCATCAAGGCGTTCAACAATCTCGCGGCAAAGATCAAAATCAAAAAAGAAGACGTTGATGTCCTCGTAGTAATAACTCAAAATCCAGATTTCAGTCTTCCACAGACTTCGGCAATTGTTCATGGAAAGCTTGATATGCCAGAAAAATGTGCAAGCTTTGATATTTCGCTTGGATGCTCCGGTTTCGTATATGGACTAAGCATAATACAGTCATTCATGAAGGAAAACGAATTCAGGACAGGACTCCTCTTCACTTCGGATCCCTACTCCAAAATAATCAACCCGGAGGACAAGAACACTTCCCTTCTTTTCGGGGATGCCGCCGCCGTGACCCTGATTTCAGACAACCCTAAATATATAACAGGCAAATTTTCCTACGGAACTACCGGGAAAGACTATCAGGATCTGATCTGCAAGGACGGCAAACTAATTATGAACGGGAGATCGGTATTCAATTTTGCGGCAAAAACCGTTCCGAAGGATGTCGTTTGCTGCATGAAATTGAACAATTTGACTTTGGCGGAAGTTGACAGATTTGTATTCCACCAGGGAAGCCTCCACATCGTCAACACCATAGCTAAAAGGCTCGAACTTCCGCAGGAAAAAGTCGTATTTGACGCTTGGGACTATGGGAACACTGTTTCATCCTCGATCCCGATTCTTCTCGAGAACGAGATGAACGGAAAAGACAATAAAATAATCTTCATAAGTGGCTTCGGCGTAGGGCTTTCCTGGGCCTCCACCATCCTTATCCGCGCAAAATAAATGATACCCTACGGGAAACAGATAATTGAGCAGGATGATGTGAATTCCGTCATCGAAGCTTTGAGATCGGATTTCATCACCACCGGACCAAAAGTAGCTGAATTTGAAAAAGCCATCTGCAATTTTACAGGTGCGAAATTCGCAGTCGCAGTTTCAAATGGAACTGCCGCTCTTCATTGTGCCGCAAACGCCGCCGGAATCGGCACCGGAGATGAAGTCATTGTCACTCCAATGACCTTTGTTGCCAGTGCCAACTGCATCCTCTACTGCGGTGGAATCCCTCTTTTTGCAGATGTCCTGCCGGAAACACTTCTCCTTGATCCGGCAGAAGTTGAAAAGAAAATCACAAAAAAAACAAAAGCAATAATTGCAGTTGATTATGCAGGACAGCCCTGCGACTATGACAAGCTTGCGAAAATCGCAAAAAAATACGGAATTATTCTAATTTCCGATGCTTGTCATTCAATCGGTGGAAAATACAAGGGGCGCAGAGTCGGAACTCTTGCCGATATGACCTGTTTCAGTTTTCATCCGGTCAAACATATCACCACCGGAGAAGGTGGAATGATTGTTACAGACAATGCGAAATTCGCCGAAAAAATGCGTGTGTTTCGCAATCACGGAATTACTACCGACTACCGTCAAAGAGAAGAAAAAGGCTCCTGGTTCTATGAAATGGCAGAACTTGGTTATAATTACAGAATCACCGATTTCCAATGCGCACTCGGAATAAGTCAACTTAAGAAACTGACGGGCTGGATTTCAAAACGACGGGAAATTGCCGAACGGTATGACGGAGCATTTAAAGGCAATCCTGACATAAAACCGCTTGGAGTTTCTTCTGAACTTACCCATGCCTATCATCTTTATGTCCTGCGAATTTCGCAGAACATCGGTCGTGATGAAATGTTTAAAAAGCTCAGAAATGCCGGTATTGGCGTCAATGTTCATTATATCCCAGTTCATCTACATCCCTACTATCAGAAAAATCTTCAAACTTCGCCCGGATTATGCCCGGTCGCCGAAGAAGCTTTCAAGGAAATTCTTTCCATTCCAATGTTCCCAGGATTGACAGAAGAACAACAAAATTTGACAGTAAAACTAATAGAAGGAGATTAAGAATGGAGAAAAAAAAACCGTTTATCAACTGAAGGTTTCACTTCAGGACACAAAACCACTGATTTGGAGGAAATTTTTGGTTGAAAGCGACATTAAATTGCCGGAATTGAATGACATTCTACAAGTCTGCATGGGGTGGTCAAACTCGCATCTTCATCAATTTATAACCCGCGATAAGACTTATTACGGTGTACCTGATCCTGATTTTGAAAATGATATGCTTGATGAAACAAAGATAAGGCTCGACAGTCTTCTCGCTATGGAAAAGGATTTAATAATTTATGAATACGACTTCGGAGACAGTTGGGAGCACAAAATAGAACTTGTAAAGATACTCCCCATCAAAGCGGGAATAACTTTGCCTTTCTGTATCGCTGGTAAAAACGCCTGCCCACCGGAAGATGTCGGAGGTATTCCAGGATTTTATAACTTTGTGGAAATCATGAAATCGCCTTCACACCCGGAACACGAAGAAATGCTCGAATGGTATGGCCGGAAATTTGACCCCTCTGAATTTGACATTGACGAAATAAATGGGATGTTGCACTAACTTAATCGTAAAAGTTAAGCTGGTAAAAATCAGTTTAATCAGTGTTTTTTAAAATTTATGATTTACGAGCAAATTAAAGTTTCAAAAAACAGGTGGTTGAATTCCCCTGGCTGCCCTGTTAATTCAATCATTAAGTACATTAGGGACAAAGCTTCTCTGAGGGAAACGCAGATCGAAGCCATTGAAACATATTTGTTTTTAAAGCTGAAATGCGAAAACAAACCACTTAGAAATTTGTTTTTTCAGGAACTTTTCAATTGCAGGGAGGATTTGTCAGACCTGCATATAAGCCAGAAGGTAAGAAATATTTTTGAAAAAGATAATTCTGCACGGGCTTTTTATGAATTTTCCAAGATAAAAAACGGTGACAGCAAACCAGTTTTCCCAGACCTTGAAAAATTCATCATTGCAAATGCCGATGAAATAAATTTTCCTGAAACAATAAGAAAATTATTCTATTCAATAGACTATCCTGACTATCTTTTTAGCCTTCCAATGGGTGCCGGGAAAACATTTTTGATGGCTGTATTCATTTATCTTGATCTTTATTTTGCAATTAATGAACCTGAAAACAAAGTTTTCGCCCATAATTTCATAATTCTCATTCCCTCCGGTTTGAAATCATCCATTGTTCCGAGCTTGAAAACAATCCAAAACTTTGATCCTTCATGGATCCTTCCAGAGCCATCGGCTTCAAATATAAGAAAAATATTGAAATTTGAAATTCTTGACAAGCCAAAGAGCGCAAAGAAAAGCAACAAGGCAAGGAATCCAAACTCACAAAAAATCGCCCATTTTCAGCCATTCGACACTCTGAGGGGACTTGTCATGATAGTAAATGCTGAAAAAGTCATCCTTGACAGACTTGACTTGGATAAATCTGGTGAATTAATTGAAAAATCGGATGACGAGAAGGATCATTTTGCCAACGAATTGCGCAATCTAATTGGGAAAATTCCAAATCTTGCCATTCATATTGACGAGGTTCACCATGCGGCGAAAGATGAAATAAAGCTCCGGCAAGTTGTGAACATGTGGAATGCCGGAGGAACTATTACAGGGGTTTGTGGTTATTCTGGAACTCCCTATCTTTCACCTGCTGAAAAAGTTGCAATTGCAGACAAAGTGATCTTGAAATTGCCACAAATTACAAATACGGTCTATTATTATCCTCTTGCCACTGCAATCCAGAATTTTCTCAAAAAACCCAAAGTCGAAGTTGCACATGGATTTGAACCAATAGGGATAATCAAAAAAGGGGTCGAGGATTTCTATTCGAAATATGGGCTGAAGACTTACTTCAACGGATGCAGTGCCAAACTCGCCATCTACTGCGGATCAATTGAACGGCTCGAGGAGGAAATCTACCCGTTTCTAATTGGAGAAATGAATATCAATCCGGAGCATATATTGAAGTTTCACAGAGGCAATAAAAAACATAAACTGCCTAAAGAAAACGAGCTCGAATTCCTTTCTCTCGACATTCCTGAGACAAATGCAGGGAAAAACAGGAAACTCATTTTGCTTGTTCAAATAGGCAAGGAAGGATGGGATTGCCGCAGTCTGACGGGTGTTATATTGTCGCAAAAAGGAGACAGTCCCTCGAACATGGTTCTCCAGACATCCTGCCGCTGTCTCAGGCAGGTTGACAAAGGGCAGGATGAGTCTGCCGTGATATGGCTCAACGAATTCAACGCCGAAAAACTCAACAAGCAATTGAAGGATGAACAGCACACAAGCATCGAAGAAATCAACGAGCTGTCAAAGAATAAGTGTTTGGATACAGTCCAACAGGTTTCAAGGCTCGAATATCTTAAATTGCCAGAAGTAAAATTTTATCAGCTTAAAGTAAGATATAATGAAACTATTATTGACGCATCACCAGACACTGAAAACAAACTTGATTCAATCCTGGGACAAGAAGATCGTTTGTCAAAAGGCTCTTTTGTAGAGCACAGGAATCTGGAACATATAAAAGAAACCAGAACGCTTATTTATGAGCTTGTAGGCAAAAAAGCCGACTTCAACCAATGGGTTCTCCAGGTTTCAAAGGAAAGTTTAGGTTCAGTAGCTTTAAGAGACTTGTCACTTTATAAGGATAAATTACTCAAAATATTTAAAAATATAACTTGTCCAAAAGATGGTTGTATTTTCTTTAACGAAGCTATCAAGCAGGACGAAGTCAGAAAACTTATAAGACTTGCATTCCGTAGCAGAAGAGAACTGAAGACTGAAAGTGAAATAATTCCCAATAGTGCCAAAATGCTATTGGTGAAAAACCTTAAGCCAATCCTAAAAAGCGAAAGCCTTTTCCCGGATGAAGGTGCCTGTACACAGATACTAGAACTCGACAAGACAGGAGAATCTCCTGATAAAGCCCTGCAAAAACTTCTTGAGGATTTTGAACAACTAAAAAGAGCAAATCCTTTAATTGCCTCAATGGTGCCCACACCAAAGTTGTCTTTGCCGGTCTATGATAAGGACAGATCATTTCATTATCTTCCATACAATTTTCCCCAAAGCGCATTCGAGCTTAATTTTCTTAAGGAGGCATTGAAAATTGACGATCTGATTGGTAGAAACCTTGAGTTGTATTACAACGGTGACAGATTTTTATCAAATTTTCAGATTGATTGTTATGCCAGGAATCGGACATGCTGGAAATGGGTTGGTAAATATACGCCGGATTTCCTCTTGATTAAACGGAAAGATGGAGAAATACATAAAATTCTGATTATTGAAACAAAAGGCTCCGGCTATGCCGAAGAGAAAAGATTTCTACTAAGACGTAACTTCGTAGAATCTGAATTCATCAGCATGAACAATGAGAAATTTGGATACAATAAATTCGATTATCTATATCTGTCAGATGATAAGAGCATGGATGATAATATAATGATTTTGAGTAAAACAATAAAAAAATTCTTTTAGGGAGAGGTTATGCCTGTTAAATATATCCCATATTATCCTAGCACGGTCGAAGGTCAGGCAATCCTGAATAATTTTACCAGAACAAGGCGCGCCCTTAGTTACCGTGACAACGACAGAGTCCATGACCGGATTAGGCGTGGAATGCCTTTCTATGAACTTGAAAAGATAGAAACTGTAGGGGAAAATTCTAAAAATATGCTGATCCGTGGTGAATGCATATCCGCCTGCGCATATCTGAAGGACAAAGGGGTTAAAGTTGACCTCGTCTATATTGATCCCCCGTTTGCAAGTGGTGCGGACTATGCCAAGAAAGTTAATCTGCGCAGGTGTCCGGAAATCGCCAGGAAAATCGCTGAAATGGAAGAGGAATATAATACAAATGGCAACGGCGATCAGAACGGTGGCATAGACTTTGATGAACTCCGCGCCTTCGAGGAAAAAATGTACGGCGACATCTGGAACAAGGAGGACTATCTCAATTGGATGTTCGAGAATCTCACCGCCATAAAAAGCGTCATGAACGACTCTGCAAGCATCTACGTCCATCTCGACTGGCACATCGGCCACTATGTCAAAATCCTCATGGATGAGGTGTTTGGCGAGGATAATTTCAGAAATGAGATAGTTTGGTGGTATCCAAGCGGAAGCGATCCCTTCCCACAATTTAACAGAAAACATGATAACATTTTTTGGTACACAAAAGATATTGAAAAATGGACTTTCAATTTTGATGAAGTTGCGATTCCATATACAAAGGAACAGGAAGCAAGATTTGATCAATGGGATGAAAATAGGGGAAATTGGTACTATTGGAATATCAATCCTCGTGGGGAAAGAGTTAAAACATTCAAAAAGGCAGGTGTTGGTGAATATGATGTCTGGAATATTGGAATAAATGCTTCAGAAATAAAAGAAATTGGCTATGCGACAGGAAAACCTCAGAAGTTAATTGATCGTATTATAAAGGCATCCTCGGATGAAGGCATGCTTGTCGCTGACTTTTTTGGTGGCAGCGGGGTAACTGCGAAAGTCGCAAATGACTTGAAGCGGAAATTTATTCACGTTGATGTGGGAATAAATAGTATCCAGACCGCCCGCGACAGGCTTATCGCCGCCGGAGCCCCATTTGATATTTACGATGTTCAGGACGGGGTTTCGCTCTTCCGTAACCCCGCCCAGACGATGGATAAGCTGAAAACTCTCATAACCGGACTGAAAAACGAGGACAGCCTCGACAGCTTTTGGGTGGGTGCAATACATGACAGCAAATTAGGGATGATGCCCTGTTATATCCCAAATCTTCTCGATCACAGTACAAAAATTCTTGATATTCCTCTTATGAACAGGATTATTAATATAGCCATGCCGGAACTACCGGACAGCGTCAAAAAAGTAATTGTCCATTATGTTGACATTGAAGATGAAAAAGAGCTCGACGCCTTCATCCGGGAGAATAATCCGACGGATCTTGAAATAGAACTTCGAGACCTGAAGGAGGTTCTTGATGATGTTGTGATCAATGATGTTGCAGATTTCGAGATGAAAAAGGAAGGTAAAGAATATGTTGTTCGATTTAAATCATTCACCAGCGACCGCCTTATTCAGAAAATTGAAGAATACAATAAGAAAAAAGAACTTCAGAAAATCGGAAAATCTCTTCTTCCTAAAAAAGAGGCAGATCCCGATAAAGGAAGTGATTCAGACAATGAGAATGGTGACGATGAAGAAGATAACGATGATGTAGCTGTTAATGGAAAAGATAGTAATTTTACTCCCATTCAGATAAGTGAAACAGGCTTGGAATTAATAGAATTTATTAGCATAGACTGTAAAAACAAAGATGGTGTTTGGCACAGCAACACAGAAATCAAGATTGACAGGAAGGGCTATGTCATCAAAAATGGCAAAAAAACAAAAGAATTCTGGGATGGAAAAATCTTCTCTCCCCAAAAACCCATCAGAATTAAAATCCGCAACATTGCAGGCGATGAGAGCATAAATGCAATATAAAACAGATGAGATCAACAAGGCAGATTTATACTGATTTGCATAAAGTATTTTTGAAAGGACAATTATGGTAATGGCATCTCGAATATTTGTACTTTCAATTATTGTAGCATTGATTTGCGGAGTCATCATAGGATTTGGTCTTGGAATTGCTTATTGTCTCCATATTGCCTTCCCCCAGATTGATTCAGGTCATGTCCTTATAGCAGGAGCCGTTTTTTCTGTCGGTGCCATGTATTTCATTGTAAAATTATTCTGCTTCTTAGCTTCGACATATAATCAGAACAATGATTCGGATTTGGAATATGACTCTGATGAGCCTTCATTTATTATGGAAGTTCCATCAAGTGTTTGGAAAAAGCCAAGGAAAAAGAGGAAATCAGTCAATAAATAAGAAATAGTTCTCTATGAAGCCGTTAAGCTATAGTCAGATGCGGAATCATTTTATTCCGCTGATCCCCATGGTTTTTTTATGGCTTTTGAAGATGGACGGCCTGCTGGATCAGTTACAGAAATTGGACTGTCGAGGAAATAAAATCGAAGCTAGAAAGTAGTGAAAGAATAAATATCCTTATTTGGAAGAAAAAAAGATTTCTGGGAGTATATCTTAAATGAATGGGAAAAACTGGAAAAAATTAAGGTTTTAACTCCTTTTAAAAAAGATTTCCAAACTTGCATTCCCGGATGGGGAAAAATAGAATGAAAATATTTTTTTCAATCAGTATTTTTATACTCTCAACTGTTTTTACTTTTTCGGCCATTTCTCAGGATGTTCCAAATTCTGTGGCAGAGGAAGGGAAAACAAGACCGGAAAAATGGGCTGTTCCAATCGAAAAAGAAGGGATTCCCAACCTGCATAAAGTCTCAGATCAGCTTTACAGAAGCGCACAGCCGACAGAGGAAGGAATGAAAAGGCTCAAGGAGCTCGGAGTTAAAACGATTGTAAGTCTTCGCGCATTACACTCCGATAAGGATAAAATTGAGGACAGTGGGGAAAAATTCAATTATGAACATATTTATATGAAAACCTGGCATCCGGAGAAAGAAGATATTGTAAAATTCCTTAAAATCGTGTCTGATCCTGATAAAACACCGGTTATTGTTCATTGCCAGCACGGAGCTGATAGGACTGGGACAATGTGCGCAGTCTACCGCATAGTAGTTCAAAATTGGACAAAAGAGGATGCATTGAAGGAAATGAAGGACGGAGCTTATAATTTCCATAAAATATGGGCAAATCTCGAGACATTCATCAAAGAACTTGATATAGATTCGTTAAAAAAAGATTTAACTGGAAAACAGGGGCAAAATGAACTCGATAAAAGCAAATAATTTTTACACAGGCTGCGAATTCCGCCAGAACGCAGTCATCAACTTCAATGGCACAACAATAGTTTCTATTGGAGAAAAGGCTTCAGACAAGATTTGCGAAGAATATCACACAATAACTCCGGCATTCATAGACCCACATTCTCATATAGGCATGTGCAGGGAAGGTGAACCGGCTTCAGAAGACGAAGCCAATGAGCATTTTGATACCATTCTCGCCCTTGCAGATGCACTTGATTCAGTTCAGATGGATGATTCCGCGTTCAAAGACAGCATAGAAGCTGGAGTGCTTTACTCATGCGTTCTGCCGGGAAGCGGAAACATCATAGGAGGACAGTCAGCATTTATTAAAAATTATGCGAGAGACACAAATTCCGCCCTTATCTGTCGGACAGGAATGAAGGCAGCCTTTGGATACAATCCAATGTCCACAATAAACTGGAAAGGAACCCGTCCTCAAACGCGAATGGGCTGTTTGGCTGTCCTTAGAAATGAATTTCTCGAAATAAAAGACAAGTCAAAGAGTAAGAAAGAGGCTGATAAGCTCAATCCGCGCCAGAAAGTTCTGAAAGAACTTCTAGACCGCAAAACGATTCTCAGAGTCCATGTGCATAAAACAGATGACATCGCGGCACTTCTGCGTTTCACAGATGAATTCAAAATTAAAATTACTGTCGAACATGCCGGAGATGTTCACGACCTCGAGACATTTGAAAACCTTGCAAAAAGAGGAATATCCGTAATTTATGGTCCTGTGGACAGTTTTGGCTACAAGGTCGAACTCAAGCACAAAAGTTGGAAAAATATCAGATTTCTCCTGAAAAGCGGGGTTAAATTCGGTCTGATGAGTGATCACCCTGTTGTCCTGCAGGAACAGCTATTTTGCACACTGAGATATTTTCTACGCCTCGGAGTTTCTAAAGCTAGCGCGGTGGAAATACTTACAAAAGATAATGCTGAGATTCTTGGGGTTGACAAGTTCCTCGGAACACTTGAAAAAGGCAAGTGGGCAAGCTTCGTATGTTGGAACGGGGACCCCTTCGAAATGTCATCATATCCTGTGGCTGTCTTCGCAGAAGGCAGAAAAATATTTGGTGTATAGATGAATTTTATCATGAGGTATTTATGAACGCTGTAGCATTTAATGGAAGTCCGCGGAAAGGCGGAAACACGGAAATTTTGATTAAAAAGGTTCTTGCAGAACTCGAAGCAGAAGGAATAGATACCGAGATTGTCCAAATCGGAGGGAAAGCATTACGTGGATGTGTGGCGTGTATGAAATGTGTGGAAAGGAAAAACAAACAATGCGCCATTGAATCGGATGATATGAACAAATACATCAAAAAGGCGCTTGAAGCCGACATCATAATATTAGGAAGTCCAACCTACTTTACCGACGTATCAGCCGAAATGAAGGCTTTGATTGATAGGCTTGGCTTTGTTTCAAGAATGGGCGGTAATCTGTTGCAAAATAAAATTGGAGTAGCAGTTGTAGCCGTCCGCCGAGGCGGTGCTACACATACCTTCGACACAATGAACCATCTGTTCCAGATAAGCAGTATGATAATTGTCGGCTCAACATACTGGAATTTCGGGCTGGGCAGGGAAAAAGGCGAAGTCGAAAATGACAAGGAAGCAATGGAAAATATGGCCGACCTCGGCAAACGAATCGCCTGGCTCGCAAAAAAAATAAAAGTTTAACATTAGTATTACAATTCTAGTATCGATAAAATATCATAATATCACATATTGAAATGAAATACTATAAGTGTTATCGTAATATATAATCAAAAAGGAACTATATTTATATGCAACAAGTAACTGTTTCTCCAAAATATCAAATTGTGATACCACTTGCCATAAGAAATTCTTTGCATCTTAAGCCTGGACAAAAAATGCAAGTTATTGAATACGAAGGAAGGGTTGAGTATATCCCTTGCCGAGAAATTTCTGAGATGAGAGGATTCCTCAGAGGGATTGATACAAATATAATAAGAGAACCTGACAGAACATGAATGTGGTTGATTCTTCCGCTTGGTTGGAGTTCCTGTCAGATGGGACTAATGCAAATCTTTTCATAGAACCCCTATCTGATGCAGATAATCTTATTGTCCCGGCAATAACAATATATGAAGTCTTCAGATCCGTGTATAGGCAGAAAGGCGAAAATTACGCCATGCAAACATTTGCCTTGATGCAAAAAGGCCAGTTAATAGAACTTGATGCATCTCTTTCTATTGCGGCTGCTAAAATCAGCTTGAAATATGAGATTCCAATGGCTGACAGCATAATCTATGCAACCGCCGTAAAATTTGATGCCCTTCTTTGGACTCAGGACAAAGACTTTGAAACACTCCCAAATGTCAAATATTTCACACAAAAAAAATAATGAAGAATACGATTTTGGGAAAATCCTATGTAGGAGATGTCAAAATCGCATCAAGTAAAGACCTTGTTAAATTAAAAAAGGCAAGAAATTCTGATCAGGATAAAGTTGATATCAAAAAATTGAAGGAAAATGACAAAAAATGAAAAAACTATATGGGATCTTGCCCAACTTTATGATTTTTATCAGAAAATCAAGAAATACCGTATTAAACTACAGAGGAAAAGAAAATTACCCGCGGAAATGAAATTAAAGAGAAAAAAACTACTTATAACAAAAGGAGAGTGCCACGAAAACCCAAGCTTTAGCTCTGATTCCCGCCAGAGGCGGAAGTAAGAGAATCCCACGTAAAAACATTCGCGAATTTGTCAGGCAGCCAATTATCAAATATTCCATTGATGCGGCTTTGAGGTCTGATGTATTCGAAGAAGTGATGGTGTCAACCGACGACCAGGAAATTGCAAATTTCGCAAAATCCGCAGGGGCTCAAGTTCCCTTTATGCGTTCTAAAGAGACATCGCACGACCATGCCGTCATAAATGAAGTCATAATGGAAGTTCTTCAGGAGTATGAAAAGATAGGACAATCATTCGAATTTCTCTGCTGTATATTCCCGGCCGCCCCATTTATCTCGGAAGAAATGCTTTCAGAGTCGTTTAAAATCCTAAATAATGGAGAATTCGACTCCGTCATACCAGTCGTCAGGTTTAATCCTCCAATACAGAGGGCATTTAAGGTGAATGACGGCAAATTGACGATGTTCTGGCCGGAAAATTTTTCGAAGCGAACTCAAGACTTGGAGCCATCATATCACGATGCTGGCCTTTTTTATTGGATGCGGACTAAAAGCTTCTTGGAAAATAAAAAATGTCTGACAGACAATACTGGGGCAATAATTATTCCTGAAAACTCTGCAATCGATATTGATACGGAAAACGATTGGAGGCTTGCAGAACTTATCTTTAAAACTTATAAAGATTAATATCTTAAAATGAAAGTTTTTACAGACTGCCTAATTGTTGGAAGTGCCGGATTTTTTGGTTGTGTAGCCCGTTATCTATTGACATTGGGATTCCGCAATCTATCATTGACATTTCCACTTGGCACTGTGGCTGTAAACATTTTAGGCTGTTTTGTAATTGGTCTGCTCTCTCAACTTGTCAGTACTGAACATAATATTTCACCTCAGATGAGGCTTGCAATCGCGGTGGGATTCTGCGGAGGATTTACTACTATGTCCTCCTTTGTGTATGAAATGGCGGAATTTATGCGTCTTGGAGAACATTTTTATGCGTTTTTGTATTTTGCTGGAACACTCACAGGTTCATTCCTGGCTTTTTATCTTGGATATTTTATTTTAAAAGCAAAAATTGGAGGGTGAAACTTATGGAAACCAATTCAGATGCTGAACTCCTTCGCATTTTCTTAGGCGAAGATGACAAATGTGGACATCTTTCAATGTTTGAAGCAATAGTCCGAGAAGCAAAAAAATCTGGACTTGCAGGTGCTACAGTTTTCAGGGGAATTCTTGCGTTTGGAGCATCAAGCCATATCCGGACAAACAAAATTCTTGATTTGTCATCAGATTTGCCAATAATTGTAGAAATTGCCGATAAAAAGGAAAAAATTGAAGCTTTTATACCTAAAATAAATGAGATGTTAGAAAAATCAGGTTGTGGTGGCCTCGTGACAATAGAAAAAGTTAAAGTCCTTAAATATACACACGGAAAAGTTGAAAAATGAATAGGGACAGAGAAATAAATATTGGAGGAGTCAAAATAGGACTCGGTAATCTTCCTTTTATTATTGCGGAAATGTCCGGCAATCACAATCAATCGCTCGATCGGGCCATTCAAATTGTTGATGCCGCAGCGAAAAACGGTGCAAATGCCATTAAACTTCAAACATATACCGCAGATACTTTAACCATAGACTGTAGAGAAAATGAATTCTTTATTGGTGACAAGAGCAGTTTGTGGTATGGGAAGTCACTTTATGAGCTTTATCAGGAGGCCTACACACCTTGGGAATGGCATAAGCCGATTATGGAACACTGCCGAAAAAGAGGGCTGATATGCTTCAGTTCACCTTTTGATTTCACAGCAGTGGATTTTCTCGAAAAACTTGATGTTCCTGCATACAAAATAGCATCACCAGAACTCGTTGATATTCCCCTGATAAAAAAAGTCGGAAAAACTGGAAAGCCTGTGATAATGTCAACCGGTATGGCAACTGAAAATGAAATCATGGAAGCCGTGGAGGCGGTGTGCTCTGCCGGCTGCAAGAATTTGATCCTTCTTAAATGCACTACATCGTATCCGGCAAGTCCCGAACAGTCCAACCTAAAAACCTTGCCTGATTTGAGGGAAAAATTTAAAGTTGAAACAGGAATTTCAGATCATACTATGGGGACTGCCGTGGCAATTGCCGCAGTCGCCCTTGGTGCGATGGTAATAGAAAAACATTTCACCTTGAAACGTTCGGATGGTGGCCCGGATTCTGCATTCTCAATGGAACCTCAGGAACTGAAAACACTTGTTCAAGACACAAAAAGCGCCTGGCTTGCCATTGGTAAAGTCCATTATGGACCAGCAGGAGATGAAAAGAAATCATTGATAGGCCGCCGTTCATTATATGTTGTCAAAGATATGAAAAAAGGGGAAGTCTTCACTCCGGAAAATATTAGATCAATCCGTCCCAGCCTCGGTCTCCCTCCCAAACATTATGAAGAAATCCTCGGCAAAAAAATTGCGAAAGACGCAAAAAAAGGCACAGCGCTTACTTGGAATTTGATTCAGAAGACATAATATAAATCTGCACATTATTAAGTTGTTGGGCATATAGAGAAATGAGATTTATCACATATATGTCTATGGTCTGTTTCTTCTTACTAGTTATAGGTTGTACCACTTCCACAGCTATTGTCCAGACCAAAGAACTGAAGGATGATCCAGAATGGCCAAAGATACGCCTAATGGCTCAAAAAGTTATAGAAGAAAAAGGAAGAGAAGAAAAACTGGAATGGAGCTTTGTCTTAGCGGAACATGATACTGGTTTTCTATTTCCTATATCAAAAATAAATAATATTTGGTTGGTACAAGCTTGCGCAGATTATCCCTATCACAACCTTGGTCGTATAGTCGACATTGAAATCAATAGTGAAGGACAGCTTGTAAAGTATTCGAGACGATGGAAAAACAAATCTTCTGAATAAAAATTTTTTCTCTGTGCCCTCCGTGTCTATGTGAGAGAATATATTTTAATATAATGAAAACTGGATTTATCAGAGCATACGGTTCCTCGAAGTACGGAATGGGCCATCTTTTTCGATCGCTTGCCGTGGCTAATTTCCTGAAGAAAAAAGGAATCGTCGTCAAATTTCTACTTATGACGGCTGAAAATGCTGAACTTAAAGATTTTTTTAAGGATAAACCATTTGAAATAGCTCAAACTGACGGAGAGATTTTTCCAGTTGCCGACTTTCTCCTCTATGATATGCCTTTTCCGGATCCAGGGTTCATAGCAAATTTTAGAAATTCGAACCCAATAGCTCAAATAACTGCCCTGGATTATTCGGATTCTGCAGATGAGAATATCACCACCATAATAAATCTTTTTGACCATCAAAGAATGCTTGCCAAGCGAGAGAAAAACAATAAAACAAGATTCTTGAGCGGTCCAGAGTTCGCAATAATAAGAGAACAATTCTTTCCATTGCGAAATTTGCAGAAAAACATATCTGAAACAATCGAAAATGTTCTGATTACTTTTGGTGGTGCCGATCCTGCTGGCAACACTCTGAAACTGCTTGAAAATCCTAAATGGTTCCAGAATATGCGTGTAACCGCCATTATTGGTGTGAATTTTACTTCTAAAAAGCAAATCTTGGAGAAATCTCGGACTCTGCCTCATAACTTTAAAGTAATCGAGGCTGTCGGAAATATTGAAACATATATGTCAAATGCAGATCTTGTAATTTGTGGTGCTGGAACAACCCTTATCGAATCAATGTTTCTTGGTATTCCAACAATTGTTATTCCGCAAACTGGAGATGAAGCAATTTTTGGGAAATTTATTGAAACTCAAGATGGGTGTATTTTTGCGAATTTTGTAGAAAATGGAGTTAAAAAAGCGTTAAATATGATGAAAGACTGCGAATTTCGCAAAAAAATGTCCGAAAATGCAATGCTACTTGTTGACGGAAAAGGTGTAGGGCGGATTATAGAAACACTTAAGTCGTTGGAAAGACAAGTTTTAGAATACGAGTTTCCAGTTGAACCTGTTGGGATAGATGATTGGAATGCATTGAAAAGATAACAGTATTTAAATGAATTAAAATAGTTTGGTAAATGACAATTATGAGCTTAAAAAACAAAAAACTACTTGTGATTGGGGCGGGTACGGCCCAGGCCGCCGGAATAAAACGCGCCAAAGAACTCGGGTGCCATGTGATTGCAATTGACGGCAATGCAGACTCACCAGGATTCAAATTCACAAATGAATTCGAAGCTTTAGACTTTTCAAAGGTGGGAAAAGTCGTTGAACTTGCGAAAAAGAAGAAAATTGACGCCGTAATGACTTTCTGCTGTGATGCGGCACTCCATTCTGTTGCAGAAGTCGTTGAAAAGTTAAGTCTTCCAGGGCTAAATCACGAAATGGTTGACAGAGGGCTAAATAAGTTCAATCTAAGAAAAATTTGTTCTGTAGCTGGAATTCCTGTTCCATTTTTTGCTCCGGCATATTCTTTAGAGGAATGCAGCGAAAAATGTGGGAAAGCCGGGTTTCCATGTGTTGTAAAACCGATGGATAGTTCTGGAAGCCGCGGTGTTACGCTTGTCAATTCGGACTGCGAAGTTCGCAAAGCCTATGATAGTGCAAAAGGGCACACTAAAAGTGGGGTTCTTATTGAATCTTTTATGCATGGGGTGGAGTCAAGTGTTGAAGGGTTTGTATTGAAGGATGCTGTGCATATTGTTACACTTTCAGATAAGATCCGCACCCCTCCCCCATACCTTTTAGACACGGACGTCATTTTTCCGTCAAAGTATATAGACCCCCTGCTTTCAGATACAAAATCAATGGCCGTCAATATAATGAAAAGCTTAAAATTGAATCCAACTCCATTTCATATGGAAGTAATGATTACACCTGATGGACCAAGGATTGTTGAGGTAGGTCTTAGGGGACCTGGCTTCAAGGTTTTCACACATATAATTCCCAAAGTGACCGGAGTTGATGTCCTTTATGCGAATATCGCAGTTTCTTTCGGGATCAATCCTGAAATAAATCCATCTAATGTCTGTGCCAGTGCCATTAAATTTATTGCTGGTAAAGAAGGAATAGTAAAATCAATAGAAAGGGTTGAAGAGGTCAGAAAAATGAAGGGTGTAGAGGAAATAGAAATATATGTTAAACCGGGAGACAAGACCAGAAATCTAACTTCTGGTGCTGACAGAATAGGCCATATACTTGTTTATTCGGACTCCCGCGAAAATGCGGTCAAAACGGCCGACAAAGCCGCTGGAATAATTAAAATTGGATATTAAATAATGATTGATTCACTTTGTCATCTTGATTTAAAGCTTGAAACTGTACATAGAGCAGTTGCTGAACTTCACGAGAAGGCAAAATCTGTAAAGGTTGCAACAATCTTCCTGTGCAATTTGCCGGGACGGCAGTTTGACGGTTCTGAAGGATTTAAAAATGAGGCTGTATTGGCAGAATTACAGCAGTATGACGGCTTCTTCAAGTTTTTTGCTGGAGTTGATCCAGATGAAAATACAACGTTCAAAAACATAGAAAAATTAAAGGAACACGGTGTTTCAGGGATAAAACTTCATCCAAGGCTTCACAAGTACAATATAGAGACTCAATACTGCATAAAAACTGTGAAATTTGCAGGGGAGCTTGGTCTTCCTGTCATTATCTGCGGTTTTATGGATGGATTGAACCTTAAACTCGGAAATACCCCAGATGCTTTTGGACGACTTGCCGACAAATGTCCTGAAACAAAAATTGTTATGGCACATGCTGGTGGACACAAGATTGTTGACTCGATGATGATAATGAAAAGTTGTCCAAACCTTTATTTGGACATTTCATTTACACTGCTTTACTATCGAGCCTGTCCAAGAGTAATGCAGGACATGAAATACGTTCTTGAAAGCAGCAGAGGGAAAAAGATTTTATGGGGAACTGATTATCCGGACAGGCCTTATGCCAAAACTATCCGATTATCGATGATGGAATTGAGAAAAATGAAACTATCCCCCGAAATAAAAGGTAAAATATTGGAAGAAAATTCTTTGGAATTATTGGATTAATATCTCAATTTGCTGAAAGATATAAAAAATTACAAGGGGGGGGCAGGAACATGAAAAGTAATTCAGAGGGAATTTCAAGAAAACAATTTATTGCCACTGCCGGAGCATTTGCTATTGCCGCTGCCTTACCAGGCTATGGCCAATCCCAAAAGGAAGTTTCTTCGATAGAGCTTCCACCACTTCCTTATCCGGAAGATGCTCTTGATCCAGTAATATCGGCAAAAACGATAAGTTTTCACTATGGCAAGCATCACAAAGGATATGTTGACAATCTCAACAGGCTTATTGCAGGAACAGAATTTGCCGGTATGCCACTTGAAAAAATAGTCAGTGAAACGGTTGGGAAAGCCGATAAGACATCAATTTTCAATAATGCGGCGCAGGTGTGGAATCATAATTTCTACTGGAAAAGTCTGAATACTAAAGGTGGAGGTGAACCTTCAGGAAAAATCAAGGATATGATTGAAAAATCCTTTGGAAGTTTTGACGCATTTAAGAAAGAATTTGCGAGTACAGTAATTTCCCAGTTCGGAAGTGGCTGGGGATGGCTTGTAAAAGATGGTGACAAACTAAAAATAGTTAAAACAGGAAATGCGGACAGCCCTACCACGGTAGGGCTGAAACCTCTACTTATGATTGATGTTTGGGAACACGCATATTACCTCGATTACCAGAACCGCCGGGCAGACTATGTCAATGCCATAATAGAAAAGCTTCTTGACTGGGATTTCGCCTCGAAAAACATTTAGATACGAATTTCACTGATTTACACGAAGGATAATTCGGAATAAGAGTGTATAGTATCATCAATTTTCTGAAAAATGGAAGAAATGAAAACTAAAGATCTTTACAAGCACTACGAGGAGAGATTCAAAGAACACGGCTATAGTTATAAAACGCTTGGCTGGGGAAGCGTTGAGACTCAAATATTGCGCTTCAAAGTTCTGGCAGACATTGCGAATCTCGCAGACAAGTCAATTTGCGACATCGGCTGTGGTTTTGGTGATTTCTATCCCTATCTAAAAAACAGATTCGGTAATGTTGATTATTATGGCATAGACATTTGTCCAACACTGATTGGAGAGGCGAAAAAACAGTTTCCAGAGGGCTCATTCGAAGTGCGGAACATCTTGGAAAATCCTCCTGAAAGGAAATTCGACTACGTCTTAGCATCCGGAGTTCTTAATTTCAAGACCGGTCCTAATCATCTCGAATATCTTGAAAATATGGTAAAGACAATGTTCAATCTTTGCACGGAAGGACTGGTGGTCAATTTTCTCTCTAAATATGTTGATTATGAGATGGACAAGGATTTTCACTATTCTCCGGAAGAGGCGGTAAAAATGGCGATGAAATTATCAAGATGGGTTACACTCTGCCATAATTACCCCCTTTATGAATTCACACTTTACATATATCGCAACCCTAATCCACCTAAACGTCCCTGAAAATATATGAGTTCAGAAAAATTTTATCCTGTTGACATTCCTGGCGTAAGGCTTATCGGTCCGCAAAAATGGATTGACAGTTTTCCTCCAAACATTCCTTGCGGAGAGTATCAGAAACTTTATGCTTCGGTTTTCGAATCGTTCATTGAAGCTCTTCCGTCGCGTCACATAGATCCTGAAATATATTATTCTGCTGTTTCAAACTATAAGGTCATACCTCAGATAACCCAGCACCTATATGAAATTGTTTCACTTAAGAAGATCAGGGAGAATGGCTATGAATATGTTGCCGGCAAAGAACCTGTCAAAATAGAAGAAATCTTGGATGTTAAAAAACGTAAAATTTCCATCGATACTGACATATTTGAACTTAAAGGGATTGACAGGCTAAGGGAGCGATGGAGGGCTGTAAGAACAAATTTTGGGAGGGCTTGCATGTTTTGCGCCTTTTTCCCGGGCATGGTAAATTACAGACATTACATTATCGGAGACAGGAGTCAGAAGGAACTTATTCAGTATGTCCACGAAGCCACTGTTCATCCAGTTTGTCTAAGACCGCTGCTTTTCTTTATGGGATCTAGCAAATATCGGCTACAGGAAAGTGACAGATCCAAAATAGAATCCTTTTCCAATTCATTTTTTGAAAAACTTTCAGCAAGATGTTCTCTGACAGATGGACTGCTAGATCAAAGTTTTAAAGATCAGTTTTTAGAACTTCTCTCAAACTCCTTAAAGGCTCTCAAAACTTGCCAAAAAAGAATAAAATCATGGAGTATTAAGGAAGAACTCCTTGTTACTCACATAGGAAATGTCCATCACAGAATTTTCGCATCCGCCTGGAATACGCTCGGGGGAAAAGTTGTGGGGTTTTCACATGGCAACATCTACCCTTACGCCTATGTGCCTGGCGACATACTAAATGGGGCGTTCCAAATATATGACCGCTTCATCGTCGCATCAGAAGGGGAAAAAAGGCTTCTCGAATATGCGCAAAAAGATTTTAAATTTGGATTCAGGAACAATATTGAGTTCGCCACATATAAAAATTCCATCTACAATCCCATTTTCAAAGAATTTCAAAAAGCAGATTCTGTAAAGGAAATAAAAAAAGTGATGTATGTGGGGTTCCCAACGGATTACAATAATTATTCGTATTCCGCAGAGATTAACACAATGACATATGTCAGCCTTGAGATTAGAATAATGAAGGATCTGAAAAAAGCCGGATATTATATCATATACAAGGCACATCCCGATACGTTGTCGCAGACCCGCGATCTATATGCACCTTTCTGCGATGAAATCATTACTGAAAAATTTGAGAATGTATGGAGAAAAGCAGACTGTGTATTTTTCGGAGTGCCATATTCGACCACTTTTGGCTATACTTTGATGACCAACCGACCAGTTGTCCTAATGGATTTGAAGACAAATTACTGGCATCCTTCGGTCTATCCCCTGCTCAAACAAAGATGTGCCATTGTAAATATGAAACTTCAAGATGGTGGCAAGCTGGACTATGATTCTGCGGAAATCGCCAAGGCAGTTGAAAAGTCAAAAAACAACATAAGCTATGAATTGATAAAAAAATTCGCCTTATAATTTTCACCAACAAATAATATTGGTAGTGTATGAAATGAACTACTTCTAACAAATGGAAGCTACAAAATGATAAAAATGTATGATCTTCTCAAAGAACTCTTCCCAATATGCCGCAGTTTAACTGGAAACGGTGTTCGACAGACTTTTGAAATTCTGAAAAAGCATATTCCACTCGAAGTACAGGAATTTTCCTCCGGAACAAAATGCTTCGACTGGGTAATTCCTGATGAGTGGAATATAAAATCTGCCTGGATAAAAGATTGGAATGGAAATAAAATTGTTGATTTTTCCGAACACAATCTGCATATTCTAGGATACAGCATTCCATATTCGGGTGAAATAACCCTTGAAGATCTGAAAAAACACATTTATACCGATCCGGAACGCCCGGATGCCATTCCATACCGCACAAGCTACTATGAAAAACGCTGGGGGTTCTGCATGAGCCACAGGCAGTTTGAAACACTCAAGGAAGGGAAATATCAGGTTCACATTGATTCAAGCCTCAAGCCTGGTTCTCTGACGCTTGCCGAAGCATTCATAAAAGGAAAAACTGAAAAGGAAATCTTCTTTTCCTGCTATGTCTGTCATCCGTCAATGGCGGACGACTCCATTTCTGGGGTAGTGATGACGACAAAACTTTATGAATATCTGAAGAATAGGAAAGACAATTATTACAGCTATAGATTTATCTTTGTCCCTGAAACCATCGGTGCCATCGCATATCTGAGCAAATACGGAGAGATGTTGAAGAAAAGCACCTTCTGCGGAATGGTTCTTACCTGCGTTGGCGACCCTGGAGATTTCAACTATAAAAAAACCAGACAAGGAACGCACAGCCTTGACAGAATTGCAGAAAATATTCTTAAGCATAGTGGATTCAAACACCACATGCACGACTTTTTCCTGCCAGGTAGCGATGAAAGACAATACTCCTCTCCAGGTTTCAACATCCCGGCCGGCTCGCTTATGAGATCATTTTACGGACTTCCGAAATATCATTCCTCCCAGGACAATCTCGACTTTGTAACCGAAGAAGGCCTTAATCAAACCTTCGACATTTATACAAAAATTATCGAGGCGTTTGAAGCCGACTTCAAATATTTGAACACAAACCCATTTTGCGAACCATTCCTCTCAAAATATGGACTTTACTCCACTCTTGGCGCACAGATGGACGGAAGTAAGTACATAAAAAAAGTCCTCTCGATTCTTAATTTCTCGGATGGACAACACTCTCTCGTAGACATTGCTGAAAAAACTGGTTTTTGCATCAGCGACCTCCTTGACACTGTCAAAATCCTCGAGGAAAAAGGCCTCCTGAAAAAATAATCGTAATGCGTCAGTTTAATGTTTTTCCGATATTGGTGGAGGGTCGGGTTCCACCCCGACCCAAGCGGACGGCGTGGAAGCCGTCCCTCCAAAAAGGCCATTTGCCGGAAGACACTTACGCATTACAAGTAATCTTCAAAAAACAGGCTGAATAGCCCGCTCTACTTTAAATACAATCAAAAGGAAATTATGGATGTCAAAAAAAATTACAATTCTTGAAACAACTCTGCGGGATGGAAGCTATGTGAACCGCTTCCAATTTTCGATGCTGGAAACCGCATATCTTGCCGAAAAACTCGATGATGCCGGACTCAAATTCATAGAAATCGGACACGGTCAAGGACTCGGTGCCTACCGCAAGGGAGGAGAATATGCTGCCGCCGCTACCGATGAGGAATACCTCAAGGTCGCAGTTCCGAGCGTAAAAAATGCGAAAATAGGAATGTTCTGCATTCCAGGTTTTGCCAAGCTTTCCGACCTCGACTTAGCTCACGATTGCGGAATGAAATTTGTCAGGGTGGGAACAAATGTAACAGAGATTGAACCGAGCAAGGATTTTATTAAAAAGGCGAAAAAATATGGTATGTTCGTATGTGCCAACTATATGAAATCATATGCGCTAAGTCCCAAAAAACTTGCCGAAAAAACAAAGATCTCGAAGTCCTACGGAGTAGATATGGTCTATATTGTGGATTCTGCTGGCGGAATGTTGCCGTGTGAGCTCGAAAACTATATAAAGGCCATACAAGACAATTGTGACGTAGAACTCGGATACCATGCCCATAACAACCTCGGACTTGCAGTATCAAATTCGCTCATTGCAGTTAAAAATGGAGTCAAATTTGTTGATACGTCTCTTCAGGGGCTTGGAAGAAGCGCTGGAAACGCCTCGACCGAACAAATGGCAATGGTACTTTCAAGATCCGGTTATGAACACGGAATAGACCTTTTTAAGATTCTTGATCTTGGCTTTGACACAGTCCAACCGATGCTTGTCCAAATGGGTCTAAACCCAATTGATCTTGTTTCAGGGTATGCCCTTTTCCATTCGAGCTATATGCCACTCATAAGGGAATTCTCCAACCATTATTGCGTTGACCCAAGGGAACTCATAATTGAACTTTGCAAGATCGACCAGATCAATGCACCAAGGGAACTTGTCGAAAAAATCGCAAAACGCCTGAAGCCAGTTAAAAAGAAAATCTTCTTCTCCAAATATCACCTCGAACGCTACTACGTCAATGAACAAAAATAGAAGATGGAAAAACTCGAAAAAATTCTTAAGATTGCAATAATTGCAATGCTTGCCGTTATTGTCCTCTACGCTGCAAAAACAGTGTTTTTAAGCGATGATAACGGGAATGTGTCTATTATTACTAAAGATTCTGTGGTAAAAAACATTGACACCAACCCTAAAGATGTCAATTATGCTGATAAATTCATAAATGATCTTAAAAATATAGTGATTTTATGCCATCCGGAGGAAACTCCTGAAAACCTGGAATACATTTTATTTTTGCCCTTTTCCTTAAAATATGTAGGTTTCGGGTCTTCGAATCCTATGGAGGAGATAGATTTCGCTGGTGAAACCATTAAATCATCCAAGATCTATTTCGTAAGATACGATCAAGTTCTAGAAAAGGACATAATAGAAGTTTTGAAGCTGGATTATTACTGGCATGGAAAAGAAATTTCATATGACTCATCTAAAATCTTATATGGAACTTTGATGGACCTGATACAAATGATTGAGGGAAAAACTGGTGTTGATTTCAGTATTGATCCCTACACCTCATGTATTCTTGAAAAATCTCAGAAAAATCTATACCAGATAAATAATTTGAACCCGGATAATTTATTGAATTTCCTTAAATTGGTTCTTGAGAAAAATAAGGTAAAAATTGTTAATGTAGATGATAAGAATTATGATGTTATTGATGAAAACAAATCCTTTGAAGAAAGCGGAAAAATAGATGAATCAGATAGACCTTATATAAGTAAGAAAGAAAATGAAAATCAGGAGCCATCAGAAACCATTGAAACGACAGATACCAACAAGTTGCTTTTTAGGGCTATTAAAAAAAGTGAATATAGCACTGTCGAGAATCTTTTAAAGGAAGGTGCGGATATAAACACCAGCGATTCTATGGGGAGAACCCCCATCATGCTGGCTGTACGTGACAAGAACAGACAAATGGTCGAACTTCTCCTTAAGTATAATCCAGACCTATCTTTGAAAAACAAAAAAGGAAATAATGTCTATATATTAGCTAAAAAATTTAATCTCGATGATATTCTTCCTAAACCAGCAAATGAATTTGCTAACGACAGTGATTACAGTACTTCGCTTCTTCCATTGGAAGAAAAAACAGCAGTTCCAGATGCTGAACGGATTGATAAAATTAGAACCTCTATCAGCAAATTAATCGGGCATGACAACAAAATGGATTTAGTTCTCATAAACTCTCACCAAGGAGAAATGAGATTCAAATTCTGTCCCGGGGAAAATTTCTTGGAACTTGAAGGAGTGACAATAGACGAATACCCCTATTACGAAGTAAAGAATAAATCTGGTGGAAAAATAGACAAAAATGATATCCAGAATGTTATATGTTATGAGGCAAAGTCTCAAATTTTAGAGAGAGAGAAGTGTTTGACAATGAGTTCAAACGGATTAGTTGGTATTATTAATATGTGCTCAGAATACCAATTATTGAATTTTGCCATATCAGATGAGACTTCACGGAGAATATTAAGTAATATGAGTTGCAAAATAAACTTGGATGGTTTGAGTAATGAACAAATCGCTGTGTTTGTCAAATATATTTTAGAGAAGAACAATCTTAAATTCAGACTTCTTGATTCGTGGAAAAAGAGGTTGTATGGTTTTCAGTCACCGGACGATGCCGGTGCGAGCATCTTGTAGACCATTCGCAACTCCGTGCCAGGGTAGATGAACTCCGCGTCATTCAAGT
>CAIQLG010000101.1 GCA_903872565.1 uncultured Lentisphaerota bacterium | reverse complement strand
TCTATTTTTCTTAGCATTGGTACCCTGATGATAAAATTTGAGAACTGGCGGAAGCATATGGATTCGCACTTGAAGTTGGAGCAAAATCCGGTCTATTGCATGGATGTTTTTTTGAGAATATGCCGTTTCGTTCAAGCACTATCTAGGACGATGCAGGCACACATATTGCCGTCGTCCGTCCACGACAAGTTTTTCAGGAAACAGCAGGACATCGCGGTTTTCGCCATATTTTGGATCTGTCAGATGAGTTACATATTTGAACGCATTTCCATAGTCTTTATCCGCAAGTCGTTGCAGGTCAACTTTGTACATAACGTTAACGGTCACGTTTCCCGATGCGGCCCTGCCAAAAGGATTCTCCGGAGTCCTGATCCAGTCTGGCGCGCACTGCGTTGGCACGTCGTTGATCCAGTACGGGCCCGGCGGCATCATGCGGCAGGCGACGATCACGTAGCACTGCCCTTCGAGGAAGAACAGCCGGGGATCCTCTATGCAGCCGTTTGCGTGGTTGACCACTTTTTCACCATCGCAGTTGCGGATGTATATGTCATTGATCTCATAATTGAGAGCCGGAGCAAGGGCGGGACGTGAGAAATCCGGAGTCCAGCTGGTTCCATTGTCGTCGCTGTAAGCATAGCCCAGAAAAATCGGATACGGCATTGGGCGTCCTGGAATCTGCCTGGATGGCCAGGGGCCTGTAGCGCGGAACATCATGTGAATGCGACCTGTCTTCGGATCTTCGACGACCGCCGGATTGAGCACCATCTCCTCCGCCCACGGCGATCCTTTTTGCGGTTCCAATACCAATTTGCGGGAATGAATAAATTTGACTGGCATGTGTTTCTCCTAGATATTTCCAAAATTTGAATGTAAATATTCACAAAACCATTCGACTTTTCTCATTCGTCACTCATCGTATATTTCTTGAATTCTTTCTTTATCTCTTCGACGGTAATTGCGAGAAAGGTGTTTTCCAGTCCCGTCAGGCCGAACGTGTTCACACCCACCACAAATGCGTTTTCGTCGAGAAGCGGCCCTCCGCTGTTGCCGGGATTTATCGTGGCGGTCGTCTGAAGACAATTGTTCCCGAGGCACTGTCTGTCCTTGCCGCTCACTATTCCCTCCGTGAATGTCAGCGTTAGGATGGGGCCGACTTCATCCGGCGCTCCCGATCCCGGATTCCCGAGAGCGAAAACCTTGTCGCCTACAAGGAGAGTCTTCGTCTGGCCGAGTTGAAGGGTCCTGGGCAGGCTCTTCTCTATCTTTATCAAGGCGAGATCCTTGTCTTTTGAAATCTGGATTATCTTCGCCATACGGACCTCACGGTTCCAGTCGGGATGTGTAACTGCTATCTTGCTGAAAGGAGTGCCAGTCTTCATGTCGCACACCACATGCTTGTTCGTGATGATATAGCCGTTGCGGCGGATGCCGAATCCGCTGCCCCAGCCCTGGGGATTGACCACGATCACGATGCTCTCCCTGGTCAGCTTGAACACTTCCGACGGATAGTATTCCCTGGCGGCGGACTCCTTTTTTAGTTGCGCGGAATCCTTCTTCGGCTTTTCCGCCGCAGGCTTGTCCTCGCCGTACAGCTTCTTTATCATCAGGTCTAGCTTCTGCTGTTCCTCCTTGTCTTTTTTCTCGTTGTAGAGGTTGTCGAGCTTGGAGGCCGTCTTATCGTCGGCGGAAACATCCAGCATTTGGAAAACAGGGAAAAACATGAAGACGACAACCGATGCAATCGAACTGCAAAGCAATTTTTTTCTCATAATGAATCCTTCTTTTATATGTTATTTATGGAGTGCCGGTCTCCAGACCGGCTTTTTTATCTTACTGCCAGACTGGAGTCTGGCGTTCCTTTTGTTTTATGGATCGCCGGTCTCCAGACCGGCATGATTCTACTTAATTGCCAGACTGGAGTCTGGCGTTCCTTTTGTTTTATGGAGCGCCGGTCTCCAGACCGGCTTTTTTACTTCATTGCCAGACT
>CAIQLG010000100.1 GCA_903872565.1 uncultured Lentisphaerota bacterium | reverse complement strand
TTGTTTTTTTAAGGAAAGGTACATCCCTTTTTTCCACTTGCAAAAAAGAGCTGACACGCCAGAACTGGAATTAACAGATTGAATTTAAGGTAGTTACACAGAATACAGAATTAGGGCGGATCAGGAAGTCTGAAATTGCAAAGCCCGGCGATACGCCTCCAATCCAAGTTCATCATCCTTGAGCAGGAGCACACAGGTGTCCGCCAACGCGGTTAGAAGATATCCCGCACTGGTCAATCCGATAGCTTTTTGAAGATCCGCCGCTGCGGCTTTGCCGTCTTTGATTTGAATATACGCCTTGCCACGCAGATGATAAGCCTCAGCGGCTATGCTTTCCGGCCATGCGTCGATATTCTCGTCCTTGAACGCATCAACGATTTCCCGCAATTTGTGCGCCTCGTTCATGAGTCGCATCTGCACGGTTTTCGATAATGGTGCCAGGGGGATCTGCCGGGCCAACTCCATGGCCTTGTCGTCCTGCTTCATGGTATGCGCGAGCATCGCGGCCTGCTCCAAAGCGTCTGATTTCTGCGCATCGCTCGATGTGTTTGCCGCCATTCCAACGAACATGGCCAGCGCAGCTTCATTCGTTCCGCCGCCGGCCAGTTTCTGGGCCTCCTTGCGGTCGGACAGATAATCGCCCCATGCCGATACAGCGCACGCCGACACGATGCCAATAATAATTATAGATGTTTTCGTGATACGTTCCCAATATGATACTGTGCTATTTCTCATGTCGGATCTCCTTATTGGTTGCCAACTCCGGCCCCCATATATATTCACTTCATGCATATTCAGTTTTGTTGGGTTGCCGTCAATGTCCCGAATTTCGCAGGCTCGTAAAAGCCGGGCTTGCCGGTCGGCGAAAACGCGGAGCGTTCGGTTCCTCGGTCCCGGACTCGCTGGCGGCACAGATTAAAACTAAAGGCACACGGAGCGATCGGCTTGTTGCCGACCACGCCACTGAGCGGGTCCGCCGCTTTGTTGGCCGCGTCCCATTCCATCGGGATACGCGCCTCCACGTTCCAGAACCCGTCGCCCACATAGGTGGCCACCTCCGCCTTCGAAGACCAGCGCAGATCGGGGGTTCCATTTGCCATGTCGGCATCAACCATCGCGCCGTTGGGGGCGATGGCGATGCGGTAGTAGGAATGTGCCTGTGTCTCGAGCAGCAGTTCGACAAAATCGCCATCGTAAAGGGCCATGTCATCGTTCCTGGCCGTGCCAAGCTTCAGCCCCTTCGTGTCGCATTCCTCGCAGTGGATCGCAAGGTAAAGGGCGTTGTCGGCCCAGCCCACAGTGAAGGAGGTACTCATCGTGTAAGGACTTCTGCCCGTCTCCACTTCGCTCAAGTTGCCCCTGGAACCCCAGTAGGCGCCCTTCCATAACTTGTCGTCGAACTTGCCGTCAATCTTGATGTCCGACTTCTTATACCCGTTCCCATAGTTCCACCACTCAAATATGCTCACTGCCGGGAGGTTCTTGTCCCTCGCTCTGGCCAGCCGGTCGCGCACTTGCGTCATCGGCACCAGGCAGTAGTCCTCCACGAGCCCGATGCGTTTGCCGTACACCGTGTCTCCGGCGGCCTTCCGCGCGACGGCCAGCAGATCCAGCGCCCGGGCGACGGGAGCCGCCTCCTTGTCCATGCACGACCAGTTCTCCTCTGAATACTCGATGAAGGCCTTCATCTCCTTCGCCGCCGGGCCGTAGAACTTCTCGTAGTACTCGTCCAGCAGGGCTTCGATGTCCTGATCCGCGTCCCAGTAACAGCGGCTCGTCACGTACGCATTCAGATGTTCGAATCTGGACACATCCCAGGCCAGTTCGATATATTCACCCTGCGTGAGCCCTTTCAACGCATGCAGATCCGCGGCGATTTTATGTGGGAGATAACTCGGCAAACCTCGTTTTCCATAGGTGGGATCGCTGGTGAGATAATAGCGGTAGACATAAACATTCCCCGGTGCCAGCTTGGTCAGCCACCCCTTGCGGATATCGAGGCATTGGGAATGTCTTTCTGGATCGGTGAAATAATCACTTGGCATGACAATCCCGATCATCACATTCGGGCTGAACTTGGCGATCTTTGCCGGCGGCATCATATACTCGCCATACGCATTGCTGATCACTGTCCTGTCCGGATGCGTCTTGTACAACTCCCGCGCCACGCGCTCGGTAAAATCGCAGACATAATCCGACATCTTCCCCAACCCGCCCCGCTCTGGCGTGAGTTTGCCCTTGCACAGGTCGCACTGGCACATATTGCCTGACCAATAGCCGTCGTTCGGCATGATGGAGAGATACTTCAGGTCCGGATAAATATCGAACACGGCGCGCGCGTACTTCACCGTTTCCGCGACCAGTTCCGGAGACGAGAAGCAGGAAACGAAAAACCCGTCTGGGAATGCCGGTGTCTGATGGTTGGCGTAAAACTCCGGATGCGCCTTCATGACCTCTTTCCGTCCGACCACATTGCAGATCCCATGCGGGCCCGGAATGTCCAGGGTGGCATCGACACCGATTCGCAACTTCAGACTTCTTGATTCGTGGAAAAAGAGGTTGTATGGTTTTCAGTCACCGGACGATGCCGGTGCGAGCATCTTGTAGACCATTCGCAACTCCGTGCCAGGGTAGATGAACTCCGCGTCATTCAAGTGGACAAGCATC
>CAIQLG010000099.1 GCA_903872565.1 uncultured Lentisphaerota bacterium | reverse complement strand
TGTAGTGGTTCATGGCAATTGTGTAGTTGATGGTGGGGAACCTGCTGTCCCCTTTAAACACCTCTGGGCAGGCATAGTCACACCGTACCCCCCCCACTATTCACCGTGCTGATGTAGCCGCTTTTGGCTTTCACATACCCAAGCGGCGGCAAACTCCAGTCCCACTCGAACCATCGGGTCGCCGGGTCGGTCGTCGGCTGCCAAACTGATGCCGGCAGCCAGCTGTTATAATCCATAGAGTACATGGTGCATGCAGATCCGAGATTCTTGAGATTATTGAGACAGCAGATCTGCTTTGCCATGTCCCTTGCTTTTTTAAGTGCAGGCAACAACATCGCCATGAGGATGGAGATGATTGCAATCACCACAAGGAGTTCGATTAAAGTGAATAAGCCTCGTCTTGCAGTGCAAGTTCTCGGCTTTATTTCATGGGCCAAGCCGTGCGTGAACCTTGCACTCACGCCTGCCTGCGGTAAGCTTTCCCCGTGCATTTCTATTCGCTGATGTTCGGATGAAGAATTATTCATTTTCTCAACTTCCTCCTTTCCTTTTTCAGATAGTCTTGTTTTTCTCTGAATGGACGTTTTTCGCTCTAAAGAGTCTGTTGAAACAATCGTGGCTACTGCCTTTTTCTTATGTACAATCTATATGGCGAAGGATATATTTGCAATGCTCATAACGCTCTCTTTTCTTAATTTTTATTTCCTTACCAGCATATCGATGTTCCCGTAATCGATCAGAGTCTTCAATTCATCAGTTAGCTTCAGGGTATCATAGAGCCTGTCATAGAACTCAGACAGCTCCTGGAATTCAAATTGTCCCGGGGAAAACAAAGAAGCATCCGACGCATAGCACAGCTTGGAGACGACCTTTACGTCAAGTCTTCCGTTTGGCGCAAAAAGCTCCTTCCACATGTTCATTGACTTCGTGTAGGCTGTCCCCCCGGACAGGTCGGCGTAGATGTTCTTGTTGCTTGCGATCATCTTCCATGCCTCCTCCCACCATGGATTGCCGAAATGGGCCATGAGGATCTTCAGATCTGGGAGGGCCCGGTTTATACGGTCCAGCTCGGCAGGCCTCATGTTGCTTATATTAACCCAGTTGTTGCGCGGAATCAGCTCGCCAGGATCGAAGAAGCCATGCATGAGGAACCCTGTATGGAAGACGGCAAGGGCCCTGTGGTCCCTGACGGCTTCATATATAGGCAGGTACCGGTCGTCGCCATAGGGGTGCATCGGCGCTATGAATTTTATGCCGATCGCACCCTTACCCAGCAGTTCCGAGATGTCTCCAGGGGAGGCATTGTCCAGGTCGACCTGCGGGCATGGAATCACGAAGTCGCCGAAAATCCTGTGCAGCTCGAACGTTATCTCTGCCGGATCAAGCAGCAAAGCCCTTCCGACACCCATTCCATTCAAACGCCTGACCTGCTCGGCGGGGGTCATGTCGGTGTTCCTCCAGGCCGGCATCAGCGGCGGGACCAGCCTTCCATCCGGACCCTTCTCAGCGTGCATTCCATGGACATGTGCATCTATGCGCATTTCAAACTTCTCCTTTTGTTTAAGAATATTACAATCATGCCTTTGAAGGCGGTTTTACTTGAGAGACGCAATATGGACCGCCCCAATGCGGTCGGCACCACCTACTGCGGCGAACTTCCCATCATTGCTGACCACGATGCTTGACAAAATATTGCTTGCGGACGGGCCGTCAAAATAGCCATGCATGTTGTACATGAGAAATCCTAGCTGCCTCAATCCGACCTTGTCGTCATAGTAGAACACTGTGCCAAGGTCCTCCTCGTCGCCCGCAGTGCCCCAGAGGCGGGTCTTGTCCGCATTCGCAAACAGGCAGCGGACCGGGCCATGGGACGATGCGTTGCCAATAGCGAAGACATC
>CAIQLG010000098.1 GCA_903872565.1 uncultured Lentisphaerota bacterium | reverse complement strand
CGGAGGCTGCGGCGACACACTGGCGGCCTTGCGCGGCACGGAGCAGCTGCTCTTTGACTGCATCGAACGTCCCTCGCAGGTGCGTGCCGCTGAAGAGTTTTTAATGGATATGTGGTGCAAACATTACGACACGCTTTATGAAATCATCCATGAGGCGGACGAAGGCTCCACCTGCTGGTTCGATCTCTGGTCGCCTGGCAAATTCTACGCGGCGCAGAATGATTTCGCCTACAATATCTCTCCGCAAATGTATCGGGATTTATTTTTGCCGGTGATTGAAAAACAATCCCAGTTCCTGACGCATTGCGTCTACCATGTCGATGGCGTGAATAATTTTGTGCATGTCGACGCATTGATTGAATTGCCGCGCGTCCAGGCGTACCAGATTCTTCCGGGAGCGGGCAAGCCGAACGCACTGGCATATATGGACACGCTGAAAAAAGTCCAGAAAGCCAGACGTAACCTCTGGATCTCACTGCCAATAGGAGATGTCCGGGCGGCGCTTGAAACCCTCTCGGCTAGGGGCTTGTATATTCAGACCTCTGCGGAATCGGAAGATGAGGCAAAGGAATTATTGGAAAATGCGGAACGCTGGTCGGTAGATCGCGGATGAAATTCCAGTGAGCTGATTCAATACACGATTAAATTAGAGTTGAATGTTACAAACGTACACATAAAAGGTGCTTTCGTCCATTTCATTCTGCAGATATCCACAGTAAAATATAGACAATGAGAAAACATAAGGATTTTAAAATAGCAATTCAATGAAGGGAGATCTTGAAATGAGCCCAAAAAGAATAAGAGATCAACTGAAAGCTAAAGATAATCGTAACCGCAAGTTTCCTTTTGGCATGCCCTTCACTTTAGTAGAACTCCTTGTGGCTGCGCCCGGCGTAGTTCTGAATCGCATTGCGATTCAAACGAAGACGAGAGCACATTCGATCAAGTTCACCTTGATCGAATTGCTCGTGGTGATTGCAATCATCTCCATCCTCATGGCGATGTTGTTGCCTGCACTTAAAAAAGCAAGGGACATGGCAAAACAGATCCACTGCCTCAACAATCTCAAGAATCTCGGATCTGCATGTACCTTCTACTCAATGGATTATGACAGCTGGATGCCGTCTATTCTCTGGACCAACAACAGTCGGCCCGTTTGGTCTGATGGCTGGCGCTGGTTCTCATGGGCCTCCAGTCTGCCAGAGCTTGGGTATGTGAAGGCAAAAAGCGGCTATATTGGCACGGTGGAATACGGCGGTGTCCGATGTGGCTACGCATGTCCGGCGGTGCTGAGCACTACAACCACTGCCACGGAGTCTTTCACATCACCCATTGACGGGATTATAGGTATGAACGCGTTTATTTCGGAGGTGCCGGAGCTCAAAGGCCCACGCTTTAAGTCCCCCCATCGGCTCGCCTATATCGCAGATTGTTATAGTTGGAACATATGTTATCTAGAGCTTTACACTACCATTGGCCATTTGCGCTGGAGCCACATGGGGATGGCCAACGTGCTATATATCGACGGGCACGCCGATTCGCGGCGCCCCTATTCGATGAGCCATACTACTAGTGCCACGCCGTTCTGGACAGGTGGGACACAGCCGAACGATTGACTTTTTGATACGGATAACTTTATGGACGGATACTACGGAGTAGCTGGCCAAGAATAATCAAACAAGAAAGGAATTATGGCATGAACAAAAGCATCATCTCATTGAAGGGCGTTTCCATCTTAGTACTGGGAACCATCGCCTTGCTGTCTGCAGGTTCCGTTCGGGGAGAAGCGTATCTGGTGAAGGACGGGAACCCCTGCGCGGACATTGTGATAGCCGCCAGGCCCACCCGCGCGGCGAAGCTGGCGGCCTTGGAATTGTGCACCTACATCGAAAAGATCAGCGGCGCCAAATTTCAGATCTTGACTGCGCCTGGGACAGATGTCAGCGCGCATATTTATGTCGGCAAGAGCGAATATACCGACCAATTGAAAGTTACTGACGAAGGCCTCAAGGGTGGCGCCTTCCGGATGGTCTCGGGCAAAGATTATCTTGTCCTCCTTGGCCATGACAAGGATTTTGCTCTGTCCGAATACGCCGCTCACGGGAATCCCGATCCGCAGGCGCTCAAGGCCTGGGACGAACGCACCGGCGAGCACTGGGGGAACCCCGCGCCGGGCTGGTGGGGCTACAGTCCGACCATTGGCATGTGGGAGCTTGACGAACGCGGGACGCTGAACGCTGTGTACGAGTTCCTGCGCGGCCTGGGCGTGCGCTGGTACATGCCCGGCGATCTGGGCGAAATCGTCCCCAACCTGAAAACGCTTGTGCTTGCCCCCGTCAACAAGACCGTCAAACCCGATTTTCCGTATCGGGATCTGGGCGACTATGCGCCAAGCTGGAGAGGCGGCGACAGGGAAGGCATGTTGAATAAGTTGCGAATCGGCGTTGACTGCTCACTGGAGCTTCCTTATGCGCACGGGTTGAACAATGTGAATGGCCGGGAGGAGTTCAAAAAGGCACATCCGGAATATTTCGCGCTGTGTGCCGACGGCACCCGGGCGACGGGCACGGCTGCGGCAGGATTCAACGATTACTACGCCTGCCTGTCTTCCGATGGCATGTTCGAATCCACCGTGAAATACGCGCGGACGGTATTCGATGCTTATCCCGACATGCAATGTGTCTGCATCATGCCGAACGATGGATTTTGGTCCGGCAACATGTGCCAGTGTGATCTGTGCAAAGGCAAGAAGACACCGGAGCGAGGTTCAGCGGGCGTGATGTCGGATTATGTCTGGGGGTTTGTCGATAGGGTGGCCCGGGAGCTGTACAAGACGCACCCGGACCGGAAAGTGCACTGCTCCGCGTATAGCGCGTATGCATTGCCGCCGGAGAAGATCTCCAAATTCAGCCCCAATGTGATGGTGGGGGTTGAGCGAGTTTCCTATGATAATCCCGAAGAGCGCGCCAAGGCACTGGAGATCCACAAGGGATGGCTGGACAAACTGGCACCGGGGAATTTTTTGGCATGGAGTCATTACCTGCAACCTGGTTCGCAACTGCCTGCCTACTTCCCCCACGCAATTGCCGAGGATCTGCATTCGTTGAAAGGGCTCTCGCAGGGTGAATTTGTCGAACTAAACTGGGGCGCCATCGATGGGCACGCAACGTGGTTCAATCATCTGAACGTGTACGTGACCACACGTTATTACTGGGACGCGGACCAGGACATCGAGGCGTTGCTGAACGAGTACTACGAGAAGTTCTACGGGCCGGCGGCGAAGGAGATGAAAGCGTTTATAGAGTATTCCGAGGCGAACTGGAGGAAGATGGGAAATGACGCGGCGCCGATCGGCAAGGCCTTGGAGCTTCTGGCGGCTGCGCGGAAGGCCGCCGGGGACACGATTTATGGCCAACGCATCGATCTCGTGGTGGACTACTGTCAAAAGCCGATGACTGAGAAAATTGCCAAGCTGGCCAAGGGGCGGAACAAGGATCTGAAATTCGCGGCGGAATCCCGTGGCAAGCCCCCAGTCAAATTGGACGGCAAACTGGACAAGCCGTTCTGGAAGGATCTGCCGGAGTATGCCTTGTTCGATATCAAGACCGGCCAGGTGTCGACCAATGGAGTGAAGACGACCTTCCGGGTCGTCTGGTGCGACGACGAGGCATTCTATTTCGGCATCCGCTGTGAAGAACCGGATGTCAAGGGGATGAACATCACCTCCAGTGAACCGGACAATGCCGCCGTATGGAACGGGGACTTCATCGATTTGATGATTGAGACCCAGGGGCACTCATACTATCAGATCGCGATCAGCCCGAGTGGCGCAGTCACTGACTTGGACCGCAAAGAAGAGGAAAAAAACTTCTCCTGGAATTCTGGTGTCCAGGCGGCCACGTATGTGGGCGACGG
>CAIQLG010000097.1 GCA_903872565.1 uncultured Lentisphaerota bacterium | reverse complement strand
CCTAAATCCATGCTGGAAGTTCTCAAAAATCATAATTCAGTTAAATCCTGCACGCTATTTGATTGCCCAGCCATTTCGGGATGTTTCCTTGAAGGCAATTCACAATAAACGACTAATATACAGGAATAAAATGAAAAAGCATCCGTGCAAAACAAATTTCACTGTGATGAATTCCCAAACTATAGTAAGCCTGACAGGCCTGAAAAAAGCAGTTTGACCTGAAAAGTAGGGGAAATTTTGATATTTTATATTAGAGTAGAGTATGGTGGGCGCTAATCTATCTGGAAATAATCTTCAATTTAACCTATTCCAGGAGAATAATTTTTAGTTTCAAAAAGTGACAGACCAACTTTCCGAATTTCTGCCAAAGACCTTCCATTTTTAGCCCATTCTGTGACCCACAGTATACTTTTTTCATTTTCCCCACAGGCACACCAGCCTTCACATTCAATTTGTCCCAACAGGAACTTTTAACATTAAAGCAGGAGGATTCACTATGCCAAAAACTCAAATCAAAGTCAAACTTGTCGGAGAGGATGGAAATGCCTTCAACGTCCTTGGAAAAACAATCAAGGCACTCAAAAAAGCTGGTTATGAGGACTTAGCCCGACAGTATGAACAGGAAGCAACAGCAGGAGACTATGACCATCTTTTGTATGTCACCAGCCAATATGTAGAGGTCGAATAGGAGATATTAGTTTTCCACCCGAAAAGCCTGGCTTGGATTTAAAGAATCTGGGCTGGGCTTTTTTATTTTTAAATCAACAACGGAGAATAATAAAAATGGTTATGAAAAACACAAATTTCCCATCTGGGATAGATATGCTGGTAGTGCAAGCATCAAGAGAATACGTCGAAGCTGGTAACATCGCCCCAGTTTTGAAAATCCTAAACAGCTTGGTCGAACCGGACAATATCAAGAAATTTGCTGACAAAATGGTCTTCTGTATTGAAGGCTATGACAACGATCCCAGGGAGCTTGCGGAAATAAATGAAGTCCGGATTTGGATGAAAAAACTTGATACCGAATGGCCGTATTGGTTTTACTTCTGTAGCCCTTACTGCCTGAGTTTAAAGTTTCTGGCATTTGTCCTGTCGGATGTTCAAAAAGATTCCAGAGGACAGATTTTCATTGAAGGCGACCAGCTTGCCAAATTTATGCTGAAACATTTCGCGTATATGAACATCATGGTGGAAAATGGCTGGATTTCTGAGGAGGAGAATATCCGTGTCAGCCAGAAGATAGAGACGTATTTCAAGGAAAATACCCACCCAATAATATTTAACCAATAACGCAAGGAGGTTTAGACGGAAAGTAAAATTATTGCAAGAGAACTGGTAAAAATCGCAAAGAATTTAATCAACGAAACTAAGGAGAAAACTACAATGCCAGCAGCAACAGAAAAAGCAACAGCAACTGAAAAAGTAAAGAAGTCGAAGGAACTCACAGAAAAACAGATTGAAAACAGGCGGCATCAGACCGTTACAGTGCTTCGCTATGGAACTTTGAAAGACCCTGATTTCTGGAAGCAGGATTATGTTCCCGTGGATTTGTTTTTCGAGACACTTCCAGCAATGGAGGAAATCAAGAAGACCCTGCGGGAGAAAAAAGTAGAGGTCAAGATTGCCGAATTGAAGGCACTGGGTCTGGAAATCCCTGGCAATTTCAAGATGAAGTTTAATGATTGATTTTGCTGGATGAAAGCTAATTCCCAGTCATGGGCTCCGAGTGGGTCTATGGCTGGGGATTATTCTTGATAATATTCTTAACATCGTTCGTAAAATCCATACCCACCAGTTGAGCATTATGAATCTAGTTTGTTTTTAAGGTCGGCTTTATTCTGATTTTCATTATTAGATTGTCTATTTTTTTCAATTTGATTCACAACTTCATACATGCTTACCGTGGACAACATGATTGCATTTAAAGGAAAAGATGCCGTATAAATAGCAAGCTGCCCTCGAAGGATGCCATAAAGTATTGTCAATCCATTAACTCTGATCGTACCCTGCATTTCTTCTTCTGTATATTCTTCAGGGAACTCAAAATATCCCGACAATTCTGCGTCGATTAAATATCCTTGTTTTTTTTCATGTGGAGATTGTTTATATTTTAATGTAAGACAAAAATCCCTAGGATTTTGTATATGTCTTTTTAAATCATAATCTATTGTTTGATTACAAGGGAAAATATCGGCATTATCCCATTTTTCGCCAGGTATAAAATCAATATGCAGTTTGCTGAATATTGATGCATTAAGACGCAATACGCCTTTCATCTGGATTCTCCATTAGATTTGCATGTTCTGAGATTATTTTAAAATTTTTATCATTTGTTAATTCAGTCCATTTATCAAAATTAGGGAGTGGCATATCATAGTTCCTAATAAATGGTTCATGGAATCTTTTAACTACAACCATTTCGTCTTGACCATATATACGGATTGAAATTTGTTTATTTAATGAACAGGCAATATTAACAAGTGTCTTAATGGTGAAATTTGCCGATTCATTCAAAATTTTTGATATATACTGCTTAGAGAGATCAAGCTTTTCTGCTAATTCTGTCTTATTTACGTCCTCCTCTTCCATGGCCAAGAGAATATCATTAACGACTTGGGCCTTTATGGAGTCATTAACAAAGCTGGGATCCTTGTCGAAATCAATGGTCTCAGATTGACTATTCATCTTGTTATTTTCTGTTTGTTTCATATATCTTCCTCAATTCTCGTGCTCGGTTAATTGCTTCATTTTGTCCGGCTCCACTACTCTTTTTCCAATATCCATTAGTGCATATTATAATATTTTCATCATAGAAAATAAATAATCGTGCCAAAGTTGAATTTCCATTTTTCACCTCGAAGATTTCACCTCCGTCATTGAACGAACTAACTTTTCTAATTCTTCGTTCATTTCTAATATCTTTTCTTGATACTCCAGCCGCATATTTAAGAGAGTTTATAATATGGCGATAATCCTCTGGAGACTCTTTTTTCCATTTTATCAAATTATCATAAGCTTCTGATACATTGTCAATTGTTAATATCTTAACAAGATTGACAGTTTGCCATTCTCTTTTGAAATCGGGAAGTTTAACATATAAGTATTCGGTATCTATACTATTAGACATAAAAACCAGCCTGTCAACCTATAAGTTTACTTTTTTTAAAAATATTTGAAAAATAGCCTATTTTATATATAAAATCGAGCCTGCACAGGACTGGAATACCCTGTATGCTCTAATCAAAGTAAGTAGATTTTTCATATGCTTTCGAATACTATCCCCATTTCCCTTATAAATCTCCGTTTTGAAAGGAAGCAATCCAATGAACAGGTTCTATCATAAATCTTCTTGCCAGAAATGCAAGTGGAATATAACAACAAAACAATCGCCAAATGACTTTTGCCTAACACCGCCTGGACAACTCATGAAACATCTTTGCAACAAAATCCCGAAAGCATGTCCAAAATGTGGATCGGAACTGACAACCAAGGATGCCACATTCTGTGACTATGCCAGCCCGATCCAATGGGCAAAACGGATTATTAATGGATACCGCCAGCTCCTTGAAATCCTAAAAAACAAAAAATGACAAGGAATTTCCCAGCAACCATTATTATTATTCCCGCCCCATCAACTACGATAAAACAGGTGAAATAATTCAAATTTGGGTATGATGCGCTGGTTCTCATGGTGTCATTTTTTCCAGCTTGGAACGAATAGGTATATCGATTTATGTTCCATGTATTAATGGTACGTTCAGGAACATATATGTCCACTTCCCTCTTCAATCATAATCCACTACTATGTTATCTTCATTCGTCCGAAAATAATTGCTCTCATATAGCTATGTTAATTTTTCACCATAAAGGATGCCCTTTTGAGAGCCCGACCAGTAGATACGTTCTTTCAGTCCAACATTTCCCCACATAGTTTTCATAGGCCAAGGCGGTCTATGAAGTTCAAATTATAAAAATTCAACAGGAGATTCACAATGGCTATCTACGGATACGCAAGGGTTAGCACGGCGTTACAAGACCTGGACAACCAGAAATTTGAGATTTTAAAGTATGCGGATTTGAAAAAGTTTCAGATTTCAGAATGGTGTTCAGAAACAATTTCAGGGACAAAATCCTATAAACACAGGGAACTTGGAACTCTCATTGAAAAGATGAAAGAAGGAGATGTCCTTATTATTTCCGAAATTTCCAGACTGGGAAGATCCCTGATGGAAGTGATGGAATGCTTGAACCATTTGATGAAGAAAAACTGCAAGGTAATTTCCCTGAAAGAGGGATTTGAGTTGGGCGATAATATCCCAGCAAAGATTATGGCGTTTTGTTTCGGGTTGAGTGCGGAAATAGAACGCTCTATGATTGCCGCCCGGACGAAAGAGGCATTAGCCCGTTTAAAAGCTGAAGGAAAAGTTTTAGGTCGCCCAGTGGGTTCGTATGGAAAATCCAAGCTTGATGAGAAAAAAGATATGATTTTGGAGTTATTGGAGAAAAAAGTTTCACGGGCATCAATCTGCAAGATAGTTGAATGCTCCGATGGAACACTTGGATCATGGCTTATGACAAGAAATATCAAAATTCAGAAAAAATAAAAACAAAACCGTATAAGGAGAAAAAACAATGTATGACGACAAATATATTTTCAAGAGAGCCTTTATTTTGGAAATCCTGAACCTTCATCCAGTGATTGTGTGGGGCATGGTGGCAATTGACATCCTGCTTTTTGCTGCTGAATTGTTCACTTTTGGATTGTCATTCTTCCTCACGATAATTATTTCGTTTTTATTTGGCATATTCACGATATATGTCCAGATGATGGCTTGCGGAGATGAATTTCCAATCGCACTGGGAAAAGGTATAATTTCCGCCATTATAATTCTGGCACCCACGAATCTGCTTACGTTGATGTTCATATCACTATATTGCAGTAAAAAACGAAAGATGGATCAGGAAAAATCAAATGACGACAACTCTGATGATGAGCTTTGATAATTCAGTTCAGAAAAATATCTCAGGGATTCCCGAAAGGGAGCCTGGGATTTTTTCCTTGCAGACTTGTTTGAATTACTTGGCCTTTAAGATAATTTAACTTAAAGACAAGGAGGTATTTATGAAGAAAAAGAAGAATGTTTTCAAGGAAGTATTTAAAATTGACCCTGAAAAAGCAGATGGTGTGCCAACTGATTTTCTTTTTGAAGTTAGTCCTAAAACAGATAAATTTATTCTTAACAATGATTCGAGTGAGCCTGTTGAAGTATGTGTTCGCCCATGTAAAAAGAAAGTATCTTCGAGGAGGGTAAAAAGTGACTATGAAAAAATTTGATATGAAAAAAGTTTACAAGAAAGACCCCAAAAAAGTAAATGATACTATCTTAGCTGTCAAACCCATTTCTGAATCTAATAAGATATCTATTGGCAATGATAGCACATCTAGCGTTGAAATAAGTATTTGCTCTAAGCCTGAAGCATTCAAGGAAATAATTGATGATGCGAAAAGCATTTTCAAACGTGATGAACTCCAAAAATATTTTGATTCCAATGATGACAAATTCCTTGATGAATCCAAAAGACAGATATATGAATTATGGCGTAGGTCTCATCATCTGACATTTCATTATGCCGCCTTTTACATCCAGATTCTTATCCATCTTGGAGACATATTAAAGATGGTCAATCAATTTCTTGATAAAAGATATAAAGGGGGCAGGCCTAAATCAAAATATATGAAATGGCTTTCTGAAAATTTTGGAGTGTCCCAGCTAAGATTGCTTCAACAGTCCAGAAATCTATATGATATGGGAGAATTTGCCAGACTTCACAGTAGCATAGGGAAAAACAGATTGCTTGAGCTTTATAGAATTATCAAAAAGGAATACAACAACGACCATTCTCTTTCCAATTATAACGAATTACTCCAAGATTTCAGCCTTGAGAAATATGATTTGACAAAAGAGTACGAGGAACGAATAAGAGATGAGATATTTAAATTAATTATTGATGCACGGATTACCAAGTACAAGCTTAAAAAATGTGGAATAGATGCTTCAATAGAACAGACTAAAATGATAGCCCTATATAAGAAAGATTATATCAGTGATAAGGAAGCTGGCCAGATACAGGAGAAATTGTCGTTAATGAAAAGCAAGGGAAAAAAGGATAAGTTGTTTGACGACTTTATTCTTAACAAGATGGCATTTGACCCGGCAACTAGGGATAAACAGACAAATAACCCATTAAGCTTAACCAAACGGCTGGTTGACCTTATCGAATATATCGATAGCATAAAAATTCAATTGAAAGACAAGGAATTTATTGAAAAGCAGAAAGATTATCTTGTTGAAGACAAAAAAATGCTAATCAAGACAAAAAGTGTCATTGAAAAACTGTTGAAAGATTTTGAGTGGGAGAAATAGTTATGAAAAAGGATTTATCCAATAATGAAGTCAAGCTGTTTATGGCTGTCACCGATGCAAATGCTGTAAGAATATTTTTAGACAAATTTCCAGATTATAAGATACATGTGCTGATTTCATATCATTATGCAAGAGCAAATCTATATTCCCTGCTAAAGCTAAGAAAAGCTGAAAGAATAAAATCACTCTATCTTGATTCAGGTGCATTTTCGGCAAATACTGGGAAATCAACGATAACACTTTACGAATACACATGCTACTTGAATTTGTATCACGATAGATTTGATGTGGCCTTCAATTTTGACGATAAATTTGATGATCCAGGACATAACATGGAAAACCAGGCGGAGCTTTCTAAAAAAGTTATAGGGAAAAATATTGTACCTGTTTTGCATGACAAGGGAAATCTGTTTGAAGAATTTAAAGACCATGTTCATTTAGGATATGACTTTATTGCTATTGGCTCAAATCACAATATTCCAGAAGATGCATGGAAAAACATTGAAAAACACTGTGAAGAAATAAAAAAAAGTGAGGAAAGAGATATCAAGATTCACATTTTCGGTCGCATGAAATATGAGGAATTATGGAAACATAGGCCATATTCTGCTGATTCATCAACATATGCACAAGCGGCGGGAAGAGGGACTTTATTCATATGGGATGATGAAAATGAGAAGATTATTCCACTGTGGACAAACGAAAGGGAAAAATCTTTTATGGATAAAGTCAAAGATAAAGACGATGATGGTTCTCTCAAGAAAAAAAAGAAGGATAAATTTTACCATTTAAATTCAAAAGAAGAAAGATTTAAGTCCATGCTCGATAACGTTCTTTCTAAGATTGATTATACAAGAGAAAATTTAATACACAATGCTGAAGGTAAAACAATTTTCAATCTTTATTTTTATCATCTACTCGAAGAATATTTAAATTCCGACAAAGCAAAAGAGAGATATTTGAAGCTTCATCAGGCATAAAACGAACCCAGCGTTCGTTTTTCCACATCAAAAGTTACAATATTGTAACAATTAGCTCCGATAGCTCGCCACTGTATTTATGTATTTCCAGAGGTATTTTAGAACAAGTCCTTAGGAAATATTTTTTAAAATACTTTCCCTAAAATGGATGTTTAAATCCATTAATACATTTTCAAATTATTGAACAATTGATTGACTTTCATCAAGTCCATATCTCTCAGGCTTGTTATTTATTCCCACAGAAACCATACCGACCGACACTGAATAAATTATAAATACATAATTTCAGACTTCCTGATCCGCCCTAATTCTGTATTCTGTGTAACTACCTTAAATTCAATCTGTTAATTCCAGTTCTGGCGTGTCAGCTCTTTTTTGCAAGTGGAAAAAAGGGATGTACCTTTCCT
>CAIQLG010000096.1 GCA_903872565.1 uncultured Lentisphaerota bacterium | reverse complement strand
TGAACTTAACCGGCTGATGCCGGAACTAATGTAGCCGCCTCCATGTTGGAGGCGACTTCACGGCCAACATGGCCGTGGCTACAAATTCCCAACCATCCAGCCATCCCTCCAAAATACAGTTTCCTATACGATCGAGTTACCTGTCCCGCCGCGTGGCTGGGGTACTCGACCGCGGTCGAATAGAATTCGATCCTCCATTATCGCCTCCCAGCAGGGTGGCTACAGTCACGGCCACGTCTTATGGGTGTAGATTTTCACTGTACTTGATTTGCCACAACTGGAAAACTAGGCTAAAGTATGTCATAAACGCAAAAGCTTAGAGTTGCCTGATTACAAGCTGGGGCAAGAAAACCATGCATGTGCCTGGCAAGATCGTGCTGGATAAAACATTCGGTGCCGGCTCAGCGATGGTAGATTTATACCGTGGTTGTCTCGCATTCCGCAAGCTAAACCAGAAATGGCCGGCAAATATCTCGGACACGATGGATGCACTGAAGGCCGAAGGCGGATCCATGGAAGGATTGACGCAACTCGAATGGGCCGAGTTCAAGACATTGGACAATGGTAACCTGGAGGTTAGTTACAAGTCCAAAGGGCAAGTCGAAGGAGAGGGACGCATCCAATTTAACTTGCCGGAAAAAGACGATAAACCCCAACCACAGACTGGAGGCGATCAAATACCCCCGCCTCAGCCGTGACATTATTTGCAAGAGGACATCATGACAGAATGCAGTTGCCTTACACCGCCATTTAATTATCAGGACTTTGACTCCAAGGATATTGGTGTCGATGAAACCAATGGGCGATATGGCAGTGTGACAATCGAGACGTGCAAGAAGTGCGGAGCCAACTGGCTTCGATACTTAGTGGAATACGAGGCTTTCTCCAAGTCAGGCCGCTGGTATAGGGGGCTCATCTGGCCGGAGAGAGCAACTGTAATCAAGCCAGAAACCGCTCTTGCGGAATTGGAAAGTCTTGACTGGTATTTTGCGGGCGGCAGTTATTTTGATTCTACGGGCTTCAAAACATCGGGCCCGCCGGCTGCCGATCCTTGATAACGTGTCAACGTGTCAAAACTCACGTAGATGATCCTAACAAAGGAGATATTCTTGATATTTGCGGAGCTTAATAGCAGGGAGCGCCCTTGGATAATCATCATCGGTATTGCAGTTATCGTGGCCGGAGGTTTGCTCGGCGGCATTTGTGGTGCGGGAGCTCAAGGGGTATCTCTTGTGATGTACATGTTCGTAGATCCGCAGAAGTTCTTCGAATGCTGGTGCGACATAGAACCCGCCTATATTGCTGGTGCGCTGAGCGGTGTGGTGGCCGGCATTGCGTGGGTTTGGCTTTTTACTAGTGCGCTTCTTCGTCTACGCCGCCGTTCCGGCAATGCGCCATCTTTACTGTTGACCGCAGGAAATGCTTTTGTCCACAGTTTTATGGCGTGGCTGCTCTTCATGCTACTTTTTCTCGCGTGGAGCCTGTCCAGGGACACTGCAATAGGTTTTCTCACGGTGCTTTTCCTTATCCTTTCATCCGGACTCAAATGGCTGGCGATTGGGCTTATTGGCGGCACTGCTCTGAGGCTGGCCTTACGGAATCCGGCACCGGATTCTAGGGATGACAAGGCAAAATAAGCATAAATATAAGACCAACTTAATTGTATGGGAAATTGTATTTTTCTAAGGAACGCCGTATGGCTTGAAACTTGTAGCCACGGCCATGTTGACCGTGTCGCCTCCAATATGGAGGCGGCTACATTAGTCCCGGCGTAGCCGGTTAAGTTCAGAAAGAAGTATATTGTTATACATTAAATACAAAATATTAACATAAGGTATTTTGCAAAAAAAAACGATTTTCCTCGAAAGTCCTTGAAATCATCCAGATCCGGAATTCAGAAAAATAGAAAAGATACTTGATGTCCACTGGTTGTAAGTTGCCGGTGGGGGACGGACTCAGGTTCACATGGATCACAGTTTTCCGAATGCGACCTGCTTCAATGTCCAACCGCATGCAGTGACGGCATTTATGATGGGGGTCTTTATCTCGCCGGTATTGAACTTGTACTCGTAGATCGGCCTTGGAGGCACCCACTTTCCGCCCAGGAGACCGAGCAGTGATTCTATGACGTCCTCGATCCTGAAAGCCGCCTGATACTCTTTTTTGTGCTCACGGCCGCGGAAGACCTGGACGGAGGCTCCTGCGTTGAGTTTCCACTCGCTTAGCACCGGCATGCCGGCATTCCAGTTCAGCTCGTACTCCCGGTCAAGCGCACGCACTTCGCGGGTGCTGTGATCGAGCTTGAGAAATATCCGGAACACTTTCTTGATTCCGGCGGCCATTAGCAAGTCGCGCCACTTGGCATCGGCCAAATTCCATTCCGCAATCAGATCCGCTTCTTCCCCATCGCCTACGATCACATGGAACGGAACGTCAGTGTTATTCAGCGCGAAGAGTGCCTTTCCAACATCGCCCATGGCCAACACGCTTTCAGGCACTGGCAGGGGCGGGGGAGGGGTGCTTGGTTCCACGACCTGTTCCTGCGGCGTAGGTTCGTCTTGCGACCGGCGTTTGACACACCACCTGGCAAAAAGAAACAGCAGATAGACTATAAGGAATCCTAACGCGATGAAGAGCAAAAAAGACCACTCTTTGTCAACCTCCGTGGACCAGCCTACCATGAACAGCAGAGTGATGAGCAGAATAACTATACCGGCAAGACCGGCGCAGATTCCAACAAGCAAACGCATTAGTTTCATATTTACTCCAATCCTGATTCCCATTCAAATACACATATTTCAAATTCACCGAACTCTGCAGCTCGGGCACAGAACACCGCATCCAATTCGACAATCATCGGACAGATGATTGCCTGCCACTGCTCGGATCCGAAGACTCCACGGCATCCATCCTGCCTGAAGCGTTCGTGGATCGCCCGTACCTCCTCAGCCGATAAAGTTGCTTTGAAATCCAGATAGCCGTCCTCAATTGTTTCTTTCATCCTCGGATCTTCACGGAGTACATTTGCGGGCCACCAGGGCGGTTCCATGCGGAAAATCTGTTTTCCCGATTGCACGGCGAATCCGGTCAGACGCACAGAAAAAGCCATGACGTTCTCCCGTTAGCGTTACTAACAATTTTATTTTTCAGGAAAACCATCTCGATATTCAGAAGGTTTAGATGGCTTAACTTTAAATTTGAAACTCTTCGCTGCTACAATAATGACTGAGATTACAGAATAGATTGCAAGCATGAATAGGAGGCTTGAATAACCGTATGTTTTGCTTTGGATCGGCTGCATCAGGGCGAGGAAACCGATCGCAGCGCCAATCGAGACGGCAAGGGAAATAACAATGGCAATCGGCAGTTGCCAGAAACCTTTGCTGTCAGGCAGAAATCTTATCATAAGTCCGACTATCCAGAACAGTACGGCAAATAACAGTACGACTATGAAGATGAAGTACGAAGCCTTTGAGATGTAATCGAGGAATTCTACGAACTGCATTGCCTGTCCCTCTTCCAGGATTGTCTCGGACGGCTTTCTCATTGCCTGTGCAGGAATGATTGCCAGAGTGGTCAGGGAAATTACAATCGGCAGAAACATGAATTTCGAGGCAACCCAGAATGATTTTTCAACAGTTTCCACAGCGTCATCTCCGCCAATCTTTTTCCCCAGCATGGTCGCCGGGAAAAATACCACACTGAAAACAATAAATCCTGTGATGGCAACAACAAGAAGCCAGAGCACAATCTGAATAAACTGTACGAACGCATGGATATGATAGACAAAAAATATGTCTATTACCTTAAGCCACTCGGGAAACTGCGTAGGATCCCACATGGAATGGGCAATTTTCGCGACAAGAGTAAAATGCGCGAATATTATTGCAAACAGAAAGGGGATAAACAATGCGACAAGAAACCCGTTGCAATCAGGTTTCTCTGGCAGACGATTTGAAACAGGAATGTCTTTAATCTCCATCACCTTTGATTTTATAAAGAGCCTTGAGTTTTTTCCGGTGGAGTGTCGAATTCTATTCGACCGCGGTCGAGAACCCCAGCCATGCGACGGGGCAGGTAACTCGACCCTCCATTCTCGCGCCCTACGTGTTGGCTATGCGGACTTATGACAATCTTATTGTTAACTTGATATTATAGAAAATTGTATTTTTAAAGGATCGCCGGCATCTTGCCGGCAAAAAGCCAGCAGGATGCTGGCGTTCCAAATGAGTTCTGGCATAGCCAGCTAAGTTCAGTATTGGAAATTCCGTGTTGGTCATTGGATATTCAAATCGCTTTATTCATTCTCCCTTTTCAATGCCTTCGATCAGGATGCAGCCGCGCGAATAGTTTTCGGCCTTGCGTGCGATGCCCCGGATTTTGTATTTTGCATCGCGATCGGCATTTTTTAGAAGCTGTTCCACCTTGGAATCCTTCTTGAAATAGCCCATTATTGGCAGACCCGACTCCTTGCCGTCTGGTCCCATGATCTGTATTCCCTTCCACCCATCCGCCTCGGCGATTCCTGGCACATAATACTGATCCTGCATGTTTTCTATCATCGCGTCGAATACAACAGGCTTGCCTGCAACATCTTCAACCTGGGTCTGAATTATTTTCCATTCGATTGCCTGATAGCTTTTTTCTGGTTCAGCCGCCTGTGTCTTGACTGCGCTGAACTTGACTTCGGGCGGGATCATCTTTGCGCCGGCTTTGCATTCCGGATTTTTCGGGAAGAGGAGGATCGCCTTTTTCCAGTCATAGACTCGCGCATAGTTTGTCGCCGCCTTGCCGCCTTCGGCTCTGACAGGCAGATCGAGCAGGTCACGCAACTTGTTCCAGTCATCGTCCTTGACTTTTCCCGGGATAACCTGTGTGCGGGCCAGATAGAAGCCCATCCATTCCTTGTCGAGTGGCAGTTGCGGATCCAGCGCCTTGTTGCCGTCGCATGCTATGAATCCGGCATCGCCGATTTTTCCAAGGGTCTCGTCGTCAAACACGAGAGCGCGGCCATCTGTGAAATCCGCAAAGAGATTTTTCTGGAAAACGTTGTTGGTGACTTTCACTCGCTTCGGCTCGGAACTTGTGAAGCATCCCTGGCAGTCGTTGAACGCAAGTATGTTTGAATCAAGGTCGAATGCTACGTCACCGCGAGTATAAACACCTGATCCTACGGCGGTTCCGCCTTTGCCGTCGGCGCGGTCATACCATGTGAACAATACTGTGTTATTGCGGACGAAATACGGCTTTTCATTTTTGCCCGGCGTAAGCTGGATCGATTGCAGGTGAAAGTTCGCAATGATGTTGTTTTCAATTGTTCCGCCGTCTCCCATCATCGTGACCGATCCGAGGGAGCCATTTACGAGAAGGCAGTTCCGCACTGTGCAATCTGGAGAAGAAAGTTCCACGAGCCCATTACGTGAAGACTGATCGGGGATAAGGCTGCCTTCAGCATTGTATTTGTTCACGTCGGATCCGTCGAAGACGAAGCCATCAAGGATGAACCCGGAATGATCGTCGTTGCCGCGGATGAAGGCTCCCGATGTCCAGGCCTTGCTGTCGTCTTTCGCATAGCCAAGCCGTGTCGGATGCTTCCATGGATTGCGTTCGGTGAAATCCTTGTCATATCCCCCGAGCATTGAAATCATCCTGACAGTTATTGCCCAGTAGCCAGTTTTGAGCTTGCCAAAATATTCTCCTTCGGCAACATGTATCGCGTCGCCCGGAGTGCATTTCTCGAGGGCCTGCCATGGATCCTTGAAAGGTTTCTCCTTTGAACCATCGCCACTTTGCGCGCCAACTTTCACAAACCAGTCGCGTCCGGTGGGACGCACTGTCTCGGGTGCGGGCTTTGCCGTGAATGGAACTATGGACTCCACAAGCAATGTGCCCTTGAACCTGGCTTCCGACGCAGGGTCAAATTTAATCATCCCTCGGAATGTGAATTTTTCAATTGGTTCGCCCTGACCGTTCCAGGCTTGTGCGGCATTCAGGATTTTTTCGGCATTGCTACCTTTCTTGATGTAGATCAAAGGGGGAAGGCCTGGCTGCGCCTTCAGATCGTATAATTCAACTCCTACATATTCCTTATCTGTGACGCCAGCAATGGGATACCACGCTTTCTGCGAACCGAAAACTCCGGGAATTTCGACGCGTTTGCCATCAATGGACTGGGGATACTTGACTAGTGTTTCCCAGTTCGAAGTCTCATATTTCTGTCCTGTCGTCCCGGTCGCCGTGCCACCAGACGTATAGGCAACTTCAAGTTTTTTCGGATGGGTGCCGATTTTTTCGCTCTTGGGGACAAGCTTCTGGGCGAGCTTCCAGTTGTAGGCCATTGCGAAGCCTGTCGGGCCTTTGCCGCCTTCCGCGACAAGAGGCGCGCCGACAAGCTGGCGGAACTGGTTCCAGTCGTCCATGCTGACTTTGCCTCGTTCCTCCGAAGTGCGGTTTATGAACTTCTCGGTCCATTTCGGGTCGAGTCCGCCCAGCCCCGGATCGGCGGCTTCATTGCCTTCTGCCGCCTTGAGTCCAATATCTTCGATGTCCCCCATGTTCTTGTCGTCAATCGCGACATCGCCGCCTTCGATGAAGAATTTTATGTTCGAGAACCCGTTCATTCTGAAGGTGTTGTTTTTCAGGACGACCTTGTCGAATTTCCCGCCGATGAAGATTCCATGGTTGTCGCAGTTTTGGAACACATTGGCAATGATTTCTACCTTGGTCCCGCTGCCTGCCTTAAGTCCGATACCGTCCGGGCCTCCATTGCCGTAGTTCGGGCTCCAGGCAAAGAGGAAAGTATTGTTTTTTATTGTAGTCGCCTTAGCCTGGTTGCTTCCGCGAAGTTCCAGGAGGCAGGTGCCGGCCATGTTCATTACGAGATTGTTTTCAAACTTGCATCCTTCGCCTTCGAGTAGGACACCTGTGCTTGCGCCGTTGATGAAGATGCAGTTGCGGATTTCGACCCCTGGCGATGAGAACATGGCAATTGTATCTTTCGGGGATTTGTTCAGGTCAATGTCTCCATATTCTCCGCTGGCATATGCATTGTTTTCCTTCTGGTCCAGGATGAATCCGTCTATAATGCATCTGCTGTGGTCTTTCTCGCCCTTGAGAAGAGTCCCGGAACAGCGGACTTTCGAATCTTTCTTGAAGCGCAGTTCGGTCGGATGCCGCCAGGGATCGCGTTCTGCGAAGTTCGCATCGTAGCCACCAAAAATTTTCAAGTCCGGCACGGAGATTACCCAGTTCGAATTGTCAAGCTTTCCGTTGTAAACTCCTTCTGCAACGTGGATCGAATCGCCTGACTCCGCCTTTTCAATCGCGAATGCCGGATCTTTGAATGGCTTCTCCTTTGAACCGTCGCCGTTGCTTTCTCCCGCACGGACAAACCAGTCCCCTGCGAAAGATGGGGTTACGAGAAAGGAGAGCGCAATTAACCCGCCGATGAGACATTTTTGCATATTTACCTCGTGTGATAAAATTTTGGTTTTCATATTCATTTATTTTGTCCGTAGTATGCGTTCTTTCCGTGTTTTCTGAGAAAATGACGGTCCAGGAGGGTGTCTTCCAGCGAGCTTGACATGTTGTTCAACCGCAGGCCATGAAGAGCCATTTCTGCGACATATTCAAGAATGACAGCGTGTTCCACGGCCTCCTCCGGTGTCTTTCCCCAGGTGAATGGACCGTGACCCGCCACAAGGACTGCAGGGATCTCAATTGCCTCACGATTTGACTTCCTCACCTTTTCCACGATGACTTTGCCTGTGTTGAGTTCGTAGTCTCTTTCAATTTCCATTTTCTTGAGTTTTCTGGTGAGCGGGATATCCCCATAGAAGTAGTCGGCATGTGTCGTGCCCTGGCAGGGGATGTGAAATCCTGCCTGGGCGAAGACTGTTGCAAATTTGCTGTGGGAGTGGGTTATTCCACCGATCTCCGGGAAGTTCCTGTAAATCTCGAGATGGGTGGGGGTGTCGGACGAAGGCCAGAGTGTCCCTTCGAGCGTCTTCCCATCTGCGACATTCACAAGTATAATATTCTCCGGTGAGAGCTTCCCGTATGGAACACCGCTCGGTTTTATCGCCACAATTCCGGATTTCCTGTCTATTCCGCTGACATTTCCGAAGCTGTATATGACGAGGTTCCTCGCATTCAGCTCCATATTTGCGTCATATACGGCTTTTCTAAGTGATTCGAGCATTTTAGCCCCCATAGGAAGTTATAACAAATGTTTTGGTATATGTTTTAAAATTCCAAATCCTAAACAAATTCTAGTCAAGCAAACTCAATACTCAAAACGAAACAGATGAAAAGGGTGAACTTAGCTCCTCATAAAAGGATTTTCTCCGGAATACAGATTTTTTTCAGTTATTGGGGAGGAGAGATTCATTCCAGCCAAGAGTTTAACTGCATCGAAGAGCACGGAGCCGGAGTGGTTGAATGCTATGGCCGTGTGATGCGGGAAATTGCCGCCACTTATAAGAACGTGTCTGTAGAATCTTGAAAGTCCTTTGATTGCAATGACTCCTATCGAACCGAATGAATTCGGCTCGAGATTAAGCACTTTTCCTTCGGCCGCATAACTGCGAATTTCGCAGGATGCAGTTCCTTGCAGCCTGAACATGGTGACATCGCCGGGTTTCAGATAGCCTTCCAGTGTCCCCCGGGTGATGTCAGGTTCTCTGCCACTTTCCATCAGGCGATTCATGATGAGCTGGTATTTTATCGAGCAGTCCTTCCTGATGCAGCATTTTGGGGTGTTGCCGCAGTGGAATCCCATGAAGAGGTCTGAAAAGTCGAAACCTTCGAGGGATTTCGCATTTTTGATCATGTTCGGGGGGACGGTGTTGTTGATGTCGAGTATCGTAGCAGTCCCACCGGATGCGAGCTGTGCAATGTATTCGGAGACTGCTCCGTAGATGTCCACTTCGCAGGCGACCGGAATCCCTTTCGAGGCGAGTCTGCTGTTGACGTAGCAGGGGACGAATCCGAAAGCCCTCTCGAAGGCGGGCCAGCATTTGCCTGCAAAAGCGATATACTTCCTTGACCCCTTGTTGTCGTTCATGAATTTGAGGAGTGCGCTTTCGTATTGGGCAAGTTTTTTCAGGAGATCCGGATATGTGTTTCCCTTGCCGAGCTCGTTCTCCATTTCCTTGGTGATTTCCTTCACGTCGGAATTATTTTCGGCGGACTTATATATTTCCAGGAGATCCAGTTCGCTGTTTTCCATCACCTCGATTCCAAGATCGTAGAGCGGCTTGATTGGAGCGTTGCATGCATAGAAGTCCTGAGGTCGTGGCCCGAATCCTATAACCTTGAGCTTCTTGACGCCTATGACGGCGGCCGCGATTTTTTTGAAATGTGCGATTTCATGCATGAGTGATTCAGGAAGTGCGACCGGCTTTTCCGGAATGTGAACTCTCAGTTTCTTGAGACTCAGGTTGTATGACAGGTTGAGCATTCCGCAGAATGCATCGCCACGTCCGGCTATGAGATTTTCGCCGTCTTCCTCTGCGGCGGCGCATATCATCACAGGCCCATGGAATTTTTCTATCATGATGGATGTCGGGCCTTCGGGACCGAAATTTCCGAGATATACGACAAGGGCGTTGGCTCCTTTTTCATATAGATCCGCAGAGGCCTTGAGAGCGTCAGATTCGTTTTCAACGATGGTCTCGGTGTGGATCATGTTGATTCCAGCTTTTTTGGTGACCTGAAGAAGTTTCACCAGTCTTTTACGTGAAAGTTCGATGGGGAAGCAATCACGGCTTACGACTACGATACCGAGTTTGACGTCTGGCACATTTATCATTTCGAGTTCTCCCCTATCTTGTTATTTTGACTTTGCTTTTGACGATATTTCGAGAAGTTTCTTCATAAGTCCGTAATGGTCAAAGGATTTTTCCTTGACTCCGAAGCTGTCATGGAGCTCGCAGTAGAGTCTGTAGAGCTCGTTGTACACTGCTGTGTTCGCGGGAACAGGTTGAAAGATTTTGTCCTTGAATCTGCATATTTTGTCCTGCATCTCCTCGACCTTTTCATATGCTCCGCCTGCGACTGCGCCGAACATGGCGGATCCCAGCGCGCAGGTCTGTGAGGATGCAGTGACCTTCATTGGTTTTCCAAGAACGTCAGCATATATCTGCATGAAGAGTGGATTCTTTTCTGCTATTCCTCCGCAATTTATTATTTCATTTATTCCGACCTTGTATTCCTCTATCCTGTCAATTATGCGTCTGGCTCCGAATGCTGTGGCTTCGATGAGCGCTCTGTAGATGTCCGCCTGGCTCGAATGAAGGGTCATCCCCATTATCAGTCCCGAAAGTTTGGGATCCACGAGGATTGTCCTGTTTCCGTTGTTCCAGTCAAGTGCCAGCAGGCCGCTTTCTCCTGGCTTGAGTCCAGTCGCCTCTTCGTCGAGTTTCGCGAATCTCTTGTGGCTGTCCTCGCAGAGATAAGATACGAACCAGTTGAAGATGTCGCCGACGGCGGACTGTCCGGCTTCTATGGCGTAGCATCCTGGAAGAATTGATCCGTCAACTATGCCGCAGACACCGGGGATGTCCGGAACCTTGACGCTTGGTTGTGCGACCATCATGTCGCAGCTGGATGTGCCGATTATTTTCACGAGTTTTCCTGGGCTGACTCCTGCACCTACTGCACCGAGATGCGCGTCGAAGGCGCCAACAGCTATTGGCGTGCCCTCCCTGAGACCGAGTTTCTTCGCCCATTTTTTCGAGAGAGTTCCGGCCACTTTGTCGGAGGTGTAGGCGGTGTTGTACAACTTCCCTGCGAGTCCCGAAAGTTCTGGCGAGAGGGCTGAAAGGAATTCGTTGTCCGGAAGGCCGCCCCATTCGGTGCAGAACATTGCCTTGTGACCAGCCGCGCAGATGCTTCTCTTTATCTGTGACGGGTTTTTAATGCCTGCGAGGACTGCCGGGATGAAGTCGCAGAACTCGACCCAGCTTGCGGCGGAATTGTAAACATCAGGATCGGCGTTGAGGCAGTGCCAGATTTTCGAGAAGAACCATTCGGAAGAGTATGTTCCGCCGCATTTCGCCAGGTATTGCGGACGCATCCGGGCGGCAGTTTTGGTGATCTTCTCCGCCTCTTCCATTCCCGTATGATCCTTCCACATCCAGGCATATGCGTTGATATTGTTTTTAAATTTTTCGGTGGATGCGAGCGGGGTCATTGTGGAGTCGACGGGGAGCGGGGTGGAACCTGTGGTATCAACTCCGATCCCGACCATATTTTCAGGGGAGAAACCTGGCTTCGCACTGGCCGCCTTGAGCGCCTCCTTTACGCATTTCACCATGCTTTTCAGGTATGATTCAGGGTTCTGTCTTGCGAGATGCGGATTAGATGCATCAATATAAACTCCCTGTTCGCCGCCCTTGTAGCTTGATGTCCCGACCCCGAACTCTTCGCCGGTCTCGATGTCAACGATCAACGCCCTGGCCGAGTTGCTTCCGAAATCAATCCCGAGTGAAAATCTGCTCATATTTTTTACCCTTGTGAAATAAATCAAGAAAAGTCTTTTACAATAATGCCCGGGGGAGAAATTTCAAAGGGGAAAATGATGAACAAATGATGAGAAATAAACTCATTGCTTTTCCGCGGGCTCGCCAAGGCTGCCGGAATAGGTTTTCGGCGTCATCCCCGTAACCCGCTTGAACACCTTGAAAAAGAATGAGGTGGACTGATATCCGACGGCGTTTGAGATGTCTTTAAGCGAAAAAACCCCTTCGCATAGGAGATGTTGGGCTATGGCAATTCTTTGCCTGTGCAGGAGCGTGGTGAAATTTTCCCCCGTCTCAATCTTGAAAAGTTGCCGCAAACGGGATTCTCCAATGCCAGCCGCCCGGCTTATTTGCTTGAGGCTCAGATGAGTGGAGTATCTGTCGGCGACAACAGCCATTGCACGGTTTAAGATATCTGATTGATAACGCTGGATCTTGGGTGGTTCAGGCCGTTTTCCTGCTACTGAAAATTCCACTTGACGCAATAAATGGTATATCAGTTCAGTCAGGCAGCAGCCCATGATCTCGTGGCAATATTGATATTCCTGCGTGCTTTCCTGCTTTAATTTTTCAATCAAGTCCATGCATTTGTGTTTGACAGGCAATGCTTTCCCAAAAAGATATTGGGGAACTTCGCCGCGGAACATGATATTTAAATAATTGAAGGGGGATCCCGAATCGCCCGTAAATGCATGTTCTACTGCGCCTGGAATGAATATGCATTCGCCAGGACCTATCTCCGATGTAACACCATTGGCGGTCAAGATCATTTTCCCGTAATCAACGAAAAACATTTCATGTCTCAGTGGAAGATGTATATGTAGCGGGCGTTGAAAGTCACGTTTTTTACCTTTATGAGTCACAAATAGTATTTTTTCCACAATTGAAGGGGTGATTGTATAATTCAGGTCCATTATCCTTATCCTTTCGCAATTGGTAATGCGCCAGCGTTATTCGGGGGTGGGATCAGGACTTATTCCTGAGAAACTGAGGACAAGTACCTAAATGACCCCGAAAACAAAAACTCTGACGCATTTCCGTAATTAATTGTCATATAAGGCAATAAAAATATCATACGATACCTTGCATACGATAAGTTTATCTCATATATTTTCAAGTGAAAAGAAGACCTCACTGAATAAAAAAACTGGATTTTCTCCACCGCGACCCTTGACAGATACATAGATGAACTTGACCGAATGTGCTCTCGTCTTAGTTTGAACCGCAATGCGATTATTCATTTTCTCAACTTCCTCCTTTCATTTCACCTTTTCCAGATAGTTTTTCTGTTCTCTTGAAGATTTATGAGATAAACTTGTCGTGTTCAACGCGCCATTGGATATCAGCGGATATTTGCGGCTGAAATCATTGCGAAATACTTTTCATCAGGGACGTATTGCGGTATGCTGTTGCCTGATCCGAGCGCGTATCCGCCTCCTGACTTTGTCCGTTCAAGCATATTCTTCGAGCGGTCACGGATCTTCTCCGGGGTGTTTCGCATGAGGAAATCAATGTCAATCCCGCCGAGGATTGCTATTCTGGAACCCCATTTCTCGTATGCGTCTTCGACCGGAAGAATAACATCCTCGTACGAATGTTTCGCCTCATATTTGATCACGTCAATTATGTCATCCATCACTTCCACGAGGTTTCCGCATGAATGGAGTATTGCAGGTTTTCTGTAGGAATGTATGGTCTCGACTATTTTAATGTGCCATGGGATGACATATTTCCTCATGTCGGCGGGGCTCAGCATTGTCTGGCTCTTGAAACCCCAGTCGTCGTTTGATATTGCTGCTCCGACGGTGTCGAATGAACAGCAGATTTCGTAGTGTCTGACAAGCCTCGAACCTACTGCGTCGAAGATGTCCTGGACAAGCTTCGGATCGTCCGCCAGCATCATGCACAGGTTGTCATATCCGGCAAGCGATATGACATTTTCGAGGACACCGCCCGGGCCGCAAGCGATTATCTTCATGCCGTCAGGAAGAACTTTTTTCAGTTGTCCGTAGAGAGCGTAGTTTGCTTCGTCGGGAATGGGCCACGGATATTTTTCGAAGGATTTTCTGTCGGATATCATGACTCCATCATTCAGCGAAATGGTGTCCTCCTTGTGGATTTCGGGTTTTGGGAAGCAGAATCCTGTGCCGATGGTGGCGAAATCGTATCCTGCCTTATGATAGGCTGTTATGTTGCAGCAGTGCCACTCGAATGTTTCGCCCTGCTTCAAGCTGGGATCATCAACCCCCGCGAGTTTCTTGTAAAGCGGCTCGTTTAGGAAGAACTCAAAGAGGACGGGGCGTGAAGGCTTTTCCCCTTTGAGGACTGCGAGCATCTCATTGAAGTCTGGTCTTTTCATATTTTTCTCCTTATGTTTATCACAATAAATTATCAAGTGACTATATATTATGCTATGTTAGTGCTAAAATCTTTAGCAGAAATAATTATTACGTATCATAAACGCTTAAAGTCACTAAGTTAAGGCATTAAACAGCCCACGCTAAAGCTGTGAACTCCAACATAATAGCCTTAACTTAGCGGCAATAATCATAAACGCTTAAAATATGGTGAAACTATGAGAATTCCGGGGCAGCACAGGGTAAAGGCGCCTTCGCGTGAGGAGTCATTTCTCCTTTCGAGTCTCAGTCCATATGTACGTCAATCCGGGAATGAATGGAGAAAACCCTGGCATCTGCCGTCAAGGAAATTGCTCGACTATCTTCTTGTGCTTGTAAACGAGGGCAGGGGAGTTTTCAGTGTTGGACGCGAACTGGATTTCGAAGTCGGGAACGGTGATATCATATGGATTCCGCCGGACACACCGCACGAGATGCGCGGGACATCCGCGAAAATGCACTGCGTGCACATCCACTTCGATCTCGTGTATGCCCCTGCGAGAAGCCACTGGGACGCATATCTTCCTGGAGGGACAAAAGATTTGAAACCTTTCCGAAAGATGATGCACCCGAAATTCCCCGGCTCGACAATTGGCTCATGGTCCGGAAAACTGCAGGTGAAAAATTATCCTGCCGCAGGTCGTCTTATGGTGGAGATTTGCGATGTTCACGGCAAATACGGAAATGGTGCAGCACTAAGGCTTTCCGCCATGATGATTCAGCTGATTGATCTGCTCAGGAGGGGGACGGTGTCCATTGGAAAGGATTTGGCGTATTCGCACAAGATGCTCGAAGCATTGGAACAGATTTCAAGGATGGCCGACATCTCGTACGAGGATTCAATCATTGCGAAATCCGCAGGCATGAGCCGTTCGCATTTCAGGAAAATCTTTCGTGAATTTCATGGGGAGAGCCCCAGGGATGCCCATACTCGCTTCCGCATGAAGAAGGCCTGCGAGCTTCTCGTCTATAACGATTTGAACGCATCGGAATGCGCCGTTGCGCTCGGTTTCTCGAACGTTCACAATTTTTCACGTGCCTTCAAGTCGCATTTTGGTGTTTCACCCAGGGAATACAGGATGAAACCGTCGATCCCCTACGGAAAATTGTAGCAAATGATAATTATACAGTTCTCAGTAGGCCAAGTCCCGACCTGTCCCTCATAGTACCGCGAATGCGGGACAACGTGGGATGAGACTTGGCATGTCTGGTTTCATCGAAACCAGACCTACTTTTGCAGATGAGCATCCCAGTTCGAAGTCAGACATGTCTGTGCCGCAATGCTTTTTCACATCAAGGGAGAAATTGGGTTTTTTCGCTTACAATCCGATAGAAATATTATTTCCTCTTGAGCATGAGGAATGTGATGTCGTCGAACTGTTTCCCGTGCTGGAACGTGTCGAGTTCGGCGAGGAGTTTTTCGCTTATTTCGGATTGTTTTTTAGTGATGTTCTCCTTGAAGAAGGCCAGGAGGCCTTCGTATCCATAGAGTCTGATGTCCGGCGACATCGCCTCCGTTATCCCATCGGTATAAAGTAGCATTGTGGAGCCCTTGTCGAGGGTTATGGAGGAATGTTCGTATTTGGAATCTGGTTCTACGCCGAGAGGCATGTTCCTGAAGTTCCCGATCTCTTGCGGGTTGCCGGCGGGGTCGAAGATGATTGGCGGGTTGTGTCCCGCGTTCGAAAATGTTATTTCTCCTGTCGCGAAGTCGCATATGCAGAGGAAGAGAGTCACAAACATGCAGGAGTCGTTTTCACGGCATAGGAAGTCGTTCGCCGTCTCCAGAATTATGGATGTGTCCTTCACCGTCTCGTTGAGGGCGACAACTCTGATCAGTGTTCTGGACACGGCCATGAAGAGTGCGGCGGGGATTCCTTTGCCGGAGACATCCGCCATTATTAGCACAGCCTTGTTGTCGGCTATGTAGAAATAGTCGTAGAAGTCTCCGGAGACGTTTTTCGCAGGTTCCAGAGTGGCGAACAGCTCGATGTCAGCCGGAATCTTGAACTCGTCGCTGTTCTTCCCGGGGAGGAGTGATTCTTGTATTCTTTTCGCGGCCTTGAGTTCTCCTTCGATTGCCTCTCTCGCCGTGATTTCATTTTTCAGCCTTTCTGTGTAATCCATGAGGCGTCCGCCGAGAGCGTTGAAATTGTCGGTGAGTGTTTTCATCTCGGTGAATGTCTTTTCCGGGAGCTGCAGTTTGACTGAAAAATCTCCTTTCCCCATAATGTCCACGGCCTTGCAGAGATCCATGAGTGGCTTGGAAATTTTGTGGGAGACGAAATATCCCAAGCCAATTCCTCCGACGAGAAGTATGATGAAGCCAAGGAGAGCCCAGATTGCGGCCTTAAACCGCACACCTGACTCCTCGTCGTGTATGACCGTCCTGATCTCTCCTATTGATTGATTGCCAGCCGCCCTGATCTCATTGTGGACGCTGGTATAGTATTTTTCCTTGTTAACTGCCGAGCAAAGGATGAAGTTTGTGCCGGGGATATGGTTCGTGTAAAGAAATTTATCAACAATCCTGCTTTTTTTTCCGTCATTGGCCGTACTGCTCTTATCCTCCTCTATGAAGGTATAATCCCCTTCCACTCCATCCGTTGCAATGGAGTCTTCCACGAGTTTCCACATCTCGGGGTATTGTTCTTTCCATTCCGAGTAATTTTTTCCCTCGATTTCCCTGTTCGAGTGAAGTACGGCAACTCCTTTGTCGTCATGCACGTCAAAATGTCCAATTTCAATCCCGTCGGCAGTTTCAATTATTTGAGTGGCAAGCTTCCTGAGCTCTTTGTCCTGCCTAAGTTTTGTGTAGTCGGAACAGTCCCTGTCCTTGAGCATTTCGGCCAGTTCCAACGCAAGCAGATCAGAGGAGGCCCGCAGTGTTCTTTTTCCATATTTGGAGAGGATTTCTTTCGAAATGGCATAGTTTTTATCCATGACCTTCTGCATTCCCTCCGATGTCAACTCGGTATATCTCTGCTCGACCCTTAGAATATCATCGAAATACCAGATCATGAATACAGTAAGGATGAAAGATATAATTATGGCATACGATGAGACGAGTTTTGTCTTTAAGTTCATTTTATCCCTGTTTCTTGGGGAGATCCAGTCGCTTGAGGAGTCTTAACATGTTGATGCCCCTGTCTCTGGTATATTTGAGATCGTCCATCATATTTTTTACGAGGAATATTCCGAGGCCGCCAATCTGCCGTTCCTCTATTGGTTTTCCAATGTCGGGGTCAGGAATCGAGAGTGGGTCGAAAGGTTTTCCAAAGTCTGAGATTGTGATTTCCACGAACACTCCGGGGGTGCTTCTGACGGAGATCTCTATCAGTCCCTGGTGACCTGACGGATATGCGTAGGAGATTATGTTGACTATGACCTCCTCGCATGCTGTTAGAATGTCGCTGCACGCGTCTTTAGGACAGGAGATATTGTCCACGGATGTTTTTATGAAATCCATAGCCGCAGACAGCATATCGAGAGAGGCATTTATCCTTAATGTGTTCATAGTAGTCACAATCAACCTTAGATTGCTATTATTCTAGCCTGCCGTTTACGGAAGTGAATGCGTCCTCTAACTGGCATGCTGGCTGGCGAAGACCGATGGCAAATCTTCCCTTCATTGGCTTGCTCCTTTATAAAGTATTCAGACTCATTTTTTATCCGAACCCTTTTTTCCCGCAGGATCGTCTTTTTTGGCAGGAGTGTCTTTTTTGGGTGTTTCCTCTTTTGCTGGTGCGGGAGTTGGTGCTGGCGCGCCTGGCTGGGGCGGTGCCTGAACCGCAACAGGAAGCGGCTGAAGGCCTGGCGTATTTGCCGGATTTTCGAAAAAGTCTTTCGCACCTTTTTCAAATTTGGGAATTATCTGGTTCAGTATGTAAGTTCCAACTGCCTTGTTGTAGACATCTTTTTCCGGCTGGATAAGCCTGCTGACGTATTTGTCGAATTTTGGATTCTGCAACCTTACATTAGCGAATGCTCCGCCCAAGGAGGTGCATGCGTCAGGTGCTATCATTTCTTGCGGCTTCACTACACTTTTTGTCCCATTGGGATTCATGACTAGCACATTGGATGTGAAGATCGCCTGCTGGTAGTTTCCGCCCTGTGGACTATTAATATTTTTTCTGCAATCCTCGGCGAAGGCGAGGTATCCCGCCGAAAGTGGTATATAGAGTGAGAATCGGTCGAAGTCCGACAACGTGTAAGGAAGCATGCTGAGTACCATCTGTGCCCCTTTTCCGGGGCCCATCATGTATCTTCGTTTCGGATCAATGTTGTATGTGGTTCCAATCCCGCGGATTATGCTAAGCAGTCTTGCGGCGGATTGGTTGAACTTGTGGTCATACCTGTTCATCTGGGGTCTGTAGCCGATTGCAATAAACTTCTTTCCCAGCAGAAGCGAGCCGAGCTCTTTGATTCTGTCCTCGACATTCTCGTTCTCGTCCGGAAGATAGACGATGAGCCCGTACTTGTCCGCGGGATTGAAATCTTCCGGGACATAGGTGCAGAAGTATTCGTCGGCAAAAATTGGGCTGTTCTTCTTGAATCCCTTGGACTGGGTGAATATGTCGCTCATGTTTTTGCACTGCTTGGTCATTGTCTCGACCGGCGTTGCGAGTTCATGGTCTTTTGCCTTGTCCACATATGCCGCCTTATATTTTTCGAGCTTTTCCAGAACGGTCTTGTATTCGGAGCCTACGGCATTGTTGAACGAATTGACAATCTCCTTGAATGCCTTCAACTCGGCAGACCTGTCTGTTCCCATGGGACTCTTGTCAACAAGTTCCATCGTGAACTTGTACGAGGCTCCATTAACTTCGCTGATCTTATTCAAGAGGCTTGTCGGGTTTTTGGGATCAACCAGCATCTGACTTATGAATGTGTTTTCGAAATCCAATGCGAAATCGCGTTTCACCGCCAATCTCGTGGATGTGTCGAACCATATATCGTCCTGCCATTTTTTAATTTCCAATTTCAGCGTCGGGATTCCCAGATCATCAACGGTGACTGTCCGGCGGAAATGAAGGCAGGTGTACTTGTTGGCCTTCCCGTCGAGTCCGGTTATGTCAATTTTTTCCTTGCCGACGAATTCACATTCATTGTTGACGCATGCCAATGTGTTGTCGGCACGGCGGGAGATTGGTTCCGACTCCTTGTGGTGCGTTCCGTCCTTGAAGGAATATAAATCCTCGGACTTCAGATATTTCTCCTTGAATTCTCCCTTGACCCAGGCCTTATACTGTTCTTCTGATTTCTTCATTTGATCGCTGATGAAGCCCATGATTGGCTTGATTCCCTTGAATGAGAAGTCGGTGATTCCCCCCCTGAATATCTCCTTCATTTCTCCGCCCCACCAGCGCTTGCAGAACAAGTCAACAGGAGTTGTACTTTTCTCACTCTTCGCCTCCTTAAGTGTCACATCCCAGTCCGCATTCATATTCTCGACCATGAAATATCTTCTTTGTCTGACATAGTCTATGTCCGCCGGAAGTATAGGAAATTCCTCCATGGCAAACCAGTGGTTGAAGAAGACATTCCACCAGTTGTATATAGGGCCGATGCGATTCGACAAGTCCTCCTTTTCATCGCGCTTGGCAAGGCTGCTTCCTTCTTCCGTAAGAAGCCCTGCCTCATCTATCTGCGTTTGTGTCATGCTGTGAAAGTATCCAAGCTGCGCGGAACCGTACAACTGCTGCGTGATGTCTGTAGTCTTGTCGTCCTGCGTCATGTAGAATTTCAGCGGGTGTCTGAACTTGTACCTGTATAAGTCAAAGACAAGCACCTTGCGCTCGTTCTTCTCTAGTATCTTGATTATTTTTTCATCCCGCTTGATGCTTCTCTTTTTATCTTTGTCTTTATCTTTGTCATCATCCTTGAAAGACTTGCCCATCCCATCATTGAGAAGCTTAATTTCCTCCTTCAATGTTCCTATCCCGTACTTATTGCCAGTCTGGAGATCAATTTTCTTAGGGTTTCTAGTGATGAAGTCCACATAGAGGTCTTCGCCTTCCTCCTTGGAGAAGAGCTTGCCGTCCAACTTGCTCTCATAGGAGTATGTTCCCTTGTATATGAGCCTATCGTCCTGCATCTTGTAGGTGTATTTGTCAGAGGGATAAGGCGGGACATACTTGTTTTTCGCAAAGGGGTTCACCTCCCATGCGTTCTGTAGTTCCTGATCATGTTTCTTCTGCTGTTCCTCTGCGGTGTCTTCGGCGTAAATTCCCTTCAGTCCGAAAGAGAGAAGAATCATGACCAGGAATGGAGTGACATAGCTGGATCTTTTCATTTTTATCTCCTTGCCGTATTTTTATGGTTTTTTTGCCTTAAGATCTGTGAATCTCATTTTTGAAGAAGCCGGGATGTGGATGGAAACAATGCCTGGCTTCATCTCCTTGGCATCGAATTTCGCCAGGACATTCCCTTTTTCCCCGGATACTGTCACGGTCTTGTTCTGTAATTTTACTGTGAACTGATATTCCTGTCCCAGCTTTAGTGGTGCGCTTGCGAATTGTATGAATTTTCTATTGGCGTCCTTTTTCGCATTCTCATCCTTGGCTTCGGCAAGTGCAGTCTTCAAGTTCGAGAGATCCGTCAGGATGATGCCCCCGTTGCCGACGGCAAGATAGTAGCCTGATTCATAGTCTCCTTTTTTTCCGGAGAAACGAATGCCGGAAGACCCCTTGTCGACCCTTATCTTGAACTCGAGCTCGGCATCCTCGGTGTCGGCGATTTTCAGACGTACCTCGCTCGGCACAACACCCTCGGAGACATCGAGTTGGAGATAGTCCCCGTCGAAGCTGACAGTGCCAGCCTTGTTTTCAAGTTCGACCATCCCGAGCTTATCATCCATCCCGGCCACGAAGAAATCCTTGCATTCAGCCGGAAGCTCTTCTCCCGATGTTTCCTTGTCGGCGGAAGCGGAAGAGTTTCCCCCCGGCGCGTTGCTGGCCGACGCGGTATTGCCCTCCTCTAGCGCTTTTGTTATTTTTGCATCCTTCATCTTGATGAACCACGGATCTTTCGGCGAGCCCTCCTTTGCCACATAATTGTCGGGGAAGGCCAGCTCCCATTCGAGAAGCGTCTTTCCATCGGCCATATATGTGACAGGCAAATCGAGTTCCTTGGCATATGCGATGACATCCTTGAGGAACTCTGCCGGTGTCTGGTTTGATCTTTCCTTTATGAATTTGGCGAAATCGTCATAGAATCCATTTCGTTTGCCCTGGCAGACTTTTTCCCAGAAAAGTCTGAATTCGGTGAAAGGTTTTTTCTTCGACTCCCCGTACCTGTAGCAGAGATAATGGACCATGGCCCAGGATTCACCGTAGCATTGTCCTGGAATCATTCCTGCACAGTTGAGAAGAGTTTTTATGTCTGTCCATTTCTTGTCTTCCGCCAGATCCGGATTGTTTATCGTATTCTTGAGGAATATAAGGCGAGAGAATGAATTCCTCCCTATCTCTGTCTTGCGTTTCCAGGGCATATAGGATGACTCAAAGAAAACCGCCATCCCCTCGTTCAGCCAGGTGGGCATTTCCATCGCATTGTTCCATTTGCGCCTCAGGAGGAAGTTCGTCAAGTGAGTGGACTCGTGGATGAGAATTGTCTCGTGATGGAACATGGGATCGGGATTCCAGAAGCCTATTATCATGCGCTGGTCGGAGCGGAACCATCCTCCAATTCCCATCCCGAGCCCCATTGAGGCGACAATCCGCCTGAACTCTTCGGGGTCTCGGTAGAGGTGGATTTCACATTCGACGAGATCCTTTTTGTTGACACCAAGCACCTTCATGAACGTCTCGATGAAACCGTCGAGAAGATCAGCTGTCCATATCGCATCCTCTATCTTCCAGTCCGTCTGCATCTTGAAATGGCCATTTTTTGTCACCAACTTGTAGGCTCTGATGAAGCCCTTGTGGTTTTCATCGAATTTCGCAATCTGCTCTTTGGAAAGCCCCTTGAGGAGGTCTTTGATCTTAGTAGCGTTTTTAATTTCTCCCTTGCAGACAAAGTTCTCGAAACTTTCAAGCTTGTCCTTCTTCTGCTCATTCGGTGGAGCTGCTTCCTTTGTGGCGGAAAACAATCCTGCGGATAAGGACATTGAAAGAATAAGAGTCACTATCTTTTTCACGTGAACTTGCATATTGGGCAATTCCTAATATTCCTAATTGTAATTGTGTCATTTTGATTCTAGAACATATTTCCGCAAATTGGAAAAATCAAGAAATCCGGGTCATAAAACAGGAATAAAAATTACAGCTCGAAGAGGTCGGGTGTCTCGAACTTTTCCGGGGCAGGGGCTTTCCTCTCTATCATTCCACTCGCCTTTTCCTTTTCGATGCCTATTTCCTTAAGGATGCTGGGCATTTCAAGCTCTTTGGCAATTCTTTCGAGGGCATCCCAGTCCGGGATTCCTATCTTGAGGAGAGCCGGATTTTTCCAGTCCTTGTCAGGGAGGGGCCCCCCCAGTCTGATAAGCTTCTTATTCAATATTATTTTGTTGAATCCTGCCATGATTTTCTCCCTGAGCTTGACGTTTTCTATCCGTTCAGGATTTGTGCCGATTTCTTCCACCGAGGAGAATTTTTCCAGGATTTTGGCGGCGGTCTTGGGGCCGATGCCCTCGATCCCGGGAATATTGTCGGAGGAATCCCCCATCAGAGAAAGGTAATCGCCGATCTTTTCAGGGGGAACTGCAAATTTCGCGATAACTTGTTTTGCTGACCATTCCTCGAAGCCCCCTTTTTTTTCGGGGACAAGCATTTTTACTCTCTCACCTACAAGCTGTGCGAAATCCTTGTCGGAGGTGACAATCCTTATTTTGCTGTCCGAAAGTTCCGAGGTAAAGCTGGCGATGATGTCGTCCGCCTCCCACCCCTCGGATTCGAATATCGGCCAGCCTGATAGGGCAATCCATTTTCGGATGACCGGCAGTTGAACCGACAAGTCGTCAGGCATTGGCGGGCGGTTTGCCTTGTATTGTGGCAGTAACTCCAGCCTGTGTGCGGACCTGCCAAGATCAAAGACGAATCCGCCGTAGTCGGACGGAAATTGCCTGCGCAGTTGAAATAAAAGCCTGGCTACTGCAAATATCGCATTGGTGGGTTGCCCCAGAGAGTTGCGGAGCCCTGGGATCGCATAAAATCCTCGGTATATCTGCGAGTAGGAGTCAATTAAAATGACCGAAATATCCACCAGCTCCCATCCTTGAAGTGCAAATATCCACCGCACGAGCCGTGGGGTGAATCCTTGCTTGTCATAAAATGTAAATTCTAAAGTTCTACAGGACTTTTTCCTTCAGTTTCAAGGAAAACTGCCTATCCTCCGTGATCTCGGCCTTCTTGATTGAGTCAAGTATCTTTTTAACTCTGCCGTCAGTAAACACAGGGGCGAATTTTTCAGCGATTTTGCTTTCGAGAAACTTGATTGGGATCTTTCCCATCTTGGCTTCTACGATGATGGCGCTGATAGGCTGAGTGTCACCACTGAAAGCGGCCTTTATCTCAAAAGTTGTGGTTATCTTACCTGCGAATTTTGTTTTCAGATAGAAATTCAGATATCCGAGCGGATCGACTGAAATGTAGAAACTGTCTATGTTATATGCCCCAGTGTCTTGGTTCGCGCCGTCTGAAGTTATGAATTTGCTGTTGTACAGGTAGTTGATTTCGGAAATTGAAAAAACATATTCATCCTTGCCGAACCCCTCGTCAATCCTCTGCATGAATTCCTGGAATTTCTTGTCTGCCGCAGCCTTCTGGTCATCGGCGGAAAGGGAGGGGGCATCTGAGGTTTCAGGTAGGAAAATCCCTACCCCTATCCCAATAAGACCTAGCAATACGAGAATTCCGATGAGTCGCCTGATTACCCCGAAGAGTCCTCCATCCCTTTTCCCGCTTTTTTGAATTTCCGGCCGCATTTTCTCGATGTCGAGTTTTTCCCCGCAGTTTCTACAGAATATGGCTCCGAGAAGATTTTCGTGGCCGCAGTTATGGCATTTTATAATCATATTTCACTCTCCTGATTTTTGTTTTTTATCTGTAGTTTTCGGTGAGGTGGTCTCGCTGGAGGACGTTTTCGATGTTGTTGTAGAGGAGGAGGAATTTTCTGACTTGCTCTTTTTTTCGCCTTCCTTGTATGAGTTGGATTTATAATCCGTACAGTAGAACCCACTGCCTTTGAAGATAATGCCAGCTCCCATCCCTATTTTCTTTTTCAGTTTGTTCTTGCCGCAGGAGGGACATTTCTGAAGGGGTTTTTCCGTCATCTTCTGAAAAAAGTCAAACCCCTTCTTGCAGGAAGTGCATTCGTATTCGTAAGTAGGCATATGTCCAGGGAAAATCCGTTGTTTAATTACTTTATTGTTTAGTTGAGGGCGCATAAAATAGCATTCTGAAATCAAATCAACAAGCAAAAAAAATATTTTTGGTCAAAAATAGTGACGAGTCAGAATATGACTTGCTCTTCTGCCGGATAAGTATTATGGTATAAGTTCTTTGACATGATTAATTGCATTCATCTAATTTTTATAGAGGCTAAAATGAAAATATCTGTTGACTGGCTCGGGGAATACGTGAAGGTGCCCGAGAACACTGACGGGCTTGTGGAAGAACTTACGATGGCTGGCATAGAAGTCGAAGGGGTGAAGCAGCTTTCCGTTCCGGCATCAGTTATCGTATGCGAGATAGTTGAATGTGTGCCGCATCCGAATGCAGACAAGCTCCACGTCTGCAAGGTTTCATCTGGCGGGGATTCCGAGAAACTTCAGGTCGTCTGTGGAGCCCCAAATGCGCGGAAGGGGCTCCGGACAGCTTTTGCCCCGGCAGGGACGATTTTCAAGTATCGCGAAGGTGAACACGACAGGGAATACACCATCGAGGAGCGGCCTTTGCGAGGAGTCGTCTCGAAGGGGATGCTCTGCAGTGCCAAGGAGCTAGGGATAAGTGAGGATGGCGATGGGATAATCGAGCTTTCGGGAAAGTTTGCTGTAGGCTCCCTTCTGAACGAATGTATAGGCCAGGACACTGTCCTGGACTTGGAGATAACCCCTAACCGTCCCGACTTGTATTGCCATTTTGGGATTGCGAGAGAGATTGCTGCGATATGCGGAAAAAAGGCTAAACTCAAGTCGTTGAAAGTTCCAGAGCCCACTGGAGACTTTTCGTTTTCTGTGAGGATTGACGACCGGGAACTCTGCCCCTTCTACACGGCGCGTATAATTAGAGGTGTAATGGTGAAGCCAAGCCCCGGATGGCTTGTGCGGCGCATCGAAAGCATCGGTCTGAGACCGATCAACAATATTGTGGACATAACGAATTTTGTTCTTCACGAGACTGGCCAGCCATTGCACGCATTTGACATGGGGCGAGTTTCCGGGAACGAAATAATAGTTCGGAGAGCGGAAAAAGGTGAGACAATGACGATGCTCGATGGTACTGCGCTCCGCCTCAGGGCGTCTTGTCTGGTGATTGCAGACAAGGAGAAGCCTCTTGCACTTGCAGGAGTTATGGGTGGCGAATATAGCGGAGTTGGCGATGATACGGTTGACATACTTCTGGAGAGCGCATATTTCAAACCCCAGAATGTGAGGATGACCTCAAGGGACACTGGGCTCTCTACGGATTCTTCCTACAGATTCGAGAGGGGAGTTGATCCGGAGATGGTGGAAAAGGCGAGCGATCGTGCGACATCGCTTATCTTGGCGCTCGCCGGTGGAACGATCGCATCCCCGCTTATATTTGTCGGGGAAAAACCAGCTCTTCCTTCTCCTGTTTCATGCCGATACGGAAAGATCAGGGACCTGATCGGGATGGATATTCCCGACAAGGATATGACAGGGATATTCAGAAGACTCGGATTCGGAATTGAAAAGGGCAAGGGAGTCTGCATAGTGCATCCGCCGTCATTCAGGTGTGACATAAAGACGGAGGCGGACCTCGCCGAGGAAGTTGCGAGGATTAACGGAATATCCAATATCCCCACGATTCAAATAAAGGCTGATTCTGGCGGATCAATAAGGAACGACTCATTTGCGAAAATAGAGACTCTTCGCGGCCAGCTTCTTTCGCTCGGGTTGGACGAATGCCAGACTTATTCCCTGACCTCAAGACAGAATGCGCTTCTGGATTCAGATTTCTCCGAAAATGATCTTATAGAGATAACTAACCCGATAAACCGGGATTTCACATCCATGCGCCCGTCTCTCCTCCCGGGAATGATCCAGTCTGTGGCGTATAATATTTCGAGGCGGAACACCGATCTCGCGCTTTTCGAGCTTGGCCGCGCATTCTGTCGCAGTTTTGCCAAGTATTCCGAGGAACGACTCGAATGCTGTATCGCAATGACCGGCAGAAGACATCCGGAGAGATTCTCTGCGGAGAGAGAAGTCTGCTTTGATTATTATGATCTGAAGGGTGTGCTCGAGTCATGGCTCGAAATGAGAAAGATAAGACGTTTCACTTTTGTGCCATGTCAAAATTCGAATTTCGCGGAAGACGCTTGCACTGAACTGCTTGTCAACGGAGAGAAGTGCGGAATTCTGGGAAAAGCCGCAGATTCCCTGATTGCCGATCTTCGTATTAATGCAAGCCTTTTTGTCGCAAAAATAAGTGTTGACAGAATTATTCTTCACACTCCAGACATGGTGCTTTTCAAGCCCGTTTCACTGTTCCCTTCGACCTCGAGGGATCTTGCATTTATCGCGGGGCCGGAATTCCAGCATCAGAACTTTGTAAGTTTCGTTGAGACCCTCGATGTGCCGAACTTCGAGGGAATCGAGCTGTTTGACGAGTTTAGGGATGATAGTTTCGGGGCCGGAAGAAAAAGCCTTGCATACAGCTTGACCTACAGGAGCGAGGGAAAGACCTTGACCGATGCGGAAGTGAACGATGCGCATGAGAAGCTCAGGAGCACGATCCACAAGGAACTTGGCATCGAACTGAGATGACATGGTAGGTCTCTTCAAGGCTATAGTTTTTCAGAAAAATAATGAAATTATTTTTCTGAAAAACTATATCTCAAGTTCCGAGGGGAAACTCGTGAGCGTCCTGCTCGTTTTATCCCCAACCACGACAATGTCTTCCAGACGAATTCCGCCCCACTCCGGATAGTAGAGACCTGGCTCGACAGTTATCACATTTCCCTTTTCGAGAGGTGTTTCATTCTTGATCGAAACCCTGGGATTCTCGTGTATGTCGAGTCCTATCCCGTGCCCAAGTGAATGGATGAACCCGAAGTTTCCATGTTTGTTATTTCCAGTCTTAAATCCGTGAGATTCAAGGATTTCCAGAGCTTTTTCCGATATTTTCGATGGAAGTGCTCCTGTCCGGATTTCAGCCTTTGAGCAATCCCGGGCTTCTTTCACGGCAAGATATGCTTTTTTCACGATCACCGGCGCTTTCCCTTTTACGAAAGTCCTGGTTATGTCGCCCCAGTATCCACATTCCTCCATCTTGGGGAATATGTCAATTACTATGGGGCTGTCCGCCTTTATTGGGCCATGTCCTTTGCTGTGGGGATCCGACGAATCTTTCCCGCTGCTCACGATCGTCTGGAATGCGTTGCCTCCGTCTCCCACTATCAAAATATTAATCTGGCGTCTCAGAAACTCGGAACTGAGAAGATTGCCGTTGTAGATGAGTCTCTTTTTGTTGTCAACAGATGATTCTGCAAGGATTTCATAGGCTTTGAGCATAGCCTTTTCCGCCGTTTTCTGTGCGGAACTTATATTCTTGATCTCTTCCTGGGTTTTTATGCGTCTTTCCGGAAAAAAATCATTTTCAACGACTTTGACAGATGCGCCTTCATCCTGCATGTGTCTGACAATTGCGTATGAAGCATTTCCCGGTACCAGCCAGGTGTCGGGAGAGTATTTTTCCAATATCCCGGAAATCACGTCTTTCAGCGATTCGCCCTTTGCGGATTTCACAAGAAGTTCTCTTCTTTCAAATACCCGGATGCCATTCTTCACTTCCTTGAGGGCGCGCCCATGTTCGAGCGCAGGAACGACAACCGCCTTGATATTTCCACAGGAAAAATAGATGAAAGGATCAATGCACATGAATCCGCTCGCATAGAAAATGTCCGGAGTGTCGCCGCTCGAACCATATATCAATCTGCCGTCGCTCATGGGAAATTCCTTTTTGATGTTTCGATTTGAAAAGCTTACTCTAACTTTAAACATGGAAAAAACAAGAGAAGGATATGTGAACTTCTTCTCGGAGCGATCCATTGAAAATTCCTCTACAGAGGGTATTTTGAAATGTTCTTGGAACTATAAATCTCTGTGCCTCCGTGTCTCCGTGGTTAAATTAGAAAAGGTTGTCGGAAAGTGAAGAACAACGAACAAAGCAAAGCTGTTTCCGGAGGAATCTCCCCTTTTGAAATGATGAAAGACCGTTTCAGGAGGGATCCGATGGCTATTGCCGGCCTCTTTGGTGTGTTAATTATGTTCTCGATTGCAGCTGCCGCGCCGCTCATTGCCAACGGAAGACCGCTAATTATCTTTATGGACGGTTCAATCTCGCTTCCCGCACTTAAATATGTCTTCGCCCCGGACTCCTCGGAAATCCTGGTCGAAAAAATATTCAATTTCTGCCTCGTATTCATCCCTCCGGCAATTGTTATCACCCTGCTGTCCCGCTACATGAAGTTTTCCCTCTGGGCGTTTGCAGTGCTTTTCTTCCTTTGTCTTGCACCTTTTGTTCTTGTAAAGGGAAAGCTCGAGAAGGCTGACTGGCGAGCGAAGGCGGAATCTCTCGGGAAAGGCGAATTTGCGATTTTCGCACCTGTGAAATACGGCCCATTTGAAAATGTCGCCGAACCATTTTCATATCCGAGCCCGGCGCACCTTTTCGGGACCGATCAGAACGGCAGAGATGTCCTCAGCCGGATGATTTATGGGGCAAGAGTCTCTCTTGCCGTCGGAATCCTCTCCATCCTTATGACCCTTGTCATCGGAATAATCATTGGAATGATCGCAGGATATTTCGGGGGAAACTGGGATGTTGTCATTATGAGAATAGTTGAAATAGTAATCTGCTTCCCGAGATTCCTGCTCCTGCTTATCCTGATGGTCATAATAATGGACAGGAATAAGAATTACCATCAATCAATAATATTAGTGATATGTGTGATCGGCCTGACAGCATGGACCGAGCTTTGCCGGATAGTTCGCGGAGAAGTCTTCAAGCATAGGGCACTGGCATACATAAAAAGTTGCCAGTGTCTTGGAATCCCGGTCTGGCGGATCATGATGTTCCATCTTTTGCCTAATGTGATGGGGCCGGTGCTTGTGACTTTCACATTTGGAGTGGCTGATGCAGTCCTCGCCGAAAGCAGTCTGAGTTTTCTGGGCTTCGGGGTCCAGCCGCCGACCGCGAGCTGGGGCGAGCTTCTGCGCGAATCCCTCTCGAACCCGCTTCAGCACTGGCATCTTACCCTTTGGCCCGGGATTGCAATTTTTATAACCGTCGTCTCTTTCAACTTCATAGGGGAAGGACTCAAAAAGGCTTTCGAGCCGGTAGAGTGAGACACCAACTTTGAGCATTGAATATTGAGCGATGAGCATTTAGAATTCATGACATCGAGAAACAATGTACAATAATCAAATTTTAATATTCAGGCGTTATCCTAATTTGCAATCAATGGAATAGTAATAATGTGTGTGGTTTGTTGTAGCCACGGCCACCTGTCCTACGAAGCCTTGGCATAGTAGGATGTTGGCCGTGTTCGCCCCCAACATGGGGGCGGCTACAGTTGTTTTCATGGCACTTTATCGCCTTGTCCCTTGATTGCACTTAGGATTAATCTTACAGTAGAAAGTAATAATAAAAGCATAACAACATGTCATCTGTCACACAAATCAAATCCATCTGGTATAGGACGGAAATCGAAGTGCCTTCCAAGCACCAGCTTGCGGCGGCATCCTGGATAGTTCTCTCGCTTGAAGTCGAAGGCAGGAAGATAAAGGATGAGAGCGCCTGTCTGCCGTCAGGGAAGCAGTCAGTCCAGACCTGTCACGGCATGATAGGCATCTTCGGCGAACATTCCTCTGGAATCTGCACGAAAGTCTGCATTGAGATTGAAGCACGGGTGGAACATGCGGAAATTGCAACAGCTATAAATAATGCTGTCACAGAATACACGGCAACATACGGTGACAGGATGAAGTCCATTGATCCAGTCACAAGGAAGCCTGGACTCGTAAGACATTTTTATTTGAAGGATCTGGCTCCCGAAAGGTTTCATCTTGAAATTTATGGCTTCAATGGCCATATGGGCACAATGTCAGAGAACGACTGCGCAATCACTAAAATGGCCTACATCGTGAGAAGAATTGTCTCAGAGATTGCAGGCGCGTCTGTAAAGCTGGCTGGCCAGACAGCTGATTCCAGTAAACTCGTTTTAGGGGGCAACCAGAGCTTTCTTCCCACTCATAAGGACGAAGATGTCATGTGCCGGCTGTCAGTGGCCGCCTCGATTGGACTTGCGGAATATGCGGAAGTCTTTGGCGCTCCCGGGGCGAGATGCCGCACAACATTCGAAAACCTTCATCCTCGGCCCTCCGCCAACAAGAACTGACATCCGAACAGTAATTTTAAAATATAAACTGTTTTATCATGGAACTTTAGATGAAATAGACTAAATTCCCCACTTTATTTAGGAAAGGAAATATTATCATGCATATAAGAGTGAGATTTGCGCCGTCACCAACGGGGAATGTACATATCGGAAATATCAGGACGGCAATATTCGACTGGCTTTTTGCCAGGCACGAGAAGGCAAAATTCCTGCTTAGGATAGAAGACACAGATCGCGCACGCTCCACCGATGAGGCGATCGGGACACTTCTCGAATGCATGGAATGGCTCGGACTCGGCTATGACGAGAAGGAACTGTATCAGAGCGCGATGCTGGATTCGCACAAGAAAGCCGTGGAGAAATTTCTTTCCGAGGGCAGGGCGGTCAGAGTCGGAGCGGAAGGTGACTCCCCAGTTCTCTTTCTTCTCCCGCGCGATATAATATCCAACCCGCACATAAGAGAAAAAGAGAAAGTTCAAATCACTGTCAGCAGTGAATTCCCTGTGGAGATCGGCCGCACAGGGGTGAAATATGGAATTCCAGGAAAAAAGGGTACAGTGGAGCAGGCGGCTTCCCTTGCCGGATTCAAAGGACTGAAGATCTATGATGCCTCCGGCGAATGTATCCATGACCTTGAAAAAGAAATCGAAGCAATCATCCGTGAAGGAAAGACCATCATAGTCAAGAATCCCGCAAAATTGGACTTCACCAGATGCGAGGTGTTCTACCATGACATTATCAAGGGAGAGCTTGCGAAGCCTCTCGACAGCATGAAGGATTTCATAATTCAGAGGAGCGACGGGACACCGGTCTTCCATCTCGCGAATGTCTGTGACGACATTACACAGGAGATCTCTCACATCGTTCGGGGAGACGACCATGTGGAAAACACATACCGGCACATTTTCCTCTTCCAGGCGCTTGGTGCCCAAGTTCCTAAATATGCTCATCTGCCAATGATCGTCAACCAGTCGGGCAAACCATACAGCAAAAGGGACGGCGACGCCTATGTGGGCGATTTCCGCAGCAAAGGTTTTCTTCCGACGGCTTTCTTCAACTATCTCGCGCTACTCGGATGGTCTCCTGGCGATGACAGAGAAAAAATGACTCGACAGGAGATAATTGACGCCTTCACACTGGACCGTGTCAAGAGTTCACCCGCACAGTTCGACATGAACAAGCTTCAGAACTTGAATGGACAATACATAGCAGAAATGGATCCTGCGAAATTCGCGGATGATGTGCGGAAAGTCGTTATTGCAACAGACTGGGGCAGCTCCACCGATTATGGATTTTTTGCGAAAGTCGCAAGTCTGATGCAGTCCAGGACAAAGCTTCTTGCACAGGCGCTCGAGTGGAAATATTTTTTCTCCGATGATTTTGAAATGGACAAGAAAGCCTTCGAGAAAATTGTCCTCAAGGATGAGATTGTAGCCGCTCTTGGAATATTGTCACGGAAATTTGCCGAGATTACGGAGTTCAACGTGGAGAATATTGGAAAAACTCTGAGATCGTCTGAACTTGAAGCCGGACTTGCCGAAGGGAAGCTGAACCAGCCTCTGAGACTCGTCGTCAGTGGCAGAAGCACTGGTGCTGGTATTGCAGAAACAGTTGAACTTCTCGGAAAAGATAAAACACTTTCCAGGCTTGCAAACACGTGACGACATCCGTGCCCCGTGTTCCGTAATCTGAGGTCTGGGGAATGCCTATCTTAGATTCTAGGAACATCGGCAACATTGGATAGATGCGAATGGCACCAAGTTTATGTTTGCAGTTCTGAAATCTTCATGGAGATCGAACATTTACCAGAGCAGGGCTATCCTTCCCGGGCGTTTTTATGAACAGGCGCTCCCAGTGAGACACACCTAATAATAATCCACTATCGCAAAAATGATGAAAAATCCGTCTTTGAAACAGCATAAAACTAAGGGAAGCGCGGTTTTAAAGTGGAAGGAGCTTTTTCATCGTAAGTCCTTGATGCAGAGTTAGAAAAATGGAGCGAGCGAAGGGATTCGAACCCTCGACATTCACGTTGGCAACGTGATGCTCTACCAACTGAGCTACGCTCGCTTATTTGCTCTAAAAATAGCTATTGTTTGAAAAAAAACAAACAAAAAATCATGTTTTGAAAAAAGAAATTGGAAATTTGCTCCAAAATGTCATTTATAGCCCAGGCATGTCATCTGGTGCATCTTGAGGACAGATATCAAGCCCCGTGAGACTTGATGAGTGTCGGCCTGAACAGGCTGGATATGATGAAAATCCCCACCCCGACACAGATTGCGCTGTCTGCCACATTGAACGCGGGCCAGTGATATTGCAACACATAGAAATCCAGAAAGTCTATTACGGACTTCCAGCAGACCCTGTCAATGCCGTTCCCCACTATACCTGCGCAAAGCAGTGAAAGTGCGAAATATCTTTCCGGCCAATCCTCGGTGAGCTTTCTATGAAATACAACTATGAGCAACAATACCAATGCCGAAAATGTGAGCAGCATATCACCTTTTCCAGAAAATATCCCCCATGCGGCCCCCCTGTTGAATACTAGGACAAGATTGAACCCCGGGAAAACACTTATAGGTGAACTTATATTCGATTTGGCAAGAAGCTTGGTGGCCTGATCGCAGAGCACGACGGAGACGGACGCAATATAACATAAAAGGAAAAAACTTTTCTCCCTTTTTTTGTCTTTCAGAAGAAGTTCTGAAATCCTCAGAGCGTGATGTCCCCGTTCTCTTCGTGGATCGATTTGCATTTTACGCAGAACTTTGCATATGGCTTCACTTCAAGTCGTTCGTCAGGAATAGTGCATCCGCATTCGATGCATTTGCCGTAATCCCCCGCATTGAGTCTCTGGATGGCTTCATCAATCATCTCTATGACCTCTCCTTCGTCGGTGATCATTTCAAGCTCCATGTCGTGGAGAAAATTGTCGCTACCATAGTCGGCCATATGATTTGAAATACTTCCTGCAAGACCGGAGGACTGACCGTCAAGCGCCTCGCCGGAAAGAAATTTCATCTGCCCGGAAATCTGCTCGCGGAGCGCGAGAAGAAGTTCGTAATATTTTTTCTTTTTCCCTTTGAATTCCGGGAATTTAGCCTGGACAACTGGAGGTAGCATCCTGGTCGATGGCACGCTTTTCGATGTGGCTTTTGGCGCGACAGTCTTGACTGGAGTAACTTGGATTTGCGTTTTCTTCGAATGTGCGGCAACTTTCGGGGATTCAGTCTTTTTGACCACGGGGGCGGGCTTCTTCGCCGGAAGCATCTTCCCCTTTGCTAATACAGCTTTTTTAACAGGGGCTTTTTTATTGGTCTTGATATTCTTTGCCGAGCTTTCTACTTTTTTCGCCGGTTTTTTATTGGCCGGCGCAGTTTTTTTGACAGGCTTTCTGACCGGCTTGACCAGTCTTTTAGGAGCCGATTTTTTAGCTTTAGCAGATACTTTTCCCTTTTTTTCCATCATCATTACACCTCTATATGTCGTGCCAGTTAAGTAAGTATGGGCGCAAAAGTTAGTATATATTTTTTAATATTCAAGGAAAAAACAGGGTTTTTGTATATATTTTACCATAATTACATTTATTAAAGGATATTTATTGATGGGAAATATTGATTTGCATGTTCACAGCAATGCCTCAGATGGATCCTGCACGCCAGCGGAACTTTTGAAGATTGCATCCGAGAAGCAGCTCGCGGCCATCGCCCTGACCGACCACGACACAGTCAGCGGAATAGAGGAATTTCTCAGAGAATCGGCCAGATATGACTTGGATGCCGTTCCTGGACTTGAAGTCTCAGTATTGTACAAGGACAGCGCCATCCACATAACAGGGCTTTTCATAGACCACAAGAATCAGCCTCTTATGGAACTCCTTGGCGAAGTTCGCGAAAACAGGGACAAAAGAAATGAACTCATCATCGGAAAACTGCAGGAGCTTGGCTACGAGATAACCTTGGATGAGGTTTTGGGCGTTGCAAGTGGGGAAAGCATCGGACGTCCGCATTTTGCAAAAATACTTGTAGAAAAGGGATATTTCTCATATCCGCAGGAGGTTTTCGACAAATGCCTTAAAAAGGGGATGTCTGGATACTGCCCTAGAATGTTGCCAGATCCGGAACGGGCGATTAAACTGATCCATGAAGCTGGCGGAATGGCTTTTTGGGCGCATCCTGTCCACAGGGCAGATGAAAATCTGTCTTATGTGGAATCAGTCCTGAATGTATTTATCAAGCTTGGACTGGACGGCATTGAGGCATATTATTCGACTTTTACCCGCGAGCAGCAGGAAATGCTCCTTCGCGTGGCTGAAAAATATAATCTGGCAGTTTCTGGCGGAAGTGACTTCCACGGTGAAAATATGCCCGGCGTAGAGATGGGAAGCGGTTTCGGAGGATTGGCCGTTCCCTTTTCGATCTACGGCGGAATCCTGGGAAAAAGAAAGACAGGCCATTCTACTTAATTTGCAGAAAAAGATTTTTTTGTTGTTTCTTAATAATATAGATTTAATTTTAACATGGTCTGTTGAAAAATGTGGATACAAGCCTATTGTATATTGTTTTTTTGTTCTTTACGAACATTTTGTCGGGGCGTGGCTCAGTCTGGTTAGAGCGTCCCGAGCGCGTTTGTGCGGCTCGGGAAAGTCGGACAGAGAGTTTAACACTCGGTTGTGCATCTTGAGCGGAAGAAGGTTCTTTTAATTTTTCATATGTTTTGTCGGGGCGTGGCTCAGTCTGGTTAGAGCGCTTGGTTCGGGACCAAGAAGTCGGAGGTTCGAATCCTCTCGCCCCGACCATCTTTATCCCATGTATTGCGTCTACATTCTTCAAAGTGAAAGTTCAGGCAGGTTTTACACAGGACACACCTGCGATCTGGACGACAGGCTTCACAGGCAC
>CAIQLG010000095.1 GCA_903872565.1 uncultured Lentisphaerota bacterium | reverse complement strand
TTTGTGACTCTTGTGCCTTATTGTGGCTAAATTGTGATTTCATGTAAATTTACCTAGCTGCATACTTTTTCGAAATCTTAATCATTCCTTCGTCAAATGTAAATAATTCCATCGCCCCGCTCCTGGCTTTTGCAATAAGAATGCAATCCGCAAGATCAAGGTTTTCAGATGAGAAAATTTCAAGAGCTTCAATAAGATCATTCCTGTCTGGATTCCGTATCCCTTTGTAATTAAGGATATGCCTTATCTCCGTCGATGTGTCATCCTTGGGAACTTTATAGAATTTTGTGAGGACATAGACCGACTCCAAAACCACAGATTCAAGTATGATCGCCTGCCGTTCACCAAGCCTGACAAGCTCAAAAATATCATTCGCCTTCTTGAAATGATCCGGAATGTCCTTTAACAGATACCTCAATATCGTGTTGGTGTCAGGCAGCAGTATTTTTTCCCTTGGCACTTGCCACCTCCTTCCAGACTTGTTCTCTGACACCCTTCAGCGGAACATGTTTCTTCGAGTATGCAGAGAGGCTTCCCGCCGCGCTCCTGACAGGCCGGATCGTGACTTCCCCGTCGCGGACATTGAACTCGATGACCTTGGCAGCCAGAAGTTCCCTTATCACCCTGGGAAGAGTCACCTGTCCCTTGGATGTTATTTTTGCAATTGCCGACATATTATTTTCTCCTTGCTTATTTATATTTACATTACAATTCTAATATATAATGCATTTATAATATTGCAAGGAATTGATTGATTTTATTCCTTAGCCACGAAAAAGCACATAAAGCACAAAAATAATATGTTTTGTGCCTTATTGTGGCAAAATTGAGATTTCATTTTCACGGATTTTCAATCTCATAGACACCATCTGAAATTTTGTTCACATTCTTCCCGAGTTTTCTAAGGACAGCTGCAGCCATGTCACGGCTCCAATATTTTGGATAGCCGTCCATATACTCTTTTCCATTCTTCATTATTTCGACAAGGGAAGGAATCATTGATTTGTCTTTAGAATGGCATGCGGCCGATATGGCTGACATAAGACTTTCATCATCACCGTTTTCGAGAGCTTTTAGGATCATTTCCCGGCCTTCCGGACTGTCCGCACTTCTTTCGCTTTTTTCTTCTACATCAACCTTATACTTTTTAAGGGATTTTGCGGCAGCATCTCGGACTGGATAAAAGACAAAAAGCGGCAAATCATCGTCATCAGCACCTCCAATAATTTTCGTATGGGAATCATATCTCTTAAATGTCGAAATAGACTCGTCCTTATATAAATCCTGGAGAACCGGAATTACCTCATCCCCTCCTATCGAGCCAAATGCATCAGCAATATTTATTTTCATATTTCTATTGGCATGTTCCAGGTGTCCAAGTAGTATGGAAACCGCATTCTTTCCGTGCAGTTCCTCATAAAGAGATTTTTCCGCATCTTGACTTGAGGTATATTCGTTCATGTCAATAATAAAATCAATAATCTTATTACTGACAGTTTTAGGCTTATCCTCAATAATTATAAGCTCGTTTGTTTCAGACTGGATGGAGGGTGATTTCTCCTTAGGACTATCTTCGATTATAATTTCGTCTTTTTCAGACTGGGGTGTTTTCAATTCATCATCAATAAGCGACATGGGATCCAAAGACATCAGAATTTCTTCCGAGATATCACGGATGACATCCGGCTTGAGCTGTCCCTTTCTGAATTGATTCTGCAGAAAAATCGACCGGGCAAGGAGTATGTCAAGTCTATTTCTTCTCTCACCCCCTTCAGGGATCATAAGATAACATGTACTACCAGATTTTGACGCACAGACATGTGATACCATACCATTGAAGATATGGCTCAATGCTTTCTGGGTTTGTTTTGTCATAGCGCCTTCGGCCACTAAGCAGTCAAGTTTTTTTATCTTGTAATCGGCAATGGTATCGAGGAGTATCTTCTTCCATGCCGGGATCCACATGTTTAAGTTATTTTTGTCTCCACTCCCTTCCAGAGTGTATGCTCTGGCCGTGATCAGATTCCAGAAGACTTTGAGTTCCTGCCATTCCTTCGATTCAATTATCTTCTTTCAGACTTCTTGATTCGTGGAAAAAGAGGTTGTATGGTTTTCAGTCACCGGACGATGCCGGTGCGAGCATCTTGTAGACCATTCGCAACTC
>CAIQLG010000094.1 GCA_903872565.1 uncultured Lentisphaerota bacterium | reverse complement strand
CGAAGGCGTTCTGGTCATGGCCGCCCTTGTTTTGGGCCGTGGCCGACCAGGCCGAGCGTTCGAGCCGGTCCGGGGCGGCCACATGGAGGCGAATGACGTTGCCCCGCCACAATGCGCCGACTGCGGGCGGTTCGACGCCCAGCGTCTTGTAGGGAATCGTCAGCAGTGCCAGCCAGCGGTTCTTCTCCGGCTCCAGCCGGGTCTCGTACGTCCAGCTTCCCTGCCAGCCCGGATCGTCCTTGCCATAGAGCGGATGGACAGCCTCGGCGATAAATCCGTGGGCGGCCTGATACCTGGGTTCGGCCTGGGGCCCGACAATGAAATGGTAGAACTTCTCCCGTGTGCCAAAGGGATCAATGGCAATATCGAGCGATTCGGCCTGAACCGGCTGGCCATCTTTCACCACCGGAACGAAGTTCTTGAGCGTGCCTGGCAGTTCACTTTCGATCCGCAGATAGACCTGTGTCTTGTCATAGAGCAGCCGGATGGAGGTCTTGCAGGTTACGGGCGTGGAATCGCCCGGCAAGGCGGAGAATGCGCCGACTTCGGCCGTGTTCCAGACTGGCGCGTCGATTGTAATGGCCCCGTCGGCCGGTTTCACGGCCATGCGCTGGGCAGCGGCCAGAGCCGTCTTGCGCATCTCCGCTGTGTTCCAGTTCAGCGGCGTATTACCGAAATTATCCCACCAGGTGTCTACGGTCAAGGCCACGGCACCATGGCTATGTCCTAGGAACGGCATAAGCTCGGGCCAGCCGGGGATGACATTTCGCCGCATGCCGGACTTCAGCCGTCCGCCTTTACCGTCATCATACATGATCTTCAGAAAATTGTTCCAGGCATCCACCGCCTGGAGCAGACGCTCCCGCACCGCCGGATCCGGATCGACGCGGAAGGCGTTCCATAAATGCCCGACCGTGGCGATATGTCGAATACGGTCGAACTCCAGCCGCACCAGGGCGAGGCGGCGTTTCACCTTCTCAGACGCGGCCAGGCGCTCGGCCTGCCCCAGGTGCGTTTCCAGATCCTTGAGCACATCCGGCGAATAGGTAGATACCATGGACTTCATGCTGTTTCCCTGATGACTGCGTTGTTTGCCATACACATCCTTATAGGACCACTTCGCATCGCCTGCGAACTGCATGGCGTGATAAAGCGTGTCGAAGAATCGCCGCATGGGCGTGGCCGCCTCACGGTATGCGCCTTCGTAGAATTCCTCGAGCAGATCCTTGGCCTGGAGATTCGCAGGATCGTCGAACATGCGGCCGTAGACGTAGAATGAAGGCCCCATGAGTCCGTAATTGCCGCGGAAATCGTCAAGGATGACGCCTTTGGCATTTAATTCAAACACAAACTTCACTTCATTCTCGAGGAAAAGTGGTGTCTTCGTGGGCGAGTAGCCGCCACAGAATATGTATGGATAGACGATATACCCGCCCGGCACGTTGCAGGTTTTCCATTGCTTCATGATTTCGGGATCATAATGGCACAGATACACTATGACATTGGCTGGAAAGTCCTTGAACGATTTGGGCGGTTCATACGTTTGGCCGTAGGAGAGAATCATCAGCTTTATGTCAGGCTGTTCCTTCAGCAGGCGCTCCGCCAAGTTCCGGTGGAGTATCCAGATCTTGTCCCCCCAGTCGTCGCCGGTAGCAAACAGCTTTTTACAAGGCTCGCACTGGCAGGGCTGAAATCCGTCTGGCTGCCCCAGTGTCACGGTCTTGTAGCCAAGAGCGATTCTGGAGAGCAAATACTTATATATGAGCTCCTGGACATCCGGGTTCGAGATGCAGTACTGGCCTCCAGAGCTAAGGCGCTTGCCGCTGATCAGGGCGAAATACTCCGGATGCGTCTCGCTGTACGTTTTTTGGGGGATGGGAAAACCCCAGCTATGAGGGAAGGTATCCACGTCCACGGCTGGAAAGCCATTATTGGCGACATCGTAGAAGTTTTCATTGTCAAATGAAAAAAACTTGAACTGGAGGGAAGGGATTTTCAGGACGTCGAGATTCGCCGGCACCGTAATCGCAGGGGTAGGCAGGAACTCAATGCCGGTCTCGCCGGGCAGGAGAAAACGCACTCCCCCATACTGCCGGAGGAAATCAGTGGCCGCCTTCATCGTGCCCAGGCGATCCATTCCGTTCCCTGCATTACGTGGCCGATCTGGTGTCGCGGCAATGGGGCATGGTTGCTCGCGGCCGGCGACGATGACGTCGCGCCCGACCACCTTGTGAACGTAGCGCCAGTCGGGGAATGATGCGACGTTCACGCCATGCAACCGTGAGAAGGCCGTGTCGCCAAGATAGATGCCAGGTTTGTCCGGAACGTGCTTGGCTTCAGGTACGACCTCAATCTCGAAGCCGTTGGCCTTGAAGGCGCTCTGGACAAGTTGTGCGATCTCAGCCATCTTCTTCCCTACCTCCGGGGAAGGCACCGAATCCGGGATCACGATCTGGTAGTCCGTTTTGCCCTTGGCGGCCAGTGTCAGGTCCTCGGCGCGCCCGACAGGTACCGACAACACTGCGAAGGCCGCAAGACACGAGGCGAGGCACAGTAGTTTTCCGATTGATTTTCTTTTCACTTCTTACTCCTCTTTGTTGCGATTTATAATCCGTTCATATTATTTATAAAAATACTTGTGAGAGAAATGCACCAAGCCGTGGGCCCAATCGTCTATTTATTCCATTCGCCATCTGTATCCTGCAAGCGCCGCCATGTCACATGGCCATCCAGGAAAAGACAGTTCCAGCCTGAGTTGTGTCGACTCGCATGCCAGCCACAAGGGACTGGTGTATCCAGTCGGAACGTGAGATAACGAACGTGGCATCTATCCCCGAAAAAAATTCTCTCGGATGGGCGTGTGCAACTTGACATTCTGCCGTACAGCACATACGCCGGGCCGAATGAGACGTTGGTATACATAAAACTCATCCCATAGTGTACGCCAGTCCAACTGGTGCCCGCATAGCCACAGGAGGACTGCGTAGGTGATTTCTCCGACGGGCAACGGAAGACGCCTCGGGGTTCAACATACGGACTAGACCAAATACCGCCACTCCATGTTTCCGCTGACACACCAGAGAGAGGAATCGGGAGGTAATTCCCTTCAATGATAAGTTGTTGCCAGACGCGAGTAAGCGTCCCATAGAATATCCATGCCGGCGTGGGCCAGGAGTTATAATCTATCGAGTACATCATCTCGGCATTATGTATCTGTCTAAGGTTGGAGGAACAGGATGACTGTCTTCCCATATCCTGCGCCTTCTTAAGCGCCGGAAGCAGAATTGCCATTAGAATTGAGATGATGGCTATGACCACGAGCAATTCGATCAAGGTGAACTTGATCGAACGTGCTCTCGTCTTCGTTTGAGTCGCAATGCGATTTAAAATCCCCACTTTCATTTCAAGACCTCCATATATTGTTTGTTCGCATATTCCATCGTAACCTCCACGAACATAACTATGCATTGTCTCAACTTCTACAGACAACCGTCATGAGGCTCACCCCGTAGTCCTTGGCAATAACAGAAATCGTCTTATTATTCATCTGGTCCTGGCTTTATTTCTTTGCTGTTACTGATATTATAACGTGTGCAATGTTAATGTCAATAGTGTTTTATCTGAAAAAGTGATAAAAAAGTTAAAAAATTACATGGTCATCCCACAGGATGACGGATTGATGGATTTTTGGATTAGTGGATTATTGGTTTTGGGTTAAGAAAAGGCAAAGACGCATGGAATTGGAATGGAAATAAAAAAAGGCATTTTGAAAATTATCAGTACCTTAATTTTCTGCATATCTTCTTGATTTGCAACAATTCAACAATCCATTTATCCAAGAAAACTACTGTAGCCACCCCCATGTTGGGGCATTGCTGTGAACTTAATCCGCCTCGGCGGAGACTTATGTAGCCGCCTCCATGTTGGAGGCGACGACACGGCCAACATCCTACTATGCCAAGGCTTCGTAGGACAGGTGGCCGTGGCTACAATAAATCCACACAAATTATTACTAATCCACTGATTGCAAATTAGTATTAATCCGGGAATGGACGATCAATAAGGATGCAGATATGTGGTTCTTGCATGGGGAAAGGATATCTGGATGGTGTTTCCACAATTTAGCTAGTTGCGGGAACTTATAGATCTGCTTGGCGGAAGGACTTCCGCCAAGCAAATCTAGTACTTATAAAACGAATAATTGCGTATAGCTGGTTTCTTCCCAACGATCAGCCGCTTCCTCCAAGTGTGTCAATAATCTTGATCAATGGCATAAAAAGGGCTATGACAATTGTACCGACAACTACAGCAAGGAAGATGATCATGATAGGCTCGATCATGGATGTAAGAGCTTCGACGGCGTTGTCAACTTCTTCATCGTATGTGTTGGCGATCTTTTCAAGCATGTCGGGAAGCTTGCCCGTCTCCTCGCCGACCTCGATCATGCTTACGACCATGTCGGGAAACACATTTGTAGCTTTGAGTGGTGGTGCGATACCTTCACCTTCCTTGACGGCATCGTGAACTTTTTGAATCGCACTTGCCACCACCTCGTTTCCGGAAGTGTCCCTGACAATCTGCAGGGCATTGAGTACAGGAACTCCGGAGGCCATGAGTGTCCCAAGAGTTCGTGCGAACTTTGCGATGGAGGACTTTGAAATTATAGCTCCAAAGATAGGAGCATTATATTTTAGCCAGTCGAAGATGTATTTCCCCTGTTTCGTCTTATTTATAAACTTGTAGCTCACAACCACACAGGCAAGTACAATCAAAACCATCACAATTCTCTTCTGAAACAGATTGCTTACTCCAATGACGAAGTTTGTAAGCGGGGGAAGAGGTATATCACCAAGGAGTTCCGCGAATATCTTTTCGAATTTCGGAACGATGAAGATCATCAGTCCGGCGGTGATCAGCCCTGCAATGGAGAGGACGACGACAGGATATACCATCGCAGACTTGATCTTGGCGGCAAGCCTGGCGGCCTTTTCCATGAATCCTGCCAACCTGTTAAGAATAATCTCCATGGAACCGGCAGCCTCTCCAGCTCTGACCATATTGAGATAAAGCTTGTCGAAGGATTTCGGATTCTGCGCAAGCGCCTCTGAGAATGTAGAGCCACCCTCGACCGCATTTGCCGATTCGCAAAGGACTTTTTTAAGTGCCGGATTTTTCGCCTGCCTCTCAAGGGTTCTCAGTGAACGGACAAGCGGCAGACCCGCATCCAGCAGAATGGCTATCTGCCTGGTGAGAATGGTGAGATCCTTGATTTTTATCTTGGGTGAACCGAATGAGAGGCTCATCGCCATGCCGCTCTTCTTGGCTCCAGATCCTGCGGCACCAGGTGCGGCGCGTGATGTCTTCGCCTTTGACTTGTCCTCCTTTATTGACGTAGGAAAAAGTCCCTGCTCCTTCAGCGCCAAGGTGGCGGCATTTTCACTCTCGGCCTCCATTCTTCCTTTTTTCTCTTTTCCGCCGGAATCCATTGCCGTATATTGGAATATAGGCATAGCTCACCTCCTTGGTTAAATAATGTAATATATCATCTTGTTCTTCATCTTCTACCCGGTATTTGCATTTTTTGTATGATACTTTGCGGATCCTGAGCTTTCGTTATCATTTCTCCATAGGATATTATCTTTCTCTCATAAAGCTCTGTAAGATGGCTATCAAGTGTGTTCATCCCGAATTTTGCGCCAGTCTGAATGTCGGAAGTTATACGGAATGTCTTGTTCTCCCTCATGAGCGCCTGTATCGAAGGCGTCGTAATCATTACTTCAAACGCCGCGACACGGCCAGGCTTGTCAATCCTCGGCAGTAATACCTGCGATACCACTGCGACAAGAGATGAGGCTAGCTGGGTCCTTATCTGTTCCTGCTGGTCGGCCGGGAATGCGTCCGTGATACGGTCCACGGTCCTAGCCGCGCCGGTAGTGTGCAGGGTGGCGAAGACCAGATGGCCGGTTTCAGCCGCGGTCACGGCAGCCTCCATTGTCTCAAGGTCGCGCATTTCACCGACGAGAATGACATCCGGGTCCTGGCGGAGCGCCCTTTTCAAAGCTTCCGCGAACGACGGGACATCAACTCCGACCTCTCTCTGTATTACGATGCTCTTCTTGTGCTGATGATAGAACTCTATTGGATCCTCGGCCGTGATTATGTGGCAGTCGCGCTCCTCATTTATGATGTTGATCATCGAGGCGAGAGTCGTACTTTTCCCACTTCCGGTAGGTCCTGTCACAAGTATCAGCCCCCTCGGCCTGAAGAGCAGATCCTTGGTGGAAGGGGGGAGCCCTATATCGCTAAGGGAAAGGAGTTTGTTTGGTATCTGTCTCAGAACCATCCCATAGCATCCTTTCTGCTTGAAACAGCTCACCCTGAATCTCGCCTTGTCGCCGAACGCGAAACCGAAATCAGTGCCTCCGTTCTGTTTGATCTTCTGCTGGTGCTGGTCCGACGCGACCGAATTCACCAGTTTTTCAGTATCTTCCGGCTTCAGCACCGGGGCATCTATCGGTGTCAGGGAACCGTGCAGCCTGAGCATCGGCGGTGCGCCAACTTCTATATGCAAATCGCTGACTCCCTCGTCCACTACAAGCTGGAGCAGTTCGCCCATTTCAATTTCCATCGCAATACCTCCTGTTGTTGTTGAGACTTCGCAGTATCTTGTGAGCCAGTAGCAGAATCGTAATCTGTTTGACTTCTGCAATTGGTTTCATGTGTATTTGAGAACTTCTTCTATTGTGGTCTCTCCGTCCAGGATGGTTCTAACTCCGTCCTCGCGGACTGTCCTCATACCAAGTTCTCTCGCCTTCCCCTTGAGTATTTGTGTCGGGCTTCTCTTCATGATCAGCTGCCGCATGGCATTGTTCATACTGAAAAGTTCGACAAGCGCCTTTCTTCCCTTGTATCCGGTCTCATTGCATGTGGAACAACCTTTGCCATAGTAGAACTTGTTGCCGCCTACTTCCTCCTTGGTGATGTTGAGGCTCGCCAAATCATCGGCGGTGGGCTCGAATGCCGTCTTGCAGTTTTGGCAGATCTTTCTGATAAGCCTCTGGCCGAGAACTCCAACAACCGATGAGGTTATAAGGAAAGGCTCTATGCCCATGTCAATCAGACGAGTCACCGCCCCCGGGGCATCGTTGGTGTGAAGGGTGCTGAACACAAAATGCCCTGTCAGCGATGCCTGGATGGCCATCGTCGCAGTGTCAGCATCGCGGATCTCCCCGAGCATTATTATGTCCGGATCCTGCCGCAGGAAAGCCCTCAGAGCACGTCCGAAAGTCATGCCTATGGCCTCGTTGATAGGCAGCTGAATGATCCCCTCCAAGTCGTATTCCACCGGATCCTCCGCAGTCAGAAGCTTGTCCTCGAGATTGTTGATCTCCTTCAAGGCCGAATAAAGAGTCGTTGTTTTTCCCGAACCGGTCGGACCCGTAATGATGAAAATCCCGGTCGGCATGTGGATTATTCTACGAATATCCTTAAGGACATCCTGTCCTATGCCAAGGACATCGAGATCCAGATTCACAACAGATCTGTCAAGTACACGGAGAACGACAGACTCGCCAAACATGGTGGGAAGGGTCGAGACGCGCAGATCAACCGGCCTCCCGGCTATCTTGAGCTGAATACGGCCGTCCTGCGGTTTTCTTCTTTCGGAAATGTTAAGGCCGCTCATGATTTTGACACGGCTTATGACAGGAATGGCAAGGTTTTTGGGAGGAGGCGCCATTTCATACAGCGCACCGTCAACCCTGTATCTTATTTTGAACTCCTTCTCGAAAGGCTCGAAGTGGACGTCGCTCGCCTTGGCCTTGATCGCCTGGAACATGATCACATCGACAAATCTTACTATGGGAGCCTCGTTGGCAAGGTTTTCGAGCTCGGCGATATCCTCGGTAGCATTGTCCACCCCCCCCTCGGCAACCTCCAGATCGAGAGACTTGAGCATGTCGTGCATCGACTCAGTTTCCAACGGATAATGTTTCTCTATTGCCGCGTCAATCTGCGCCTCGCTGGCGACAACAGTCCTGATGTCCCTGCTCAGGATGAAATGCAGTTCATCCGCGATCTGGTAGTTGAGAGGTGTCCTTGAGGCGACAGTCAAGGTTCCTCCGTCAAACGAGACGGGAACAACTCCATACATTCTGACATTCTGCGGGTCAATCATGTCAATTACGGACTTCTCAATCTCGGTCGTCTTGAGATCGATCACGTCAGTTCCGAGGAAGGTAGCTATGAGCTGAAGAAGCTCCTCCGGCTGTATTATTCCGAAATCAACGACTATCTCGCTCAGAGGCTTTCCGGTTCTCTTGTATTCCTCCTCAACCTCCAGCATCTGATCCTCGGAACATATCTCTTCGGACATGAGTATGGATTTCAGGGTTTCGCTTTCTGGATCCAGCATCGTTCCATTTCCTTATTTTCATTACTCGTCAATGGCTGTCAGGGCGAGAACTTCCGAGAGCGTTGTGCCCCCTACGGCAGCCTTCCTGAGACCGTCTTCACGCAATGTTCTCATACCTGATTTTCTTGCGGCCTCGCGCACCTCGTCCGTCGTCGCCCTCTCGTTGACCATTCTCTGAATTTCTTCAGTTATAAAGAATATCTCGTATATTCCCATACGACTCCGGTACCCGCTTCCACCACATTCCTGGCATCCCCTGCCCTTCTGCAGGTTGGCCGTCTTGAGATATTCATCGGTGAGAGCCATATATTCGATTTCCTCGGCATCCGGGGTATAGGGAGCGGAACAGTTTTTGCATACTCTTCTCACAAGCCGCTGTGCCATTATGGCTCTGACCGCAGACGCGACAAGGAAGGGCTTGATTCCCATATCGATGAGCCTCGTGATCGAGCTTGGGGCATCGTTCGTGTGGAGCGTGCTGAAGACGAGGTGCCCCGTGAGTGCCGCGTTGATTGCGATTGTCGCAGTCTCGAGGTCTCGAATTTCCCCGACCATCACGATGTTGGGCGCCTGCCTGAGCATCGCCCTGAGCGCCGCGCCGAATGTGAATTTGATGATGTTGTTGACCTGCACCTGGTTTATACCGCCAAGCATATATTCGACAGGATCTTCCACCGTGATGATCTTCCTGTTGGGAGTGTTGATGCTGTTGAGAAAGGCGTAGAGAGAGGTCGTCTTCCCCGAGCCTGTCGGGCCGGTGACAAGGAAAACTCCGTCGGGAAGCGATATGATCTTGTTGATGATCTCCATATCGTCGCTGTAAAAGCCAAGTTTCGGAATGTCGAGCGTGATGCTCGACTTGTCAAGGATTCGCATCACTATGCTTTCCCCGTGTGTCGTCGGGATGGTGGAAACACGGAGGTCTATCTCCTTTCCCTCGATCTTGAGCTGAATACGACCGTCCTGCGGAACCCTTTTCTCCGTGATGTCGAGCTTCGCCATGATCTTGAGACGGCTCGTCAGGTTGGACTGCAAATATTTCGGAGGGCTTTCCATCTCCCTGAGCGCGCCGTCAATCCTGTACCTGACACGGTAGCGCTTTTCGAGAGGTTCGAGATGAATATCGCTCGCACGCTTTCGGATGGCCTCAACTATTATCAGCGAAACCAGCTTGATTATGGGAGCATCGTCATCGGCCTCAGCCTCGGGACCACCCTCTCCCGTCTTCATGAGCTGTGAGTCCACACCACCCTCCATGCCTTCGAGGAACGAGTCAACGCTTTCCTCAACGGAGCCGTAATGGTGGCTGATGAGCTTATCAATCTGATCCCTTGGCGACACAACAGCCTCGACATCGCATCCAAGGACATACCTGAGCGCGTCTAGCGTCTCAACGTCCGTCGGATCACTCATCGCAATGGTGAGAAGGTTGTCGTGCTTCATCACCGGAATCACCTTGTACTGCTTTGCAAGATCGGATGTCAGGCTTTCGATGGCTTCTAGCGGAACCTGGTATTCGTTGAGATCAAGCGTTTCAAGGCCGTACTGCTGGGCGAGAAGCGACATCATCTCGTTCTCGTTGAGGTATTTCAGTGCCTTCAGTGCCCCGAGTATGTCAAGTTTTCCCTCGGAAGCCGCCACCTTCTCCCAGCCTTCGTTGACCTGATCCTCGGTGAGCATTCCGTACTCTGTGAGAATCTCGAGGATATATTCACTGTCCTTTGCCACTTCCAATACCTCTGTCGTTAAGTTCCATATAAGCATGCACAGCGGATTAACATAACGAAAATGGCAAAGTTTTACAAGGCTGTTTTAAAAATTATTCCTGCTATTTTTTTGTTTTTTCAGGGACTTTCAGAAAATATTCAAAAATAGGATTGTTTTTTCCGAAGTCGTGACTATTATTATTGCTGTTGAAATAGTGGATAGGCCAGCTTAGCTCAGTGGTAGAGCTACGGTTTTGTAAACCGTCGGTCCCCGGTTCAAATCCGGGAGCTGGCTCCAATTCTTCCATAAGTCCCTCATAATGAACAACTTACAAAATACACATGCTAAAAAAATAACACAATTGTGATACTTTTATGAAAGAAAAATATTTATACCAGAGAGGAAACTGCTGGTACATTAACATGAAAATTCCTCGATCCCTCGGCAAGGGACGGATTTTTCATAGTCTGCACACTTCTGATATAAAAAAGGCGAGGAACATAAGGGACACGTATATTTCGCCTATTATTTCACAGATAGACGCTGTGGAAATCCTTGAGGAGATTTCGACGCTCGTCACAAAAGCAAGAAATGATATTTCAAACAAGATGAATTTAGTTAAGAACGGATGCATGGAAATTGATTCTACGCTCGGTGGGTGCCTCGAAATGTATATCAAGTATCTAAAACAAGCATCACTAAGGGAAACAACGCTGAAAGAATATACGTGGTGTCTCTCAAAAGCTGTCCGCATAATTGGTCCCAAAAAGGAAGTTAATGCTCTAACAAAATCTGATGCAACCATGTTCCGCGATAGCCTAATTAGACGGTGCTCGAAAAGCCTTTTTTTGTGATTACAAAAAAAACTTTTCATCACACCGCCTACTTTTCTTCATCCATTTTCCAGAAAAAAACAT
>CAIQLG010000093.1 GCA_903872565.1 uncultured Lentisphaerota bacterium | reverse complement strand
TTCCTACTTCGTTCTGCGAACTACGAAGGACAAGTCGAACTACGAAGGACAGGTCGAACTACGAAGGACAGGTCGAAACCAGACCTACTTTTCCGAACTCCACGCCCGAAACCGCCCACTCTTGATTATTATCCAATACAGGTTATATTCGAGGCGTGTTTATAGTAATGCAATTAGGAAAAAACATTTTAAAAAAAAGACACCCCACGTCGTTCGCCACGGCGAAACTATGAGGGGCAAACGGAGACACAAAGGAAAAAAAGTAATTAAAACTATAATCTGAATTTAGCGTTCATCGCTGTATTGCTTCTACTGAAAATTACGACTTTTCAAATGCAAGAAGCAGGCAACGAAGAGCGCGCCCATTTGGGCGCGCCTTCTTGTTTTGCATTTCTTGCATAGGGCGTCGTAACCCTTCAGTAGAGGTGCGAACTTGGAGTCCGCGCCCTCTTTTTTGGGTTTGCGGATTTCGCAAACTCAAAGAAGGTCGTGATGTCTGTAAAAGAAGCCCGAGCAAGAATTAAGATCAACAAATTGTTGGAAGATGCTGGCTGGCGTTTTTTCGATGACAAGTCTGGACCCGCCAACATCGTACTGGAACCCAATGTAAAACTTGTAGAATCTAGGATTAACGCGCTCGGTGAAAATTTTGAAAAGACGTCCAAGGGATTCATAGACTTCCTGCTTCTCGATCAAAAAGGTTTTCCATTCATTGTCCTGGAGGCAAAATCGGAAGACAAGAATCCGCTGACAGGCAAAGAGCAGGCGCGGAGTTATGCAAAATCGCAGAACTGCCGCTTCGTTATTCTTTCGAATGGAAATCTGCATTATTTCTGGGATTTGACACACGGCAATCCACACATCATCACACGCTTTCCAAAGCCTGATTCTATTGCCAATAATGTTCGATTCAAACCAAATCCGGATCGTCTGGTTGCTGAACCAATTGCCTGCGACTATATCGCGCTCACACAGCATCCAGGCTATGCCAGTGAAGCCGGCTGGAAAAATGAATCTGAACGCCCGGAATTTATAAGAAAGAACAAACTTCGCTTCCTGCGTGAATACCAAATCCGAGCCGTGAAATCAATTCAGTCGGCAGTCAACCAGGGCAAAAACCGCTTTCTATTTGAAATGGCGACCGGCACCGGGAAGACCCTTATCGCCGCGGCCGTCATGAAACTTTTTCTTCGGACAGGAAATGCCAGCCGTGTTCTTTTCCTGGTTGATCGCCTCGAACTGGAGGATCAGGCAAACAAGACATTCATTCAATTGCTCAAGAATGATATTGATTCCGTAATCTACAAGGAACGTCGCGATGAATGGCGCAAAGCTGAAATCGTGGTTACAACTGTCCAATCACTCTTGTTCAACAATAAGTTTGAGCAGCTCTTTTCTCCTACAGATTTTGATCTGGTAATCTCCGATGAAGCTCACAGATCCATTGGTGGAAACGCCCGTGCAGTATTCGACTATTTCATCGGCTATAAGCTGGGACTCACGGCAACCCCGCGGGACTATCTGAAGAAATTTCACAAGGATAATTCCAATAATCCGCGTGAATATGAACGCCGCATGCTCCTCGACACCTATCGCACTTTCGGATGCGAGGACAGCCAGCCAACCTTCCGTTATTCGCTTCTCGATGGCGTTAAAGAAGGCTATCTTGTGAGTCCGACCGTCGTGGATGCCAGAACGAACATTACCACCGAGCTTCTGTCCGAGGAAGGATTTGTCGTTTCCTTCAAAGATGATGAAGGGGAAGATCAGGAGGAAGCATACAAACAGAGGGAATTTGAAAGACGTTTTTTCTCATCGGCCACAAATGAGTTATTTTGCAAGACATTCATGGAAAATGCCTTACGTGATCCAGTAAGTGGCGAGATCGGCAAATCAATAGTTTTTGCGGTCAGCCAGAACCACGCTGCGAAACTCGCACAAATCTTCAATGTCATGGCGGACAAGATGTTTCCCGGGAAATATCAGTCTGACTTCGCAGTGCAGGTGACTTCACAGATTACAAATGCGCAGCAGATGACGATCAATTTCACGAACAACAATCTCCTGGGTTCCGGCAATTTCATTCCCGAGTACAAGATCAGCAAGGCACGCATTTGTGTCACCGTAGGAATGATGACAACAGGTTATGACTGCCCGGATATTTTAAATCTCGGGCTTTTCCGGCCAATCTTTTCGCCAACCGATTTTATTCAGATCAAAGGCCGCGGAACACGCAATAACGATTTTCGCGATCAGCTCTTTGACGAGGCGCTCAAGCCCAACATCAAGGAGCCTAAGAAGAAGGCCTTCAAACTTTTTGACTTCTTCGCAAACTGCGAATATTTCGAGGAGAAGTTCAACTATGATCAGATTATCAAACTGCCTAAGCCAAAAGGAGATAAGCCTGGGGACGGCGGGGGCGAAGGTGGTGGCGGAGATGAAGCTGGCGGAGCATACGAGCATCTCGGTTCCGACATCATCCGTTCCATCAAAGAGGAGAAAATTGGTTTTGACGGGATGAAGATCGACCGGATGTTCTTCGAGAAATTCGAAGACAAGGTCAAAGGGGATGCAACGGTGAAAAAACAAGTTGCGTCTGAACACTGGGATCAGGCTACGGAATATGTGATAAAGAATCTCTTCGACAAGCCTGAGGAGTTTTTCAATCTCGACAAATTGCGGATAGCCGCCGGAGTGGACCGTCGTCTAACAGTGCGCGAAGTCCTGCAGAAGGCTTTCGGTTTCATCCCACGTTTCAAATCCAAGGATGAACTTCTTGAGGAAGCCTTCGACCAGTTTGTACTCGACCGCAAGCCGGAAGATGCGAAAAACATCACGGCAATTAAGTATTTTTTCAAGGCATACATCACGGATAGCCAGGTGCGGGAGATCATCGAGAAGAAACGGCTTACAGATCTTAATACGCATCCCGGATTTGATATGACCGATTTCAAGTCTGTCCCGAAGGAATGGCGTGGCCGCATCCCAGAATACGTCAAAGACTACGTCCCGATAAACCAATTTATATGAAAGAATAAATTGCATAAGAATAGGAATTTTGGGCGAGAGCAAAAACTTTTTGGAAAAAGTTTATTTCCCTCGCCCCAAACCCCACTTCCTTTTACAAAAAACTTTTATTTTCATCTGATTGCGGGTGTAATCAGATGGAATATCAAAAAGGTTTAGAAAGGGTTGGGGTGCGGGGAAGGGAAGAACCTTTCCTTAAAAGGTTTTCACTTCCCCGTGAATGAGCTTTTAAAAATACAATTAACTCAGGAGTTTAAATGCTTGATACTGATACCAAACGCCGCATAGACAACTGCCGGGACATCCTCGTCGGCAAAGTCCCTGATCCGAAATCCCAGGTCGAACAAATCACCATTGCTCTGATTTACAAATTCATGGATGATATGGATGCCGAAGCCGAAGAGCTTGGCGGAAAACGCAGTTTTTTTGCTGGCAACTATGAAAAATATGGATGGTCAAAGCTGATGGCATCAAACATGGGTGGCTTCGACGTCTTGATGCTTTATTCTGAAGCAATCCAGAAAATGAACGAGAACCCCGGGATTCCGGCTCTGTTCCGTGACATCTTCAAAAACGCCTATCTTCCCTATCGCGATCCCGAAACACTCCGCAGTTTTCTCAAGGAAATAAATACTTTCTCCTATGACCATTCCGAAAAGCTTGGTGACGCCTTCGAATATCTGCTTTCAGTTTTGGGAAGCCAGGGCGATGCAGGACAATTCCGCACACCGCGTCATATTATAGAATTCATCGTGGATATCATTGATCCACAAAAGGGTGAAACTATTCTCGATCCAGCCTGTGGCACCGCCGGATTCCTGATCTCCGCATACAAGCACATACTCAATGCCAACACAAAAGATGGCCGCACAGGAGGCAAGCTGACACCAGATGAACGCAAACGGTTGGCGGTCAACATACACGGCTATGATATCTCACCTGACATGGTACGGCTTTCGCTTGTCAATCTGTATCTCCATAATTTTGCCAATCCGCGAATCGAGGAATATGACACGCTCACCAGCGAAGAAAAATGGAATGAGTATGCCGATGTAATTCTTGCCAATCCTCCATTCATGTCTCCGAAGGGCGGAATCAAACCGCACAAAAGATTTTCCGTTCAGGCGACACGTTCGGAAGTGTTGTTTGTTGACTACATTGCAGAACATCTCACACCGACAGGCCGCGCCGGAATAATTGTTCCTGAAGGCATAATCTTCCAGAGTGGAACCGCATATAAAACTTTGCGCAAAATGCTTGTGGAAAACTCTCTCGTCGCGGTAGTTTCACTGCCTGCGGGAGTATTCAATCCATATTCAGGAGTTAAAACATCAATTCTGATCCTCGACAAACGACTCGCAAAAAAAAGCGATTCAATTCTCTTCTGCAAAATCGAAAACGACGGCTTTGGCCTCGGTGCACAACGACGGGCGATTGAGAAAAATGACTTGACGGAAACACTTTCGATAATCAAAAAATATTTTTCCCGCGAAACATCCGCCTCCGATGGACTACGGCGTGACATGCACGAAAAGCACGAAAATAAAAACATCCTCATAGTTCCAAAAGAAAAACTCGCGGCAAACGGTGATTACAATCTCAGTGGGGAAAGATATAGGGGGGGAGTTGTAAGTAATCACTCGTTTCCACTAGTTTTTCTTGGCGATAAAACACTTTTCCGTGTTGAAAGTGGTGGTACCCCAAAATCAGGGGTGGAAGAATATTGGGGTGGTGGAATTCCTTGGGCAACGTTGGTTGATCTTCCTGCGACAGACTTCATCTCTCAGATCACTAATACGCAACGAACAATTTCTGAAAAAGGCCTGCGTGAATCTTCAGCAAAAATGATTCCTGCAAACTCGATTATAGTCTCAACCCGTGCGACCATCGGACGCATTGCCATTAACCGCATTCCAATTGCAACTAATCAAGGCTTCAAGAATATAGTGATTGAAGATTTGGAGCGACTCGTGCCAGAATATGTGGCTCTTACAATTACAAAACTTGTTCCTACAATGAAGTCATGGGCGACTGGTGGAACGTTTGCTGAAATTTCAAAATCTAAATTCTGCGAACTCCAAATCCCCCTTCCACCATTGGAAATTCAGAAGGAGATTGTTGCAGAAATAGAAGGATATAAGAAAGTAATTGACGGTGCTCGCGCCATTGTCGAAAACTACAAACCACATATTCCAATAGATCCCGCCTGGCCAATGGAACTCATCAAGAAAATTGCCTTAGTAGAAAGTGGCTTTGGGTTTCCTTTGGATTACCAAGGCAAGACTGATGAGAAGATACCCTTTTTGAAAGTAAGTGACATGAACCTTCCTGGAAATGAAAAGAAGATCGTTTCTTGGAATCACAGTATATCTCGCAAGGTTCTATGTGAGCTTAAGGGAAAGGCCTATCCCAAAGGGACAATTATATTTCCGAAAATCGGTGCAGCAATTGGAACCAACAAGAAGCGAATTCTAACGTGCGATTCAACTTATGACAATAATGTGATGGGAATAATACCCAATACAGAAAAAATTCTTTCCGAATTTCTCCACACCTATCTACTCTCATTTGACCTTTCTCTGTGGGCAAGTAATTCGCAACCACCTTCGATGCGAAAGACCACTGTTGAAGAACACAAAATCCCCCTCCCACCCCTTACCGTGCAGCAAGCCATCGTCGCTGAGATCGAAGCTGAGCAAGTATTGGTCAATGCAAACAAAGAACTTATCACCCGCTTCGAGAAGAAGAGACAAACCACTATTGCACGTATTTGGGGAGATGAACAAGAATGATTCTTTCGGTAGAACATTTCTTGAAAGACAGTTTCCCTAATCTGGTCAGCATTAGAGAGTTTGATATTAAGTCAGTCCGCTGTTATCACGCGACACGAGCAACATCAAAGGAATGTATCATTAAAAACGGTCTGCATTTGCCTACGGTCAAGGGATTGTTGAATCTGCTCGCAAAAATGGGGGTTAAAGATGTTGATGAAGCCCAAGTGGGGAGAATCATCGATGAAAATGGTGGAAACATCTATGTGCATATGAACAAAGACTTTTTGCAAAGGAATGGCGACTACCATAAAAAAGGTTCGGAAAAGATTCGGCGCTATATCATGGAAATCAGTCCGTTATCATTGGTCGAGGCAGAGAGGAATATCATGGCCCAAAAAGGATATATTTTTGAACTCAATCTTCCAATTGATATTTTTGACGAAGGAGAGTTGATAGATTGTATGGAGACGGGAGACAATTTATTTGACAATATAGAGGAGGTCGATATTACACTGGAAGTGACGCGCAATATTCCACCTGAACTTATTTGTGCGGTGTATGAGGTTGGGCCATGATAAATTTCTATTGCCGAAATCGAATCCGAGCAGGCCTTGGTTAATGCGAACAAAGAACTGATAACCCTTTTCGAGAAAAAAATACAAACAACAATTAATCGCATATGGAGAGAATCATGATTACAAAAGTTAGAAGATTAAAAAACATAGGGAAGTTTTATAACTTCTCAAATAATTCAAACGATCTTGACTGGTATAAGAATACATTCATCTTTGCCCCTAATGCCTATGGAAAAACAACTTTGGTAAATGTTTTCCGCTCGCTTCGCGAAAATGCCCCAAAATTAATTCGTGCTCGAAAGACCTTGGGAGCAACGAGCGAGCCTGAAGCTACAGTTGCGATTGACAGCTCAAACTATGTTTTCAATGGAACAAGTTGGGACCGCCAATATCCAGTGATTCAGATTTTCGACGCTCCTTTCATTCACGCCAACATTCTTACGCACGAAATTGGTCATGAGCACAAAAAAAATATCCATAAAATCATTATAGGTGCGGAAGGGATTAAACTATCCGATGAGCTTTCAATCATTAAAGCGAAGGAAAAGACAAAGATACAGGAAGTTGTAACTCTAGCCAATCAATTCAATAGAGGAGGATTTACCACCTTATCACTCGATGCATTTATTGCGCTTCATCCAGACGAGGAAACAGCCGTTGTTCCGCGCATTCTAAAACTTGAACAAGACATAAAATCAAAACAATCAGAAGGGATTGTCCAAAAGCTTAGCCTTCCTCGTACAATTACAGCTCCAGCATTCGATTCATCCGGTATAAAGTCGATTGTCACCATAAAGTTAACCGCAGTGCATGAAGCGTCTGAAAAACGTGTGATTGCGCATATTGACCGTAACTTCAAAGACAAGACGCACGCAAAGCAATTTATACGCCTAGGACTTGATCAGATACAGGCAGATTGCCCTTTTTGTGGGCAAGACCTCAAAAACACTATAGACCTATTTAAGGCATACCGGGAGTTTTTCGATGATGCATTCCGGAAATATCAGCAGAATGTTACTCAACAGCTTGATATGCTGAGCAGATGGAATATCGATAACATTCTCACATCCTTGATTTCAGTTCATAATTCAAATCTTGGGACATTAATGCAGTGGGAACCTTACCTCGGCACGATTGTGTTTCCAGATTTAATCGCTAAAGTTGAATTATCAAGATCTCGATTAGTTGATTTGAAAATCAAGATTCAATCCGAACTGGAGAAGAAACAGAAAGATCCAAATGCAGACGCCGACCTGACTCAATTCGATGCACTTACCAATGGACTTGCTGGATTGAAGTCCGAGGTTGATGGATACAACACAGTGGTTTTATCTTTTATCGAGAAAACCAAAAAGTACATTGCCGATCTCCCTAAGTCGGATATTGCTTCTCTTCAAATCTCATTGGCTAAAGAAAAAGAAATCAAAAAGAGGTTTGATACTGAATGGAAAAAATTTACTACCGATTACCCAACGACAAAGAAGGAGTCCGAAGAGCTTTTCATC
>CAIQLG010000092.1 GCA_903872565.1 uncultured Lentisphaerota bacterium | reverse complement strand
TGGAACTGCGGGTGCCGGCGGCGGGCGATCAGGCGGAGACGATCAACCCGCTGGTCGGCATCTCGGGACGCAAGCCGACTGCGGAATCTCCCTGGTATTTCAACCTCGGACGTCAGCGCCTGAGAGCAGACATACGGGAATTCTCCGCCTCCGCCCCCCCGAAGAAGGACGGGGCCGGTGGTGGCTTCCTTGACCTCTGGAACTACGGACAGTTGTTCGTTAAATAAATGTTAAACACAAAAGCAGATGGGGCTACACTTCAAAAACGGCGGAGAGAACAGAGAAGATAAACGAAATCTAAAACAGGAGAGTATTAAATGTCAACTCAACAAAAAACAGCTTTGCTTGGTTCTATCGTCGCTTTGTTATCAGCCTTCATACTGTCAGGATGTGCATGGCTCCATCTTGGCGAAACCACGTTGGTGGACGGCGGGAAGCCGTGCGCCGACATTGTCATATCCGAGAAGTCCCCCCGCGGGGTGAAGCTGGCGGCCAGCGAATTGCAGACCTATATCGAAAAGATCAGCGGCGCCAAGCTGGCAATCACGAACGCGCCGGGCCCGGACGTGCCTGCCCACATCTACGTGGGCCGGAGCGCGTACACGGACACGCTCAAGATCACGGCCGAAGGGCTCACGTGGGGCGCGTTCCGGATGGTGTCGGGCAAGGACTGGCTGGTCTTGCTGGGGTATGACAAGGAATTTGTTGCTCCCCCATATGTTTCCGCCGGCAAGCCTTCGTACGAGGAATGGGACAAGCGTACCGGCGAACATTGGGGCAATCCCTATTACGGCGGACTGTACAGGCAATACAGCGGGCAAGTGGGCGTCAACATAAATGACGATCTCGGATCCCTGAACGCCGTATGTGAATTCCTCCGCGGCCTGGGCGTGCGGTGGTACATGCCGGGCGACCTGGGTGAAATCGTGCCTACGCTGAAGACAATCGCGCTGGCACCGGTGGATAAGACGGTCCGGCCTGATTTCGGGTACCGTAATCTGGGCGACTATGCCCCCGTGTTTGCCTTTGCCACGCGGGATGAGGCGATCTACAAATTGCATATAGGGCTTAATAGTGCCATGGGCCTTATGGGCGGCCTTGGGGGTGTCCATGGACTGAATAATGTGAATGGCCGTGATGAGGTCAAGAAGGCGCATCCGGAGTTTTACGCCAACCATCGGACCCCAGATTCTAATGACAAATATTTCGTTACTTGTCTGTCATCGCCGGAGTTCTGCGACTATACGGTGAAATATGCGCGCGCAGCATTCGATATTTATCCTAACCTGCAGTCTATTTCTATCTGGCCGAACGACGGCTATGGGCCCGGCAACATGTGCAAGTGCGACCTGTGCAAAGGCAAGGAGACGTCGAGTCGGGGTAACTACGGCGTGTTATCGGATTATGTCTGGGGATTTGTCGAGCGGGTGGCCCGGGAAGTGTACAAGACGCATCCGGACCGGAAAGTGATTTGTGGCGCCTATGGCGCCTATACGTTGCCTCCGGAAAAGATTGCCAAGTTCAGTCCCAATGTGATGGTCTGTATCAAGGACGAACGGCACACGTTTAATAATCCTGAAGCGCGCGCCAAGGCTCTGGAGTTCCGCAAGGGATGGGTGGGAAAGGTGGCGCCGGGTAATCTGTGCATGTACGAACATTACCTTTATGGTTCTTGGCGCCTGCCGGTTTATTTCCCCCACGCGATTGCCGAGGATCTGCGTTCTTTGAAGGGGCTTTCTCAGGGCGAGTCCGTCGAGCTGCTCCCGGCGTGGCCGGCTAACAACGGCATGGCCGACCCGGGTTTCAACCATCTGAACGTGTACGTGACGGCGCGCTATTACTGGGATGCGGACCAGGACATCGCGGCGATGCTGAGCGAGTATTACGAGAAATTCTATGGCCCGGCAGCCAGGGAGATGAAAGTCTTCATCGAGTTTTCCGAGGCGAACTGGAATAAAATGTCCAGTGACGCGGCATCGGCCGGCAAGGCAGTGGCGCTTTTGGAGGCCGCACGCATGGCCGCCGGCGACACGGTGTATGGCAAACGCATTGAGTTTGTGGCGGACTACTGCCAGAAGTCGTTGACGGCGTTACACGACCGGCTGGCCAAGGATCGGAAGGATGTTCCACGGGCCTGCATCCCCCGGCAGCCGGCCAGCGACTCGGAAATCACGATTGACGGCCGTCTGGATGAGCCCCGATGGAATAATGGCACAGCGTACGACCTGGCCGAAGTGGAGACAGGGCAGTGCCCGTTTGGCACATCGTTCCAGCTGATCTGGGGTACCCGTGCGATCTATTTTGGGATTCGCTGTGAAGAGCCGGATATTCAAGGGCTGAACATCGCGACGACCAATCGTGACGATGCCGCCATGTTCAAGGGCGATTACGTGGAGGTACTGCTGGAAACCCAGAACCATTCCTACTATCAGATCGCGGTCAATCCGGCCGGCGCAATCTTTGACGCCGACTTGAAGGGTGGAACCAACCTGGCCTGGTCTTCGAGTGCCCAGATCGCCGTGTTCAAGGGCGACACGTTCTGGAGCGTGGAAATGCGCATTCCCGTCGGCGATGCGATGGACGGCGGCGTGGACCCCATGAAATCGGTCGAGGGGTACTATCCCTCCGACTTGTACCCATGGGCTTTCAACGTCTGTCGGCAGCGGGTGAGCAGCACCGAGACGGAACGGTCCGCCTGGTCGCCCACCGGAATGAATGCATTTCACGTGCCGCTGAAGTTTGGCACACTGTCCGATGTTGCATCGAAAATCGGTTTATCGGGTTGTGTCACAGGGCGGGGCGACTACCTGTCCGACCGGAAAGCGGCGCTGGCCCTGGTCCAG
>CAIQLG010000091.1 GCA_903872565.1 uncultured Lentisphaerota bacterium | reverse complement strand
GAGGTGCTCAATGTCATACGAAAAGGCTAAAAAAAATGGAAAATCATTCACACTCGTTGTGCCCCTTGTGGCTGCGCCCGGCGTAGTTCCGAATCGCATTGCGATTCAAACGAAGACGAGAGCACATTCGATCAAGTTCACTTTGATCGAATTGCTCGTGGTGATTGCAATCATCTCCATCCTCATGGCGATGTTGCTGCCTGCACTTAAAAAAGCAAGGGACATGACAAAACAGATCAGCTGTCTCAACAATCTCAAGAATATCGGATCTGGATGCACTTTCTACGCTATGGATTATAACAGCTGGATGCCGTCTTACCTTTGGCAGAATGCGTCGGGCCGCTGGTTCGAGTGGTGTACCTCCTTGCCTTGGCTCGGATATGTGAAGTCGAAAAGCGGCCTCATCAGTTCGGTAAGATGGACTGGTGTTCGATGTGACTATGCCTGCCCGGCAGTGTTAATGACTGACAGCCGCTTCGGTTCCGCATACGACTGCACACTTGGCATGAACGGAATTATTGGTCAAAACCAGAAGCTCAGAGGACCCACGTTTCCATTGCCCAGCAGGACTGCATATATTACGGACTGCTTTGGTCCTTTTCTGTCGTCTGTTGATTTGTTACAGACGCTCGACGATATGCGCTTTGACCACCTCGGTACGGCGAATGTCCTGTATATCGACATGCACGCCAATTCACGGAAACCCTCAACGATGAACCATACTACTTACGCTTCGCCGTTCTGGAGGGGCGATCCTACAACACAGGCATCTGGTGGAGCTGAGTAGTAATGCGAAGATGTTTCTGCGCGTTGGAAAAGAATAACGTAAAAAAGGAACTATAAGTTCGTTACTAATTGTCCAATAATAAGGTTGACATAAGTCTGCCTGTAACAAAAGATGTAGCCACCCCTATGCTAGGGGTGTCTTACACGGCCAATATCCTACTACGCCAAGGCTTCGTATGGCAGGTGGCCGTGACTACAACTTAAAGAGGCGAAAAAAATCAACTCAATGTCAATTCTATTTTGAGTTTATTAGTAAATCCCTTACTTGCATGTCGGACGGCTCAGCAAATCAGAAATTATACAATCAAATATAAAAGGAATTATGGAATGAACAACAAATGCATCATCTCACTGAAAAGCATCCTCCTCATGATAATGGGAAGCGTCGCCTTGCTCTCTGCAGGTTCCATTCGGGGCGAAGCGTATCTGGTCAAGGATGGGAAACCCTGCGCCGACATCGTAATCTCCGACAAGCCCGCCAGGGCGGTCAAACTGGCTTCTGCGGAACTCCAGACCTACATCGAAAAGATCAGCGGAGCCAAGCTGGCGATCACGAACACGCCTGGCGCAGACGTGCCGGCGCACATCTACGTGGGCCGGAGCGCGGAAACCGACAAGATCAAGATCTCGGACGAAGGACTGAAGGGCGGTGCCTTCCGGATGGTCTCTGGCAAAGACTATCTCGTGCTCCTTGGGCATGATAAGGATTGCACTCCGGACCAATACGACTCCCACACTCCGGATCCGGCCGCGAATCAGCGTGCGCTGCCAGCATGGGACGAGCGCACAGGCGAGCATTGGGGGAACCCCTCGCCGGGCAGGGGGCGCTACAGTCCGAAGGTCGATCTCTGGGAGTTTGACGAGCGCGGTACGCTGAATGCCGTGTATGAGTTTCTGCGCGGCCTGGGCGTGCGCTGGTACATGCCCGGCGACCTGGGCGAAGTCGTTCCCGAGCTGAAAACAATCTCGCTGGCTCCTGTGGATAAGACCGTCAAACCCGATTTCCCGTACCGGAACCTGGGCGACTATTCACCTGGTTTTAATACCGGCAGCAGGAACGGTATGCTGTACAAACTGCGCTGCGGCTTCGATGCGACTCTGGGCATTCCAGGGCCGCATGGGCTGTGCAATGTGTTTTGTCGGGACGAGTTCAAGAAGGCGCATCCGGGATATTTTGCGCTTTGCAAGGATGGGCAGAGGTCGACCGCCCATACCTGTCTGTCATCGCCGGAGTTTTTCGACAATACAGTAAAATACGCGCGCACGGTCTTTGATATTTATCCCGACCTGAAATCTCTCTCCCTCTGGCCGAACGACGGGTTTTATATCGGCAGCGTGTGCCAGTGCGATCTGTGCCAAGGCAAGTGTACACTAGAACGGGGCGTGGAAGGCCATATCTCTGATTATGTCTGGGATTTTGTCGAGCGCGTGGCGCGGGAACTGTATAAGACGCACCCGGATCGTAAAGTGATCTGCGGATCGTATGGCTCGTATGCGCTGCCTCCGGAAAAAATCGCCAAGTTCAGTCCCAATGTCATGGTGGGGATTGTACAGACACGCTATGATTTCAACAATCCCGAAACGCACGCCAAAACCATGGAAATCCGAAAGGGGTGGCTTGCAAAATTGGCGCCGGGGAACCTTTATATTTATTGCCATTATCTGGACAGCGGGTCGCACTTGCCGTCTTATTACCCCCACGTGATCGCCGAGGATCTGCATTCGTTGAAGGGCCTCTCGCAGGGCGAGTTTATCGAACTAAGCTGGGCTGATATTGACAACCGTGGCAAAAGTAAGAGCGAGCAAGTACCGGTGCCAGCGGCGCGACAGGGCGACATGCACGCCCCGGGGTTCAATCATCTGAATGTGTATGTGACCGGTCGTTATTACTGGGATGCGGATCAGGACATCGAGGCACTGCTGAACGAGTACTACGAGAAATTCTACGGGCCTGCGGCAAAGGAAATGAAAGCCTTCATCGACTATTCCGAGGAAAACTGGTCGCTCATGCGGACGAAGGTGGAGCAGATCGACAAGGCGCTCGCACTGTTGGCGGCGGCCCGCAAGGCCGCCGGTGACACGGTGTACGGCAAACGCGTCGATCTTCTGGTCGAGTATCTCCAGCCTATGAAACCACTGCGCGACAAACTGGTCACGAGAATGAAGGACGTTCCGCAGGCGGTGACCGTGGAACGTAAAAGCGCCGATCTCAAACTGGACGGCAAGCTGGATGAAGCCTTCTGGAAAGATGTGCCGGTCTACGAGCTGAAGGACAACGTGAGCGGCCAGCCACCCACAAACAAAACCACGTTTCAGGTGGTGTGGGGAGACGACGAAACCATCATTTTCGGCATCCGTTGCCAAGACTCGGACATGAAGAACCTGAACATAACGTCAAAGAAGAATGACGATTTTGGCATGTGGCCCTGCGATGTCGTCGAAATCCTCCTGGAAACACAGGAACATTCCCATTATCAAATCGCGATTAATCCGGTCGGCGCCCTAGCTGACATCGATTGGACCGACAAGGGTAAGAATCTGGAGTGGTCTTCCTGCGCCGAGTCGGCCGCGTATATCGGCGACACGTTCTGGAGCGTGGAACTGCGCATTCCCACGTTCGATTGGACCAAGATGGGGCGTGACCCCCTTAAGAAGGTGGAAGGGAAAAAGCCGGTCGACACGGCTCCCTGGTTCTTCAATGTGTGCCGGGAACGGGTCAGGGGCGAGGCAACCGAGAATTCCGCTTTTTCCCCCACAGGGGGCAGTTTTCATGTGCCAATGAAGTTTGGCGTATTGATCGTGAAATAAAGGTTCAGGATTGCCCGGAGGCATCCGCCGAGCAGGATGTCTCCGGTTCTTATTTATACTGAATTAGGTTCAGTTTTTAATTCTCAATAATCAATTTTCAATATTCAATTCTCAAGTTGTTCTGCCTTAAACTTGAGCATTGAGCATTGTGTGTTGAACATTGAATATTTTAAATAATAACCCAAACAAAG
>CAIQLG010000090.1 GCA_903872565.1 uncultured Lentisphaerota bacterium | reverse complement strand
GCCCGCCGTCATGGGTCACGCGACCATTGGGCTTGGAAGGCATGTCGGCGTCATGCACATCCCAGTCAAAATTCCAGTTCAAATAAACAGACGGTCCGAGCCGTTGTAAACGGGGCGATGTGAAGTTCCCCTCGTCCGGCGCGTCATCCTTGGTGACCACGATCTGCGGCGGTCCGATTTCCACCGTCACGTCCGCACCTTTTCTGACTGCGGCTTCGCTCGCCAAGACAGGCATTCCATTGTAATTTAACATTCGAATCTCCTTTTTTCTATGTTAGATGTGCTTATTTCATATCGTCCGGCAACCGTTTTACGTACACCTTGACGCGGATGACGCGGAAGCAATAATAGTGCGGACCAATACAGGCTTCCAGAACGTATCGCACTTGAACACTGCGATCTGGGTGCTCGAAGACCAGGCCAAGTTGGTTCCATCCTTCATGTCGGCGTCAAAGATTGCGCCAGTCGGATTGACCGCGATCTGGTAGTAGGAATGTCCCTGAGGCATCAGCGTGCCCCTCCGACTTGTCCAGCACCGCCAGACCGCAGGTCAATTCGGACCTCCCGCAACTTTGCCGAGCGGCAACCATCCGGCGAGACGAACAACGTCTGGTATTGCAGCCAGGCCGCCCCGGCATCCACCCCTCGGATCGCCTGGTCGGAATGTTCATAAAAAGATCCAGCTCCATCCGGGCCATGCCACGACGCGGACTCCAGTCCCTGCTCAGTCCCCGCCCAGCGCAACTGGAACTTGAGCGCCGTCCTGTCGGGAACATCCGCCTTCCAACCGATCCGCGCGGGCAGCTGCCCCTCTAACGGATAGTGCGGGGAGAGATATTTTTCGATCGGCTCGCGAGTGAAGGCATTGCCGAAGTCGCGGGAGCTGGCCATGTGCGGCCCCAGACCGGGCAGTCGGGTGACATGATCAAATGACAACCCCTCCGGCCCGTTCCAGAATAACAGGGAGTCCACCTGATGGCCGATGTCGGTGCGATGGCAGACCGCCAGCACATCCGGATAACCGTTGCCGGTGATGTCAACGGCTTGGAGCGCACAGCAAGAGTCGCACGGGATAACGAACGGGTTCGCAAAATCAATCCCGTTTTCCTTTCCCCAGAAAATGGAAGAGGGCAAATCCCGTCGAAACTGGGTTGAATAGGCCGGCACCAGCAGGTCGAGCTTCCCATCCCGATTGATGTCGGCTATGGAAATGCGCACTGGCGAAGCATCCGTTGGGTGAAAACTGATCCGCTCCTGAGCAAAGCCGTCCGGGCCGCCGTAGAGCAGAAAAAAACCGCTCTGCTTCCGCGTGTAGTGTCCCATCGCGGACACAACCAGATCCAACCAGCCATCCCCATTCAGGTCGGCGCTGTTGATAGACCCAAGCATCATGTCGGCTCCTTCCAAGGGGATCTTCAAGATCCGCTCGGAAGAAAAACCGTCCGGTCCACCCAGATAAATCGTGATTTGGCCGCAGTCCTCGCCGTAGATGAGTTCGAGCCATCCATCGTTGTTCACATCAGCGAGATGGCCGGTACCCGGACAAGATGTTGGCACGACCGTTGACCGGTCGGCGGAGAACCCGTCCGGCCCACCCCAAAATATGACAGAGGATTTCGCCATCGTCTCGGGCTTGTCGTCATAGGTATAAGCGATCGCCAGCAGATCCAGCCAACCGTCACGGTTAAGATCCGCAACCAATACGTTGTAAAAAAAGTTTCCGCGGTTGGGCAAGACTGTATATCGGTCCGGCTGCAAACCTGCGGGTCCACCGTGGAAGACACGCAAGCCATCGGGCGCAATGAATGCCAGGTCGGGGTAGCCATCCAGATCGAAGTCGGCCACAACGTAGGTATTTGTGCCGCCTCCGGTTGGGAGTTCGATCCGATGCGCCGGGCTGTATGCGTGTTGCGCGTTGCCCAGATAAACGTAGAGAGGAAAGTCCGGGTTGTTTCTTGAGAAGCCTCCCATCGTGTTGTTGAAGACGATCTCAGGCCGGCCATCGCCATCCAAATCGCCGGCGCTGCACCCCATGGCCCCGCGGGTCGGCAGCCCGGTTATGCGCTCGGCGGTGAAGCCGCCCGGGCTATTCCAAAAAATGATGGACTGAGTTTCGTAGGTACGGTCGTCCTGATACTTCGAGGCAATGAGGTCAAGGCGCCCATCGCCGTCAAGATCCACCGCTTCCACCCAGTTGCAAGCCGGCAACGGAAGGAGTTGCTGCACGTTGTTCAAATTCCGTGACGATCTGATTTGCACCCCATCGCGCATGGCAACCAGCAACTCGTTGCGCCCGTCGCCATCCACATCGGCGATCGCGACGCGGATCGCGCCTTCGACACTGCTCGGCTCGGGGCGGATGCCCTCGGCTTCGAGGATCATGCGGTTGGCCGGGCTGAACCGTCCGGCTTCATTCCAGTAAATGTAGATGCGGTTCCCGCCGGCAAAAACAATCTCCTTGTGTCCATCGCCGTTGAGATCGCCCAGCACCACTTGCCTGGCGTAATGCGTCGGCAACTGCAACGGCGCACGAGTGTCAAAGCCGTTTTGAGTTCCCCAGTACACGAACGAATCTGTGTCATGCTCGTACTCCCGGCGATAGTTGCACACCACCAGATCCGGCCGGCCATCGCCGTTCAAGTCCTCGCAGGCAATGGCCATGGCCGCCACGCCGGTCAACCCATACCGCTTGGAAACATCGGTAAACCGGCGCGGTGCAATCTGCTCGTAAACATGGATCAGCCGATTCTGCCCCTTATTATGATGATCGACCCAGGCGGAGGGAAACAGGAGGCTGAGGAGCCCGTTGCCCGCAAGATCCACGGCCGCAACGTCATACGCGCCAACTGTGGGCAACTCGGCCCGTTCTCCCGTCAACCCGCCGGGTCCGCCCCAATACACGTATGACATCAACTCCGAGGTGACTCCATTCTCCGCGTTGACTACGATCAGATCGGGGTAGCCGTCGCCATCCACGTCCACGATCCGGCTCATCCATCCGCTGTCGTTAGGCAGTTCGCGTCGCGGCCAGGCAGAACCATCGCTTCCGTTCTGGGTGTAGATCCAAGTCGGCCCACGTTCGATGTTCCCGTGGGCGTTAGGCAGAATAAGATCAAGATACCCGTCGTTGTTAATGTCGGTGCGGTGGATCGTCTCGATCTCGCCCCGGGCGTTGACGTAGAGATTATCACCGCCGCTTCCAAACCAGCCCTGTGAAAGGCTCTCAAACCCTTTTTGAATCCAAGTGCGCTCGAGCCGCCGGTGTTGTTTGGTTTTGTTCGTTGCCATGTTTATTTCTCCCCCGCCAGCCCGCTGACCACGGTGTGTTTTCCGCCATTGACTGTGATGAGAGCATGGCCTGTACCGGTCACGGCGCGGGACACGCCGTTGTGGGTGACCGTCTTCGAACCGTCCAGGACTGGGACCACGAGTTCGCAGTCCAGTCCATCCGGCAACGCTACCTCAAGCTCGAACGTCTTACCCTTGCGTTTCCACTCCACCGCAATGTCGCCCCGCACGGAAGGAAAGACACCTTTGGCCCAGGTCAAGTTGCCGATCCGCGGCTCGATCCGGGCGCGCTTGAACCCAGGCTCCAACGGCTGAACCCCCAGCGCCTGACAAGACAGCAGGAAAGCAACGCCCGCTCCACTACCATGAATGGATGACACTACACTCAAAACCTTAACCTGCCGCGTGGTAGTCCATGATTCGGAGAGAAAATGGGGGCCCGTCCCTTTCAACATTTTTCCATAACACAGGGAGAGATACGCCCATGCCTCGGCCGCTCTTCCGGCCTGTGCCAGGGCGTCGATGACATGCCACACATACAGCGGCGTCACACGGGTGATCTTCAAGCCGTTCTCCAGAATGGTGGCAACACAACGATT
>CAIQLG010000089.1 GCA_903872565.1 uncultured Lentisphaerota bacterium | reverse complement strand
GCGTTGTTTTTTTAAGGAAAGGTACATCCCTTTTTTCCACTTGCAAAAAAGAGCTGACACGCCAGAACTGGAATTAACAGATTGAATTTAAGGTAGTTACACAGAATACAGAATTAGGGCGGATCAGGAAGTCTGAACTTAGGGGCTGTTGCAGGTACCTATATGTAGCCGCCTCCATGTTGGAGGCGTCGCACGGCCAACATGGCCGTGGCTACAGTAACATTCCCAGTAAATTTTTAAACACGGAACACCCCAGCCATTCGGCGGGGCAGACACTGAATACACAGAAAAATATGTAATGCGTCTTTTCCGGCAAATGGTCTTTTTGAGGGAGGGCCCCGAGACGCCAACGCCCGGGATCTTCGACTTCCACGCCGTCCATAGAGCGGTAGAGGTGGAACTCGGCCCTTCACCCAAGCAAAAAAAATAAACTCTGACGCATTACAAAAATATATCACACAGAGACACAAGGCAAAAAATATGGGAGATACCACCAACTATCTGCGCAGCAATAATTAACAATTATCATTTTTTCGTGTGTTTCGCGGGCACAAAAATCATGACAGGCGTACGGGAATTCCGTGTTTGGCAAGGTACTCCTTCGCTTGCGGAACAGTGAAAATTCCGAAATGGAAGATGCTCGCCGCGAGGACGGCATCGGCCTTCCCTTTTTCAATGACTTCAAGCAGGTGCTCCAGTTTTCCGGCTCCGCCCGAGGCGATCACAGGAACACCGACATTCTCCGCAATCTGCCTCGTGAGTTCGCAGTCGTAGCCGTCCTTCGTGCCGTCCGAGTCCATGCTTGTAAGAAGTATTTCTCCGGCTCCAAGTCTGACGCCTCTCACCGCCCATTCCACCGCGTCAATGTCGGTTTTTCTTCTTCCGCCGTGCGTATATACCAGCCATTTTCCTGGGTTTTGTTCATCTCTTTTTGCGTCAATCGCCAGGACTATGCACTGGCTTCCGAATCTTTCCGCACCCTTTGAGATAAGCTCCGGCCTCAGCACTGCAGCAGTATTTACGGAAGTCTTGTCGGCACCGGAACTCAGCATAAGGCGCATATCCTCTACAGTTCTTATGCCACCACCGACAGTAAGCGGAATGAATACGTTTTCGGCCGTCCTCCTGACAACATTGACCATGGTGGCGCGGTTGTCGCTTGTCGCAGTAATATCGAGAAAAACTATCTCGTCAGCACCCTGCCGATCATATTCTATCGCGGCTTCGACGGGATCTCCGGCATCCACGAGATCAACAAAGTTTACTCCTTTGACGACTCTCCCCTCGGTCACATCGAGGCAGGGTATTAATCTTTTGGCAAGCATTGTTTCGTGTGTCCGGGGTTATTTTTTTACGACGACGGATTCTTCGCCTGCGTGGAAGGCTTTGATGTTGTTTTCGATTACTATATTCTTGCTCTTGAAACTGTTGACTATGGCGGATTCGAATGCCTCGGTGTAGGTTTTCAGATCGTTTTCGCTCAGCAGAGCTTTAGAGAGGGCGCCGAGAATAACCGAGTTCGCACATCTTATGTCGCCTATCTCTTTAGCTATGTCGGCGGCTCTAGTGGCATATATCGAGCCCTTTCTGTCAAACTTGATTTCCCCGTATGAGCTGTCATAAATTATTATTCCTCCGTCCTCGAGATCCGGAAGGAATTTCTCGACCGATGGCCTGTTCATCGCGACAAGGACGTTCATTTTATTTACTATGGGAGATGATACGGGATTTCTGCTCAGGACGACCGAGCAGTTTGCTGTGCCTCCCCTCATCTCAGGGCCGTAAGCGGGAAGCCAGGTGACATTGAAACTACAGGCGCTCCCCATATATGAGATCATTGTTCCGAGGCTGAGTATCCCCTGTCCTCCGAATCCGGCGCATTTGATGCGGAGCTCCTCTTTCCAGGGTGCGTCGCGGACAATTATTTTCGTCTCGGGCTTCGATTCGTAGAGTGTCTGCCAGACTTTTTCGGGATCATAGATTCCCTGCGGCCTTGTTATCGGCTCCCTCTGTTCTCCCACATCCTTCAAACACCCGAGTGGGAAATAAGGAATCATTTTGCTTTCGATCCAGTCGTTGCATTCATCAGGGGATATTTTTGTGTTTATCGGGCAGGCGGACAGGAACTCGACCAGGGAGAATCCTTTTTTCTGAATCATATAGTTCATCGCCTTACGGAGGGCTTTTCTTGCATTGAGAATGTTTTTTGTGGATGAAAGCGCGACTCTTTCGACATATACCGGCGAATCGAGCGCAGCTACCATTTCACTCACCTTCATGGGATATCCCTCGTTCGTTACAGATCTGCCATATGGAGAAGTCATCGTCTTCTGTCCCGGAAGGGTCGTGGGAGCCATCTGCCCACCTGTCATACCATAGATCCCGTTATTAACAAAGCACACTATCATGTTTTCACCGCGATTTGCGGCCTGTATGAAATTGTTGAATCCGATCGCTCCGAGATCTCCGTCACCCTGATAGGAAATAACCAGAGCATCGGGATTGGAGCGGACGATTCCTGTGGCGACGGAGGGAGCTCTGCCGTGTGGTACCGAAACAGCGGCGGTCTCAAAATAGTAATATGCGAAGACAGAGCATCCAACCGGGCATATGAACACGGTTCTGTCCTGCATATGAAATTCGCTGAGAGCCTCCGCAATGAGCTTGTGCAGTATTCCATGGCCACAACCCTGACAGTAGTGCATGTTTTTCTTTATTGTGCCGGGGCGTCTCTCGAAGACATCGAAAAAAGCGCCCGGTTTCCCAAATTTGACTTTTTCTTTCACTTCCCTCCTCCGCGCAATCTCAGCAACTCCAGACATTTTTTTTCTATTTCCTCCTTGGAAGGGACATTCCCGCCCATTCGGTTCAGAAAATGAACCGGACGGGAACACTGGATCGAGAGCCTGACATCATCTATCATCTGGCCGTTGCTCATCTCTACACAGAGGAATTCGACATCTTTCGAGGCCGTCTCGACAAAAATATCCTTTGGGAAAGGAAAAAGAGTTATTGGTCTGAGAAGTCCCACTTTGAAACCCTGTTTTCTCAAGGAGATGACCACTTCTCTGGATATCCTGCTTACTATTCCATAGCATGTTATCACAAGTTCCGCATCTTCAAGATCGAATTTCTCGTACCTTTGCTCGGCGCCCTGAATCCTTGCGTATTTCTCCTGAAGCTCGATATTCACCCTTTCGAGATCGTCGGGTTCAAGAAATATGGAGGTGATGTAATTGTTGCGAGTCTCGTTTGTGCCAGCAAGCGCCCACGGCGGAATCTCCCGTCTCCCTAGGGCATCAGGAAGAGTGATAGCCTCCATCATTTGGCCTATTATTCCATCAGTCAGCACATAAACCGGAGTTCTGTATTTATCCGCAAGCTTGAACGCAAGCATGGTAAGATCGCACATTTCCTGGACAGAGTTCGGAGCGATCACGATACACTTGTAGTTGCCGTGTCCTCCACCCTTGACAACCTGGTTGTAGTCGCTCTGCTCAGGAGCTATGTTCCCGAGTCCGGGACCGCCTCTCATAATATCCACGATGACGGCCGGGAGATTGCATGTGGCTATGTAGGATACGCATTCCTGTTTCAGACTTATTCCAAGTCCGGATGAGGCGGTCATGGACTGTCTTCCTGCGGAGGAAGCGCCCAGAACCATGTTGATTGCGGCTATTTCGGATTCGGCCTGCAGGAAGACGCGCCCGAGCCGCGGGAAAAGCAGAGCCGCAGTGTGGGCTATCTCGCTAGCAGGGGTGATAGGATAGCCGAAAAAAGAGTCGCATCCTGCAAGGAGTGCTCCATAAATTGTAGCCTCGTTGCCTTTTAAAAGTATGGGATTGTTATTTTTCTTCATCAGATTCAACCTGTTCGATCACCGTGATGGTACCTGGTTCGGGGCAGTTGTAGAAACAGGCTCCGCATCCGATGCAGTCCTGGCCCGCACAGATGGCGTACGGAAAGCCCATCTCATTGAGCTCCACACTCATTTTTATGAGATCCTTAGGGCAGGCCTTTACGCATCTTCCGCAGCCCTTGCACTCCTCCGGAACTATTTCAAGCCTGTGTGTTTTTTTCCTTTTCTGGGTCATATCATCAATTTCTAATTTGTCTGAAAATAAAAAAAGCCGCCCGGCTTTAACTCGAAACGGCATTCTGTAATCATGATGGACTGCAAGTGACGGCTCCCCTATTTCTGCGGGGGCTGCTGATTTTTCTGCATGTCTTCTTTTGTAAAAAACGAGAGGAACCCGGTTACCTTCCCCTCCTTATCGGTTCTCAGCTTTCTCAGTGCAGTGGTCTTAGTCACCTGGAAAGTGGCCTCCTGAAGCAATTGGTCGAATTCCGCATCCTCCTGCTCCCTAGGCTTTTCGCTCTTGTTGGTGACAGAGTGGTCGCTGAAGAGAAAAACCGTCTGCCCTAATCTGATATGATCTCCGACCTTGAGGGGATCGGGCCCCTTGATGAAAATATTGTTGACCTTGGAGCCGTTGGTGCTCTCATTGTCAAGTATGGTCGCGCCATTATCATCCAGCATTATTGTGCAATGGAGACGTGACACCTTCTTGTCAAAGACGCAGACAACATTTTTTTCGCTGCGCCCGATAGTGTTGACGCCTGGGGAAAGATTGTACTCCTCTCCCTTGTTAAGTCCGCTCAAGCATATAAGCCTTGGCATTATTACAAACTCCTGATTTACGCAATGCAACAAAAATGCACCAACACCGAAAACATAATACGTTGCAAAAAAAAATCAAGAAAAAAAATCAACAAAGGAAAAATTTTAAAAAATACCTCATAAAATAATTGGATTTGACAATAAAAGACATATTTTAAATGGACTGCCTCGGAGACGAGCAAGTTTCAATTTAAAATTTTAGGAAATAACCCGGAAAGGAGAATGACAATGAAAGTTTTCAATTTCAGTGCAGGACCGGCAATGCTCCCCAAGGAAGTGATGGAAAGAGCAAAAAATGAATTCTGCGCCTACGGGAAAAGCGGATGCGGAATCATGGAACTGTCACACAGGGGTTCGGAATTCACCGAAGTAATCCAGAGAGCCACCAGCAACATCAGGGAACTTATGAAGATATCAGACGACTATGCCGTCTGCTACATACAGGGCGGAGCAAGCCTCCAGTTCGCCATGGTTCCCCTCAATCTGACATCGGAAAAGGGAATAGCACAGTATGTTGACTCCGGCCACTGGGCCAGTGCCGCAATCAAGGAGGCGAAAAGTTTCGTCGAAACGGAAGTTATCGCCAGCAGCAAGGATACGAACTACGACAGGATTCCGGAGATAATCCCGGAGGAGTTGGCAGAGGCTGCCTCCTACCTGCATATCACAACAAACAACACGATATATGGGACACAATACCATTCATTCCCCGAGACAGGAATTCCTCTCGTCGCGGACATGTCCAGTGATTTAATGTCGAGAGTAGTGAATGTCAACCAGTTCGGCATCATATATGGGGGTGCCCAGAAAAACATCGGTCCAAGCGGTGTCACACTTGTGATCATAAGGAAAGATCTCGCGGAAAGACTTTCTCGGACAATTCCAACAATGTTGAAATACAAGACGTATGTGGCAAATGACTCTCTTTACAACACCCCGCCGACATTCGCAATTTACATGGTCGCCCTCGTGACCGACTGGATGAAGGCCAAGGGCGGCCTCGCGGCAATCGAAAAGATCAACGACGCAAAGTCGGAAGCTCTCTATGAAAGACTCGAAGAAACAGCATTCTACAAAAATCCGGTGGAGCCTGCAAGCCGTTCGAGGATGAATGTCGTCTTCCGTCTCCCCAGCGAAGAACTCGAGGAGAAATTCGTGAAGGAGGCAAAGACCAATGGAATGATAGGCCTCAAGGGACACAGGTCGGTCGGCGGAATCAGGGCAAGCATCTACAATGCAATGCCTCTCGAAGGAGTAGAAACACTGATTGACTTTATGAACAGTTTCGAGGAAAAGAACGGATAAGTAGGCTTTCTGCCCTGAACTTAGCCGGCTACGCCGGAACTTATGTAGCCGCCTCCATGTTGGAGGCGACACGGCCAACATGGCCGTGGCTACAAGTTTCAAGCCATACGGCGTTCCTT
>CAIQLG010000088.1 GCA_903872565.1 uncultured Lentisphaerota bacterium | reverse complement strand
CTTTGTTTGGGTTATTATTTAAAATATTCAATGTTCAACACACAATGCTCAATGCTCAAGTTTAAGGCAGAACAACTTGAGAATTGAATATTGAAAATTGATTATTGAGAATTAAAAACTGAACCTAATTCAGTATAAATATGTCGCAGCCCTTCAGGCTGCGACTCATGGGTGGGAATGGTACCCCGGGCGTTGCCCTGGCGAAAGAGTTTAATTTTGATTTTAGATGTTTATATTCTATTCTTCTTTGGCATTTTTTTACGAAGCAAAGTTGCAAGACTTCTGACGATAGGATCCGGGTTTTTCATTTAGTTTTGCAAGATTAACTTCTTTTTTTGAACAGGCACTTGTGAATTTCATTTTTTTAAACTTGGCGGTGGCGGCTGTCAATGTTCTTGCCCAGGATTCTATACCCTTTGTTGGGTCAAGCCAAATGTCTATGTCTCTTGTGAATCTTGCAAAATCATTCCCTGCATTTTTTTCAAGAAGATGATTCCTGCAATGGCGATCAATTAGTTTTTTCGTGTAATCTGCGCCTGCCCTGTTTGCCATGGTGAATCCTTTGGCCGAATGGCTGGGGTGTTTCGCGGGCAGAAAAAAGTTTTATCTTCTGAGGATTTTCTCCATCCAGACGTAGAATACCGGTGTGACGAAGAGGGTGAGGAACTGCGAGAATATCAGGCCGCCTACGACGGCGAGTCCGAGCGGCTGACGCGCCTCTCCACCCGCGCCGAACCCTATAGCGATCGGGATCGCCGTCATAAGTGCGGCCATTGTCGTCATCATGATTGGCCTGAACCTTATCATGCAGGCGGACACGATAGCATCCTCTGGTGATTTACCATCGTTTTTCCTGGCGTTTATCGCGAAGTCAATCATGATTATTCCGTTTTTCTTGACGATTCCGACGAGCATTATGATCCCGACATAGGCGTAAAGTGAAAGTGGCATGCTGAAGAGAAGAAGCGTCAACAGGGCACCGAATCCGGCGAAGGGCAGGGCGGTGAGAATTGTGATGGGATGAAAAAAGTCCTCATACAGTATTCCCAGAATCAGATAGATGACTACGATTGTAATGATCAGCAGCCATTGCATTCCCTTGAATGAATCAATGAAAACCTTGGCGGTACCCTGGAAGCTAGGAACAACGGAGGCGGGCATTTTTGGTCCAAGACTTGTTTCAATCTTGTCCATGGCCTGGTCCAGGGCGGCTCCTGGTTTGAGGTTGAATGAAATTGTTACTGACGGCAGTTGCCCCGTGTGATTTATGCTCATGGGCCCCGGTTCCTGCTTTATCTTGACTATGTCGCTCAGAGGAACAAGCTGTCCATTCCCGGAGCGGACATACAGCAGCGACAGTGATCCGGGATCGCTCTGGTACTCTGGCAGCAGCTCCATCATCACGCGGTACTGGTTGTCCGGGGCGTAGATTGTTGATATCTGTCTTGGTCCGAAGGCGCTGTAAAGGGCGTTCTCGACCTGTCCCGCGCTGATTTTCATCGTGGAAATCTTATCCCTGTCAATTTCGAGATTGAGTTGTGGATTTGACATCTGGAGGTCGGTCGTGACATCCTGGAGTTGGGATATGGCGGATATTTCACGCTCGGCTTCGACGGCGAACTTGAAAAGTTCATCCTGGTTGAAGCCCTGAAGTGTGTATTGATACTGGCATTTGGAAGGTCTGCCTACCTGTATCTTGCTGGGCACCTGGAAAAAGGCGCTGAAACCTGGGAGACGTGATATTTGCCCCCTCAGTTTCTGGACGATTTCTTCGGCACCGAGTTTTCTTTCATTTCTGGGTTTGAGCCTGATCACGAACATTCCGCTGTTTGGACTTCCCACACCGCCGGCTGAACCGGCTCGCGACATGAATCTTTCGATGTCCGGTTCCTGCCGTACTATTTCTGCACCGGCCTGTTGATGTTCCTTCATTGATTCGAATGAAATTCCCTGTACCCCTTCCGTGGTTCCGAAAATCAGCCCCTGATCCTCGTTGGGGAGAAGTATTTTGGGGATATCCTTGAAAAGAAATACTGTCGCAACAAGAACCGCAAGAGAGAGAATGAAAACTATACCCTTGAATCTTATGACAGTCCTCAGAGCTTTTTCGTAGCAGAGAAGCACAAAGGAGGGAGCTTTGTCCTCTTCGGGATGGGAGGTGGATTTAGGAAGGAAGCGACTGCACATCATTGGGGTCAGTGTCAGCGCGACAACTCCCGACACCAGCACCGCAACTCCTATCGTCACGGCGAATTCGCGGAAAAGCTTTCCCACTATTCCTCCCATGAAAAGTACCGGGATGAAAACTGCGGCGAGAGACACCGTCATGGATATGATAGTGAAGCATATCTCCTTCGAGCCCTCCAATGCGGCCTGAAATGGTTGTTTACCCATCTCGATGTGGCGGTAGATGTTTTCGAGCATCACGATCGCATCGTCAACGACAAAACCGATCGCAAGAGTCAGCGCCATCAGTGAAATATTGTCCAGACTATATCCTAGAAGATACATTACTGCGAATGTTCCCACAAGAGACATCGGCAATGTCAAACTGGGAATTATAGTGGCGCGGACATTTCTAAGAAAGAGGAATATCACAAGAACCACCAGTAACAGGGAGATATACATTGTGGATTTGACATCCTCCACAGACTTCATGATTGATTCTGATCTGTCAAATATTATGTCCATCGAAACCGAGGCGGGAAGCTGTTTCACGATCACAGGCAGAAGCTCTCTGACTTCGTCCGCGACCTTCACAGTGTTTGTTCCGGGCTGTCTCTGCACAGCAATGATAATGGCTCTGGACGACTTTTCTGAATTGCAGGACCAGGCGGCGATCTTGTCTGTTTCAACACCGTCCTCGACGCTTCCTATGTCCTCGAGCCTCACAGGCTGGCCATTCCTGTACGCAATGATGATTGACCTGTAGGCGGTCGCATCGTACAACTGTCCCTCCGCCTGAATGGTATATGACTGGTATCGTCCATCCATCTGGCCGGACGGGAGGTTGACATTCGCACTTTCGATTGCGCTCTGCACCTCGTCTATGCCGACTCCAAGAAACGCCATCTCCTTGGGATTCAGCTTTATCCTGACGGCGTACTTCTGTGAACCGTATATCTGCACCTGGGCGACACCCGGGAGAGTGGATATCTTCTGGGATATCATAATCTGGGCATAGTAGTCCAGCGTGTAGAGTGGAAGAATGGGACTTGTCAGGGCGACATAGAGTATAGGCATATCAGCCGGATTGACCTTGCTGTAGGAAGGTGGGCTTGGCATGTCAGCCGGCAGATCGCGCATGGTTTTCGATATGCACGCCTGAACGTCCTGCGCGGCAATGTCAACGCTCTTCTCGAGATTGAACTGCATTGTTATAGCCGTGTTTCCCTGTGTGTTTGCGGACGACATCACGTCGAGTCCGTCTATTGTCGAGAATTGTTTCTCGAGCGGGGTTGCCACGGCCGATGCCATCGTCTCCGGGCTGGCACCAGGCAGACTTGCGGCCACCTGTATGACCGGAAAGTCCACATTGGGCAGATCGTTCACTGGCAGACGCGGATATGAAATAATTCCGAAAAGAAGAATTGACGCCATCAGAAGTGTCGTCATTACAGGTCTTCTTATGAAAAGTTCGGAAATATTCATTTGCCAGCCTTCTTTTCCGGACTTGCATTGGAGCTGTTTTGATTTGAGAATACTTCTGATTTTACGATCTCAACCTTGGAGCCGGGAACAAGTTTGAGATGTCCGTCCGTCACCACTGTTTCGCCATCCGAGACACCATCCTTGAGCGCCGTCTCGAGACCTACCGACCTCAGTATCTGGACAATCCTCATTTCCACAGTACCCTTGTCTGTCAAGACATATACATAGTTGCCCTTCTGGCTTGGCTGAATCGCCTGTGACGGAACCACCAGCACAGGATCCTCGGTGACAAGATTAATTGTGACGTTGACAAACTGCCCCGGCCAGAATCTCTCGACATCATTGATTATTTTGGCTTTGATACGCACCGTGCCCGATGACTGGTCAACCTCGTTGTCAAGAAACTCGAAATCGGCCTTTGCAGGAGGCTCTGTATCATTAGGCTCCTTGACTTCTATGTCCAGCTTGTCCGCCTTTATATGTTTCTTTATGAGTTTAAGATAGAATTGCGGAACGGCGAATGAAACGTCAATAGGCTTGATCTGGTTTATTATGATCAGTATCTGCTCGTTGGCCTTTATGATGGTTCCCTCGTCTATCAGAATGTCACCCGCTCTTCCGTCCAGGGGTGACCTGATGGAACAGTATTCGATATCAAGTTTTGCCTTTTCTATGTTGGTGAGATCAATTTTAACAGTCCTTTTCAGGGATTCCGAAATCGCCTTGGTCCTGAACATCTCGTCCTCCGAGACAGTATGAGCCTTGTAGAGATCCTGTTTGAGTTTCGACTGTCTTTCGGCATCTGCAAGTAAAACAGAATCCCTTTCCAGATTGGCTTTATACTCCTCCAGCGTGTCCTCATAAGCTCTGGAGTCAATTGAAAACAGGAGATCTCCTTTTTTCACATCCTGTCCAGATTTAACTTCGGCCTTCACAATAGTGCCTGCAATCAGTGATTTTATTGCAACCGTGCAATACGCTTTTATGTTTCCATATGTGATTATCTGGATGGGAATTTGTTTCAGTACAACCTTGCCGACCCTCACCGGAACAGGCTGTGGTGCCCTTTTCACCTCGACTTTAGTGCAGGAAACCAATGCGAAGACAAACAGAAGACAAAGACAAAATTTCAGAGTCATCCCACAGGATAACGGATTGATGGATTTTTGGATTGCCCGCCTTCGTCCAATTCGGACTACGGCGTGGCGTGTTGGATTATTGGTTTTAAGTTCAGAAAAAGCAATTACGCAAATAATTGAATGGAAATATAGAAAAGGCATTTTGAGAATTTTGAATGCCTTATTTTCTGCATACCTGCCTGCGCCGTGTTCGTCGCGGCAGGCAGGTCTTTTTGATTTGCAACAATCCAACAATCCAGTTATCCAATAATCCATGGCAAGATAATGGGAAAAATCAATCATATTGAGCATAATGCACCATTTTTTTGTAATGCGTCCTTATTGTTCCGCAATCGGTGGAGGGTCGGGTTCCACCCCGACCAGACTGGACGGCGTGGCCCTGGTCATTCGACAGGACTGACGAGCCGTCCCTCCAAAAAACAATCATCAATAAAAATCTGACACATTACATTTTTTAATATTGACCGTGCGGATATAGCGACAGAGCGGTTAAACTATAGCCTCAACTCGAAAAATCAATGCCGGTTGATGCCTTTCCGCCAGACGGTCCGGGCAAATGTCCCATCATCTGCTGCCGCCACAGCAACTATTTTCCACCTTTAAGTCCGGTGTCAACTTCAAATTCTGCGAAGGCATAACCTTTTACTTTTCTTGAACCAATTTTTCCCGTGACAGTCCCCACTCCTTCATATGCCGGATTCTGATTTGGAATGTAAATCTCAGAATCCTGCCTTACCATAGTGACTGACAGGGTGGAGTTCATGTACTTTTTATCGGAACGAAGTTCTATATCGTATTTCGTATAGTACGTAATTTTTGAAACCGGGCTTGTCCATTTGCTGCTTTCATCTGGGGTGATGATTATCTTGTCTATGTCCCAGGAGTATGTCGAGTTTATCGCTCCGTTCAGGCTTTTGCTTTTCTTCCGGTATAGTCTCGCCACCGGCATCGCCCCAGTCGTATTAGTCTCGGTATTGAGGATGAGGAGAGAGTCGTCTCCGGTCAGCTGTATGGCGAAAAACTGCCATTTGCAGCCATTGAGCATGTCCGAGGCGCGGTCATCGTAACTCGCCACAGTATAATCCATCCACAGCTTGCCTTTTTTACCTTCTGAAAGGATCTCGGTGTAGTCCCTGGTTATTTTAAAGCTGAGGATCTTGAGTGTCGGTGCCGAGTAGTAATAATCGCCCTGGCCGACCATGGGGTCGTTCTCGGCGAACATATAGGATTCCAGCGAACCGCCGTATGTGTCCAGTATTTTCTCACGCTGTCCAGGCAATATCCATTGTGGGAAAAAGGAAGCCGGGCCATAACCATCGTTTATGACACCGAAAACGTCCTTGATCCACAGATCTGTCTGGAGGCGATGCTTTTCCTGGTCCTCGACATCTGCAGCCAGATGGTAGACTGCGTTCTTCATGCCCATCTGCCCTTTTTCCAGGGACATGCTCATTATGGAGTGATTGCCGTTAGCTACCGCGACAACAGACCAGGGGTCGGAAGTTACAGTCACCTGTGATGACTCGTCAAGGGCTCCACCAAATAAATATCCATCATGTCTGGAACCTTGAAATGCCACAATGCTTGGGAAAACCGCAAAACGGATCGGAGTTCCGTTGATCTGCGCTATGTCCTTGCGTTGGACGGAAATTGCAAAACTGCTTATCTGGTCGGCCGTTGCGGCACCTCTGCCTTCAATCAGATTGCCAAAGAAAAACCATCCATCAAGATGGTACTCATTATGTTCCATTGAAAGAAAATGGGTGAGATTCTTTTTGTTCAGCGTCTGAGGCAGGAGGTATTGCGTCGTGAAAAACGGATCTGCGATGTCAAAAATCAGCGACCGCGTGTACAGGTTGCCCAGGGAGCCGCAGGCTGCCACAAACAAAGAGTCCCCGCTTACCGACACGGATTTCCATCCGCTTCCGGTGTCATTGCCGACAGGATCCAGTTTTGCCCAGCTTGCCCCACTGTCATATGAGAGATATGCAAAATCCGAGTCGGCGCATGCCATCATCTTGGTGCCGTCCGAACTCATGGAAACCTCCCTCCACGTCTTTTGCACGTCTGTGCCGGCGGGTTCTCGTTTTATCCAGGTCGCCCCGCCATCCGTGGAAGTCCACAGGAAGCCCTTGAACTCGGTGCTCTGGGATGTAGCATCACAGGCCAGGAGTATCGAGCCATCGGAGCTTGACGCAATGGATGACCAGTTCTTTTCAATGCCTGAACCGGCGGGCTCGCGCTTCGTCCAGGTCGCCCCGCTGTCGGTGGATGTATATATGAAAGCATTATTAGAGGCGGCGACTTTTGTTCCATCGGCGCTCCAGGCCACCTGGCTCCAGTTGGAGCTTCCAGCCGAATCGCAGGTGGTCCAGGTCGCCCCTCCATCGGAAGACATGTATATGTATCCAGTTTCGTCCGAGCATGCGGCCATCTTGGAACCATCTGCGCTTATAGACACCTGAAGCCATGGCTTTGTCACGCCTGCGCCGGCGGGTTCGCGTTTCGTCCAGATTGTTCCGCTGTCGGAGGAGGTATAGACATAGTCGTTGTTTGCACTTGCCACCATTTTTGCTCCGTCAGCGTCAATTGCCACGGCACTCAGATACTTGCCACCTGCACTGCCTGCCGGATCCTTTTGGCTCCATGTGCTTCCCCCATCTTCCGAAATATAGATGTAACAATTCTCATATTGCTGGCTTGATGAGTTGTAGATGTAGCTGGATGCGGCAATCTTTTGTCCGTCCTCGCTCACAGCGACCGAATCCCAGCTTGCAAGATCACCCAAAAGTGAGGGATCCTGCTTGACCCAGCTACCCGCATAAATCGTCTGCGACAATAAGATCGCCGCCGCCATTGCCAATCCCATAACGGCATTTCGGATTTTCCCCATCCTTTTACCTATTGTGTTGTCTAAGATATCCATGTTCATCTCCATGTTTGTTTTTTCACTCATTAAAATTGTGTAGCAGTCACACAAAAAGTCAAGCCCGGAAATGCTATAGTTTTTCAGAAAAATAGATTCACTATTTTTCTGAAAAACTATACCAATTCTCACTAATCCCATAGGAATGTATTCATATTATCTGCTGTCGCGCGGCACGGGACGAGAGGGAGGTGGATTGCGGATGTTTGCAATGGAACTGCGGATGTATTCGCTGGAAACCCCTTTAGGAGTGACTGTCACCTTCATGTGTCCGGAATTTGGCAGGAATTCTCCTTTTTCATACCCATATTCCTCTGCCTGATGTTTTTTGAAATTTCGGTTTGCCGCTTGCGGAACGAGAAGATAGATGATGCCGTCCTTTTCCTGTTTGGCGAAAAAATGGTCGTGTCCATGGAAAACCATTGTAACTCCAGTTTCGACAAGGAGATCGTGAATTGGTTTTTGCCATCCGGGACGATTTGCGGCAAAAGTGTCCTTCCCATCCTTTTCATGTCCGCCCCATTCGTAGAGGCCAGCGGCTTCGGTTCCGCCACGGCCGCCCTTGTCAAGGCCTCCCACTAGCTGATGAATGAATATGAACTTGAACTTTGCGTGCGAATTTCGCAGTGTTTCCGATAACCAGTCATATTGGATTTTGCCTATTGTCATGTTCCAGGGTGCGGTTCCTCCATTTGTCTGGCAGGAATACCAATATGGGTCAATCACGACAAAAAGTGCATCTCCCCAGGTCCAGGAGTAGTAGTTCTGCAGGTCTCCGGCGTATTTTTGTTTTTCCGTGTCGCCCGAGTAGAATTTGTCAGGCACCGGATTTGGGAAATATTTCTTGCGCATTTCGCAGGACCAGACTGCCAGACCGTCTTTTTCAGACGCTTCTTTTTTGAATGTCTCTTCGCCATCGTGATTTCCTATGACAAGAAAAAGAGGTGCGCTGTGCCCAATAAGCCCGAGGTAATAGCGTTGAGCCTTATATTGTTTCAGAGCATTCTGCCGCTCCGGAATTTTTCCCGTCATGAATGTGTCGCCAAGGTCAATATGGAAATCCGGCTTTTCTGACAGTGCATTGGCAATGGAGGATTCATAGATTTCCCTTGCGCAGGATCCATCGAGATGCGAGTCGGCCTGAACAGTGAAAACAAATGAAGATCCTGCCAGTCTTGCCGTGTGGAAACTGTAGTCACCGGTTACGGGCAGAACAGGTTTTCCTGAATCGGCATCCAGTATCCGATAAGAATATGCCGTGTCCGCCTTCAATCCGTCAAGCAAGACTTCCTTTGGTTCTCCAGCATTGAGTTTGAGAATATCGCTCCGTTTTTTCGTGTCGGTTCCGGTTCCGTATTCTACAATGACTTTGCAGGCGGAATTCATCATGATGCTTGCGGTAACGGAATGATCGGTAGGTTTTCCCAGAATGACATTTCCAGGATATTCGGGAATATCCGAGAGAAATATAAAGCGGGGATCGTCCTTTCCTACGGATTTCCCCGGGGAATCTTCCGAAAATAAATTCCAGTTTCCGAGAATTGCCAAAAACGCAATTACAGGAGATATTTTTAAGATTTTTTTAATGTCTTGCATCATCTGTTTTCTTTAACTTTGGGTTCGAAAAAGAAGCTGTCCGTGTTAGGAATGACGGGTTCGTCTTTCTTCGCATCGGAATAGATATAGTACGGCGCGCTGGTGTAGCCGTCTAGATTCCTGAGTTTTACCAGGGTCGCGATCTGTTTCGGTGTCATGGTATGTTTAACTTTTGCAAAGGCTGTCGCATAATACCACGACATTTCCCCGTCGAGTTCTCCATAACGCCGTCCGAGCGCGACAACTTTCGCCTTGTCGGGGGTTCCACCCTTGAGGAACTTGCGAAGTTCGCTGGATATGTTTTTGCGCACATCCATAACTTCCTTTATCGCCTTTCGCTGAAGATCAGGGATGGCCGTGATGTTCTTGCGCTGCTCGTCAGTAAGCGTGTTCAGGAACTCCTTTCCGCTGTCGCCTGTCACGGATGTGCTGATGTCGAAGTCTTTTTTCCCCATTGCCGGCATGTCCTTCATGTAGAAGCCGCCGAAATATGTGCCGTGGCGTTCGGGACAGAAATATGTGTCGGCCTCGACTGAACCTGCATACCAGCTGAAGAATTCGCTGGCATATGTCATGTATGCAACATTCACCTTCTTTTCCGTGCCTCTTGGCAGCTTATATTTGTCCATGTCAACTTCCGGCCATGTGTTGAAGTCTCCGAATTTCATCTTGGCGAGATATTCCTTCTGCTCCGTTGTCAAGGAGGAAACTATCTGTCCGAAAACCTGGGCGCGGTTGTAGCTGAGTTCCGCATCAAAAGCGAAAATGTCGCCCACATACTGCGTCACAGCATCCTTGTTCAGGCCGCTGCTTCCGGACGGAATTGCCCCGTCAAGTTCCCGGCAGAACGCCTTGATGAGGGGTAGGCGCTTCTCAGCGAGGGTGTTTAACTGGTCCGCCTCCTGGCGTGCGGCTTTCTCGAAGATTGCGCGCTGTCCATCGTTCAGTGTCTGCAGAACATTTCCTGCGACACGGTCGAGGAACTTCGGATTGTGTCCCTTCTGTGCGACATCTATGTCGCGCATGTACTGGAATCCGAAGAAATCGCAGACTTTGCCGGGGGGAATGAAGGTGGCGGCACCGAAATTGCCGGTGATGAATGCAAGACCGTTGAAGGCGATAGTGTGTAGCTGCGCACTGTCCGACATGGCCTGTTCTATGGAATATTTCTGGAGACCTTCTCCCTTTTTCCCATCTTTTCTGGGTGGTTTCCCGTTTTCATCACTTGGTCTTGGCGGTCTCTTCCCATCATTCTTTTCATCGGATGGTCGTGGCGGGGGTTCTTCCTGCGCGGACACAATCCAGGACGCAGTCACAAGTGACAGCATGATTGCGCTTGCAAAGGCAAGCCTGACATTCTTTTTCAGTTGGTGTGACATTTTCCTTCTCCTTTATTTTTTGTTTGCTGGTATTTCATAAGTGAATGCGATTTTACCGTCGGGGTTTTCCTTGGTGGTGTCGTTTGGCAGAAATGAGCGGACATATTCGACGCGGACTTTTTCAGGATTTACCGAGACGCGGACTCTGCCGGAGTTCGGGAAGATATCACCGCTCCGATAGGCTTCCTTGTTGAAGAGCGAGTAGTTCGGATCCGCCGGCTCAGGCAATGTCTGGTATGTGACTCCATCCTTCTCCTGCCTGGCGAAAATGTGGTCATGCCCCTGGAAAAAAATAGTCACGCAGTTTTTGACCATGAGCTGATGTATTGGCACTTCCCATCCGGGACGCTTGGAGTTGAACTCCGAAGCTCCTCCCGCCCCCTTGCCACCCCATTCGTAGAGACCGGCATTTTCAATTCCACCGCGTCCTGTGCCATTGACATGGTGGGCGAATACAAACTTGAATTTTGCACGACTTTCTTCCAGTGTTTTCTTTAACCATTTATATTGTGCATCGCCAAGCGTGATGTCCCATAAATCGTGTTTTTCCTTATCACCTCCGAACACATTGTCAACAGGCGATTTTGAATGCCAGTATTGGTCTATCACAACGAACAGCGCATCGCCCCAGGTCCAGGCATAATAGTCGTGAAGGAGACCGATATGCTCGACCTCCTCCATGTCACCGCTGTAGAATCCGTCTGGAACGGGTTGTGGAAAATATTTGTTTCGGCAGTTCTGCGCCCATACCGCAACATTGTCCGCTGTGCCGTTCAAATTGCAGAGCGCCGCCTGTTCATGATTGCCATTCACGAGGAATAATGGGGATGAATGTGCGACAATACCGAGATATGGAAGCTGTTTGAGATAGACATGCTCCACTGAGCTTGCATTGACGTCCGGCAGGGTATCAACACTGAAATCATCACCGATACACATGAAGAAATCGGGAAGATCCTTCGTGACGGCCAGAAGAGTCTGCTCATAAAGGGCTGGATCATTCTGCTGAGGCGTACGTTCGGGATGCGAGTCTCCCTGTATTTCAAAAATGAAGGAGTCTCCTGGAGCCCTTTGTGTGTGGAATCTGTATGTAGGACTATTTTGAAATTCATTTTCTCCAGGATAATGGTATTTCAGGCGATACTCGTATTCCGAATCGGTGCTTAGCCCTGCCAGCGTCAGTTGTACGGATGCCATGGATTTCAGTTTCAGGGTTTCAGTCTTTTTTCCGAATGAGCCACCAGCTGTCCCATATTCCACAAAGCATTCCATATCCTTGGCCGGGCAGATGCTCATTGACATTTTGTCCTTTTCAGGACAGCCCAGTATGATGCTTGCAACTTCCCACGCCTGTTTCGGCGGCGGATAAGGCCGATCTTTAGCCTCTCCTTTGCCACCATGTTTCCTTTCGGATTTGTTATCTCTAGGAGGACGGACGGGGGGTGCCTCATCTTTGCCAGGCTCATCGCCCCGTGAATAGATGACCTTTAATTCCGCACTGCCGAGGATGTGATCTTTCATTGCGGCCAGCAATACATCGCGGCTGACTTTCTCCGGTTTGACGTCAAGTTGCGGTATCGCCGACAAAGCATAGACCGTATAAATATATTTCTTCGGTCCCGGTCCCTTGGAATGCGGAGGCGCATATTCAACCTTGCCATTGACACTGTTGTTGCCCAGTGTTCCGACATCTTTGACATTTCTTGGAAGACTGAGCGTAGTCGCAGGAATGTTGTAGAGAATCCAATACCACTTGGTTTTTCCCTCTGGATCAATGTGGTGCATGATAACTGCAAAACACTTGGTTCCCTCCGGCATTCCGCTCCATTCGAGGGGCAAAGTGGCGCTGCTGCCGTCACCTGTGTAATCCTTGGGCAGCATCCCGCCATCAGCAACTTCGGGACTGCGGAGCACAAAACGGGGAACATTTTCCTGTGCCAATGTGTTCAAAGCAAATATTGTGATAGACAGAGCCAGAATGGTGGCGATTATTTTTATTGTACGTTTCATTGGCATGATCCTTTTGTTGATACTCAAATCTACTGTTTTTTCTTGTTATTCCAACTTATACGTGGCCAGTCCGATACCATTGTCCATAATTATATAGCCTGTTGCCTTTTGTTTGTCGGAAAGCTTGGGATAGATGACTTTTATCTGGCTGTATCCGACTTTCTGCGTATCTGTGTCTCCGTCAATTATTTTCATGCAGCTCGAATTGACTTTGCCGTATGCGTTCTGGTAAACCATGCTTTCTGTTTTCAGAACCTTACATGTCTTATAGGCTGGTTTGGTTTCATCGCCGTTCCGCAGGTATTCAAGTTTGATTTTCGGCAGGTTTGAACCGAAATACATACCACTGAGCACAAATTCGTCTCCGGCAGCGATTGGAACGCTGTCAACGGCAGAAATGACCGGAGCAGAAAGATAATAGTTATCTGGCAATGTTCTTTCAGTTCCATCAATGTTTGCGATTATGGAATCGAGCTTCAGCGCATCCATGGGTTTCTGCATCAAGGCTGTGCTCAATTTCACCATCCTGTAGTCGCTTGGATCGTAAATTTTATATCTTTGTGTCCAGATGGCGGTAAGTGTATCCTTGGTGTTGGTGCTGCTGACTGATTCTACGATCTGCAGAATTTTTTTCTTTCCACTGACCATGGCGTAAACACGTGGTTTTTGAGTGAATGCAATCAAATTGCACGCCGATGCGCCCACCAATATTGCCGAACCTAACGAGAAGTTATAGTCCCCGGCACCTTGGACTACACTTATTATATCGCTTATCGTGTTGGAGCCGAAGGAGTTGCTGACTTTCAGAGCTATCGTGTATGTGCCTTCAGTCGAATATGTATGGCTGGGGTTCTCTTCCGTGGAAATGGAACCGTCGCCAAAATCCCACGCCCAGGACGCAGTGCTTAATCCAGATGCGTCCGTGAATGCAACCGCCATGCTTGTGTCCTGTGCAAAGGTGAATGCGGCCACTGGCGCCTGCCTGGCGTAGCTTAGGCTAAGCGAGGCTGAGCCGAGTGTTACTGATGCGATCGCTTTAGCTAGAACTTCGCCGGTCACAAGGTCTGCCGAAGCCGGCAGGGAAGGAGTCGCGGAAAGAGCATATATTGTAAAGGTATATACTTTGTCGCCTGGGCCTTTCGACTGGGGTGGAGCGTATTCCGCAATGCCTGTATCGCTGTTCATTCCGGTGGTGCCCACCGTGCTGTTCTTATCAAGACCAGACGCAGTCGCCGGGATGCTGTATAGAACCCAGTTCCACTTTGTAGTCCCGTCGCCTGGCAGAGTAGTCATCATCATGGCGAACTCCGTGGTGCCGTCCGGAACATTTGACCACGTCAGAGCAGGGGATGCTCCGCTTCCATCGTAGGTGTAGTCTATGGGGAGTGTCCCTCCATCAGTTCCCACACTGCTTGTCAGGGTAAATGAGCTGTCGGAGAAGTCGAACAGATAGTCGGTGTCGGCGATATACGGATCGAGAAGACTAATGTCTTTGATCTCGCTGGAATAGAGGTAGGGCGTTGTGCAGATTGTGAAGTCGAATGGCGTACCGTCGGAGTAGGTTCCCGCCATTATGGACTTACGCAGTTCGGCGAGCTTGGTCTTCTGAGCGTCGCTGAGCGTCTTGTAGACCTGGGCGAATATGGTCGCGTAGTTGTAGTTGTTCTCTCCGTCCAGTTCACCGTATGTTCCCGACAATTCGAGCACCTGTGCTTCAATTGCATCGCTTGATCCGGTCGAGGTCAGCAGACCACGCAGGAGGGTTGCGATGTCCGTGCGCATTTTGACAATGCTGGAAGTCGCCGACTTGTAGAGATTGTTTCTCTGTGTTTCCACCAGGCTGGAGATAATTGTTGCCTGCTGCGTGGTGACATAACCTTTTGAACTGTCGCTTAGGGCGGCTCCGGCGGTGGCGGTAAGCTGTTCGTCAATGCTGTAGCCTTCGTGCCCTATGGCCGGGGCGTCCTTCATGTAGAAGCCTCCATAATATGTGCCCTGGCGCTCGGGGCAGAAATAGACGTCCGCCTCAACCGAGCCGGCGTACCAACTGAATAAATCGCTGGCGTAGGTCATCACCAGCACTGCAGAGCCTTGAGGCAGCGAATGCATCTTGGCTTTGATAACCGCCTGATAGGCGTCTGTGGACGTGTCTGGCCAGGAATTCCAGCCCTTGCCCTTCATGGCATCCAGATAGGCGCTCTGTGTGGAATCCAGCGAGTTGAGGACATTTGCGTAGAGCAGTGCGCGGTCAAAGCTGATCTGGCCATCCAGCAGGTAAAGCTCCCGGGACGCCTGTTTTACTGCGCTGAGGCTTAGTCCCGTGGCGCCCGAGGGGATGTCTCCATCCATGAGACGGCGGAAAGCTTTCATCAACGGGTAGCGCTTGTATCCGTAAAGATTGAACTGGTTCTCCTGTGCCACGGCGAGGTCAGCCAGCAGTTTGAGCTGGGCATCGTTCAGGATGTAGATGACGTTTTCGGCGACACGTGTCAGGAAGCTGGTGTTGTGCCCCATATTATCGGGGTCGTTGTCTCGGAGGTACTGGAAACCGGTGTAGTCGGCGACCTTCCCAGGAGGGTAGAACGACTGAGAATACAGGTTGCCGGTCATCATGGCCAGCCCGGAAAACGCCAGAGTTGTGCGCTGCGCCTGGTCCGACAACGTCTGGTCAAGATTCATCACCTGTGCATCAATTGTTCCGCAGAACAAAACGAAGCAGATCAATCCCGGGAATATTCTTCTTGCCAGTTCTTTCGTATTCATCGTCGTCTCCTTTTCACATTTTAAATACTAGTTTGCTTATGAGATGAGACGCAATATTGGATGAAAGGTTACAGGCGGAATTATTTTTCGGGGGAAAAAGTTGAGGAGTTTAGCAGAGCTTTAACTTTTCATAGATAGTTTTTCAGGAAAATAGTGAATCTATTTTCTGAAAAACTATAGCAATTCAGCTTATTGCCAGTATGCGATCTTTGAACTGGTATTTACTATGAGACAATTGCAAAATTGCCTCTTTGAACTGATTTCAAAGTTGGAGTTCACAGCTTCAGCGTGTCTTTTGAGTTCACTGACTGCACACTAAAGTTCAGAATTCCTGATCTGTATGGGTAAAATTATAATTATGTGGAAAATGCATATGTCGGATTTGCTTTACTCGGGGTCGCTATCGGGATCGGGATCGAATATTATTCCCATACATCGATTCCGATTCCGATAGCGACCCCGAGACCGACCTGTCTGCGTGCGAACACGCACAGGCAGATAAATCCCAACAACAGCAATTTTAACGAGTCAGGATGTCTGAAGTGTGAGGTACTCCAACGGGGGGGTATCTGGAATTCTGAGTTTTGAAATCAGTTCATTATAACAAAAAAATCCGTTTAAAGTGAAGCCATCCGAGCCTTCGATACAAACATCCATCTGCCCTACCAGCCCGGAAGCTTCCTTTTCTATTCGTCCTAGACATCCTTGAGCGGCTGTCCGGGAGCTGGATTTCATTCTGGTCAGATGTGGAAGAATCCACTTCCCCGTGTGAACTGCAGGCAAGATGAGCCGGCTACCGATGCTGATAGCAGTGAAAAAGCGTCAAGCAAGGAAGTTTTTCCAACGCCGTTTGCGCCGATAAGCACCATGAATGGTCTGACCGGCAGGTCAATGTTTTTCAGTCTCCGAAAGCCACCGATTTTGATATGGTTAATCTTGGACATTAGTTTCGTCTCCATTTATTGTTTTTATCTTCAGGATAGTTCATTAGCCTTTGACATTAGTATCCGGTTTACTACGACCGAAAACTGCTGAAAATGTTTGATTACACTTGGTCTAGTTCTCAATATTCTTCAAACGGAGAAAACTAATATTTTTTATGAATTTTTGCACCCGTATTAGTGCCTTGCTGCGTGTGTCTTCGCCATAATATGTATTCATTCTTATTTCAGTTTGTCAGCAAAGGATGTATTCTCCGATCAAATTCAATGCAAGTTCTTTTAAGTGAGTCTGGTGGATTTATAAGAGCATTGTTCTGCTTGCAGTTATCCGCCAACTTGTCTACGATATTGTGTGCCTCTGATTCGCAGTTCTTAAACTGATATTGAGGCTTATACGAAAAAGTTTCATCTATGCTTCGAACTCCATCAAGATACGCCAACCATGTTTCAATATGATGTTTTGGAATCACGTGTATTACAGGTTCATCGACTGAACGTGGAGGAATACCATTTTCTCGGGCGGCGGCGTCAAGCTCGTCGTGATGATCTTGTACTGATTTTGTGTCTGCATCAATCACAACAACCAGCGCAGTGGAAGCATGACGACTACGATAAGCCTTGAGTTCGCCCGGATACTTGTCTCTGACATGTTTTTCGCCGGAGCCGCTCCCGTCGGGATAGGCAAGAGAGCGTATCATACGTCCGTTGATATTCCATCCTTTTGTCAGGAAACGCCGTACAAACAGTTCCTGCAGTTTATCTTCACAAAGTATGATGAATAGAGAAGGCCTATTGCTCATTTGTCTTCCCATCCCCTCGCCATTGTCTCAGCGGGAGTCAAGCCGGGCGTAGTCGGATATGGCTTTGTAATGACCTGTGCATTGCTCTGCCTTGAAAACCATATTTCCAGGCCATGCGCCATGTCGTTGATAATCTCCGGATGATGGGATATTATTATTGACTGGACAGGCTTTTCCTCGCAGACACTTTCCATTGATTTAAGCCATGGCTGGATTTCACGGAGAGAGATAAAATTATCCGGCTCATCAATAAGCAGGACAGAAAATATCTTCTGCTTCAAAGATTCAAGAATCGTGTAGATAACCATCAACTGCCGCTGTCCATCGGACAGTTCGTTGAAATCGAAGGGATAATCATCGTTCTCGATCCTGAATGTTGCTCTGAGTTTGCGCATGTCTCCGCTTTCATTCAGGCTCAGTTCCTCAAAACCAGAAAGAACTTCTTTAAGAGACTCCCGCGTCTTGTATGTGATCCCTGGATTTTCCTGGATAAGGTGACGATACCACTCCGCGAAATTCTCCGCATACTTTGAAAGCCGCTTGTCCTCGGATTCTGCGACTTGCGCCATCAAAACAGGAGCAGGCTGGACGATCAGCCATCTCCGGATTTCTTCGCGGAAGCAGATCAATGGCATATTGTCGTTGCGCTCGGCAATGCCCGAGATGACGGAACGACTCCAATCGGCAGGGAATGAAGTTCCTTTCTCAGCTTTTTTGGTCTTGTTGTTTATTCGGAAAAGATGAGCGTCACTCCCATCGAAATGGAATAAAATCTGTTTCTCCCATTTGAGCTGTTCTTTGAAAATCCGGCATTTCCCGGAATTTTTCTCATGTTCAACAAGGATTTCATATTCGTATGACTCCCCGCCTATCTCCAATGTCAATCCAAAAGTTTGCTGGTTTCGCTTATCCCACCTTGTCAATGATTCCTTCTTGAGAAGATCCTGTATGTGCTGTCCGGACAATATGTTTTGGATAATCCTCAAAGCTTCCAGTGCTGAAGATTTCCCCGAACCATTCTCCCCCAGCCACAACTGGAACTTTCCGGGACTGATCCTGAAATTGCTGAAGCATCGGAAATTGTCAATGTAGATTTCTTTTATCATAAATTCCTCCTATTGATTACAGTATTGAGAAACCATTTTAAACCTATTCGTCCAATCTCCTTCAGCCGCCTAAATCCGCCGATTTTGATATGGTTGATCTTGGACATTACTTTCGCCTCCATTATATTGTTTTTCTTCAGGCTAGTTCAGCATCCTTTGCATCCTTTGGCATTAGTATCCATGCTTACTACGACCGATCTCTCATGTGTAGCTAAAACCTATACCCATAATGCCTAAATTCAAGCAATTAGCCATATATACCAAATGAAATCATCGGATATTCAGGAATCTGATTATTTGTGAAATTTGCAGCCACACGATGCCCTATCAGACGCAACTATCGCCGGAGAAATATTCTTCAAACTGTTGGAACTGTTTGATTTCAAGTGAAGCCATCCGAGCCTTCGAGACAAACATCCATCTGCCCTACCAGCCCGGAAGCTTCTGCCTATTTACCTCAATTAGACCTATTCAATAGGGCAATAATCCGGGGAATTTTAATCCATCACTTGAAATCTACATAAAACCAGCCTATAGTCCTACATATTGCATCAGGCATTGCCCTTCTTCAATGTTGGACGTTAAGCGTTTAGTGTTGAAATTTACAGCCGGGCAGGTTCTTTGCCAATACATAGTTAAATATGATTTAATCCAACAAAGAAAGGAGTCCAAATGAACATTCAAGACTATTCAGTACCAGTGGAAGACCGTGTACCCTTTGCCAAGTTTATGGCATACATCGCGCAGGTTGACGGGAAAGTCACTCTCGATGAAAAACAAGCTATTGACAGCGTTATCTTCGCCTGGTGCTTAGATGAGGCAGCAGTTAAGAAAATCTACCACGTGATGGAGCATGGTGCGACTGTTAAAGATTTAACTTCCGAGTTCAAGAACAGGAAGTCATGCTACCTTCTTATTCAAGAACTCATTACCCTTGCATCCTTCGATGGAAATTATGAAAAGAACGAGCAGAGAGCAATTCAGGAGATTGCTTCTCTCTGCTCAATTAGCAAACCTCGTGTTAAACAGATAGAGAAATGGGTTAGTGACGGTATTGCATGGCGCAAAAAAGGCGTGGTTCTCATTACGCCAGAAGGAGAATAAGTATGGCTTGGAACATTAAAAAATTGGCATTGATTGCAGGTGGGACGGTTGTAGGCGGAGCGGTTTGTTTTTTCACGGCCGGAGCAGCGGCACCCGCCGTAGGTGCCCTTATTGGTTCATCTTTTATGGGACTCTCTGGGTGTGCGGCCACTAGTGCGGGTTTGGCAGCACTTGGTGGCGGTGCCATTGCTGCTGGTGGTGGCGGCATAGCCGCTGGAGCGGCCCTCATTACTGCAAGCCTTACAGGAGCAGGTGCACTTCTCGGAGCGCTGGGGATGGGTACTGTTGCGAATTTCTTCAGGGACTCCAATAAGGCCTTTGAGGACGCTTTGTATGTTCAGAAGGACTATGCAAAAGCGCAAGAAATTATTTGCCAGCAAGAGGGAAAAATCAGGGAACTACAGGATCAGGTAGCCGCCGAAAGGAATAAGCGAAATGCGGACCAAAATAAGATCCAACAGCTCGACGAAGCGATTGCCAAGCTCACCGAGATGATTGAAGGCAACAAAGAAAGCCTACAAAAGGAAAAGGCTGCGTGATGCCTAAAGACAAGTATTTAGAGAAAAAGAAACAAATTTCGGAGATTTCAAGCGTTCTGCACGGCCAGAAGAGGAAGGTGTCTTCAGTGGAGGAGGATATCCAGAAATTGGCTACGGATAGAGATAGAAATAGCAAAGCACTCGATGACCAGTTAGTAAGGATCCGGCGCCTATGCCAAAAGGCGGGGGCTAAGATGCCCATCGAACTATCTTCGGATCGTACCTTACGGCCTCTTACCACCATTCCGCCAGAGATAAACTCTGTTCTGCCTTCCTGGGACAGCATGCTTGCGGAATATGATGTAGCAGACAGAATACTTTCGCTGGATGACCTGCTGATGCCTGAAATAATCGCAAAAATTAACCTGCGGTTTGAGGCACCTCTCTCAAGAGAGCCGTGGAACAAGGGCGACATAGCAGTGGTCTTCGGCGCTGCACTCGTAGGAATTGTCGCGGACTTCTTTTGTGCCCCAATAGGAAATCCTTTGTCAAAGTTTCTTGAAAACTACGGTATGAAAAACCCTGCCGATCACGGATCACATTATGTGTATGATGCTTTCGAAGGAATCCAGAAACGATTGCACGGAAGTGGTCTGGCAGACAGAATCCCGTGGCTACAGAAAATAGCAGACATTCAGGCAACTCATAATAACCTTCCAATAGATTTTAAAGGTACACACTTTGGAGGCCCCCACCACCGCATTCTGTCGGGTGGGCATGATTTGCTGCGATTCCTCAGCGGGATATGGCAGGTCAAGAACGGCCAGTTTATTGGTGTCAGATACGAAAATGGTAAAGCTATAATGGAGGTATTATCCTCACAGGTTGGTGCCACAGCCCCTTTTGCCCAGCAGGTTGACTGGACAACTGCGACTGTAATGTATTTCCTTCATGTCCTGGCCGACTTTTTTACCACAACCAGTCTTCCTATTCCTGGAACGACCATTCTTCGGGAGCTACCAAGCAGGGAATTGCGTAAGTTCATAGCCCAGTCTTATCAGGGTGGGTTCAATTTCAGACTTCTTGATTCGTGGAAAAAGAGGTTGTATGGTTTTCAGTCACCGGACGATGCCGGTGCGAGCATCTTGTAGACCATTCGCAACTCCGTGCCAGGGTAGATGAACTCCGCGTCATTCAAGTGGACAAGCAT
>CAIQLG010000087.1 GCA_903872565.1 uncultured Lentisphaerota bacterium | reverse complement strand
GGATTAGTGGATTATTGGTTTTGGGTTAAGAAAAGGCAAAGACGCATGGAATTGGAATGGAAATAAAAAAAGGCATTTTGAAAATTATGAATGCATTATTTTCTGCATATCTTCTTGATTTGCAACAATCCAGCATGTCACGCCGTAGTTTCTTTACGAAGGCGGACAATCCATTTATCCAATAATCCATGGGACGGACATGCACTATTTATAAAGGCGTACATGAATGATATCGTCGTTGAAACTTGCAAGAATATGCGGCGTGTCGCAGGGAACTGTTGACAGGGCTCTTCATGGGAGAAAGGGGATAAGGGAGGAGACTTCCAGGAAAATCATTGCTGCCGCGAAGAAATATCAGTTCAGCCCCAACCCCATGGCGCGTGAACTCATGACCGGAAAAAGTTCGGTCGTGGGTGCTGTGATTTCATCATTCAACAGCATATTTTTCATGGATATCTTCGAAAAGATCAGGCAACGACTCAAGGCAAAGGGGCTGACTCTCGTGATCATGCCAGCGTCAAACACGGAAGAGACTCTTGCCGCATTAAAAGACTTCGCATCAAGACGTTATCGAGGCGCGGTGATAGTTCCTCCTGAGGATGGAATGAAAATCCCGGTTGAAATATCCGGATCTATTAAAGTGGTTTCAATTGTGGGTTCGTGCCGGGGCAAGAACATTGTCAATATCTCGCCGGATGAGGTGAAAACCGGTTTCGCTGGCACGGAATTTCTATCTGGGAAAGGGCATAGTCGGATTCTTTTCCTCAGCTATGCCAGAAAGGCCAAGGCAATTTCCGGCAGGAGAAAGGGATATGAAAAGTTCATGAAATGGAAGAAGCTTCCGTTTAAGGCACTCTTTCCTGTCACGGATGAGTCGCTGATCAAAACGATTGCCAGATTCAAGCCTACGGCTCTTTTCTGCCATAACGACTGGCTTGCGTTGTCGGCAATGAGAATACTGGAAAGGAACGGATACAAGGTTCCCAGCGGCATTTCAGTTCTCGGAGTTGACAACAGTCCCACTTTCATATCGCTTTGCCCGGAACTTTCCACTGTTCAATATCCTATTGATGAACTTGCGGAAATGGCTTCTGATTGCCTTACCGGCGGCAAGACTGCGACATGCAGCAAATTCCCCCCTCCAGTGGTGATAGAGAGAAAAACAGTACAAATACAGACTTCCTCATCCTCAAGTCAGTGAATTTGCATTATTCCTTTACCGTAGGCTCGCCAAGGCTTCGTGAGAATTCTTTCGGAGTCATTCCTGTAATGCGTTTGAATATTTTGAAGAAGAATGACGGGTAGCGATACCCCACCGCACTGGAAATTTCTTCCAGCGAAAAAGATTTTTCGTTTATCAAATGCTTGGCTGCCACCATCCTCTGTTTGTGCAGGATTGTTGTGAAGCTCTCCCCTGTTTCAATCTTGAAAAGCTGCCGTAGCCTGGATCCTCCTATCCCAGCAGCCCGGCTTAGCTGTCTGATATTAAGGGGCTTGGAATACTCATCGGCAATAATCTTGAGCGCCCGGTTCACGATATCGGAGCAGTGGCGTTGATGATTTGTCGTAAATTCAGGAAACTTCTCAGGGATGGACAATTCCACCTGTCTCAGCAGGCGTGAGATTAATTCTGTCAGGACACTTGTCATTATTTCCTGGAAGTAGGGAGCTTCATGGCAGCTTTCCTGCTTCAATTTCTCCATTAGTTCGATGCATCTCATGTTCATGGTCAATGTTCTTCCAAAAAGCGATTCCGGCAATCTGCCTGAAAACATGATGTTCAGATAATCGAAAGGTGCACCATTATCTCCAAAAAACGAATGTGCTGCTCCGCCGGGAATAAATATGCATTCGCCTGGATTGATGTACAACTCCGTTCCGTTGAGCCTCAGGACGACTCTGCCGTAGTCGACGTATATTATTTCATGTTCGTTGGGAAAATGGACACCTAACCGATAACTGAATCCCCGGCTTTTGCCCTTGTGCGCGATACACCACATTTCCTTTACTAGAACCGGTTTTACCTTATAGTAGCCCGGATACTTTTTCCGACTATCCTTCATCTGAACCCCATTCCTTTCACCGAATTTGCATCATCCTTAATTTCCCGTTAATAATATCAGGTAAATATTACCTGTCCTCATACACATTATTGGCAATCAGGCTATTAATTTTAACGTATAGGATATTGCTTAATGTAATGTTTTGCAATATAATTACAGAAACAAAGGAGACTCAGATGCTTCATCACAATGGGATGCCGGTTTTGGCGAGCGAGGCGGCGGTTCGCAAAGAGGCGGGCGTGACGGTGGAAATCGGTCTGCCGCAGATCATCGCCGCCAGGGACGAATCACCAGACGAGGGAACCTTCGTGGCACCCCACTTGAACCGATTCGGCAAAACCATCTATTTGAATTGGTCGTTTTGGTGGGATGCGGAACCGCCCTCTCTGCCCGACAAGCCCAACGGACGCATGAGCGAGGATGGTGGACTGACCTGGAAAAAGCAGACAGTTCTCTTGCCAATGGGCGGCAGTGCCAGATACAGTATGTACCAAACTGGCGAGCGAGAGATCACCTGTTGGAACGGTAGCTATGAAATCCCAGGCCAGCCCGGAGTCTATAAGATCCCCACCTGGCGTTCGTCCGACCTGGGCCAGACGTGGAGCGGGCACACGTGGACGACCGTCGAATATCCCGGAACCAAAGGGCTGGACTCCTACGATCCCCCCGAAGAGTATCGGAGGAAGGATGGCAACTACCTGCGCGGAGCCCAGTTGCTGACCCCGCCAGCTTACCTTGAACCCTATTTCCGCGAGGTGTCACGGGTGCGACCACTCATGTGGTTCGGCATTGTCCCTCAGTGCATGGATCAAGATGGAACATTGTACAGCCTGACATATGGCAGGTATCTCAGGGACACTTCCGGTATTACCGATTGGGACCGCGAGTACTGGCAACGTCTGAACTGGTATCGCTACGCCGTGCTCATGCAGGTGTCGCGCGACAATGGCCGCACTTGGACTTTCGCCGGCGTGCCGGTGGACGGGGCGGACTATGAACCGCGGCTGGACATAAAACCCGGCGGCTCCCAGTACAGCGAAGATTCGTTTGTGATCAATCCTGACGGTGAAATCGGAACCGGCTATAAGGGGAGGGTGGACTTCGGCCCCACCGATGGCTTCAGCGAACCCTCCATGGTGATCTTCCCGGACGGCGAAATGCTTTGCGCCGTGCGGACCGGAGGAGGCAAGCCGCTGTACTGTGCCCGGAGTTATGACCGGGGCCGCACATGGACCAGCGCCGAAATCTTGTCGCCACGCTATATTCAACCTATATGCGGAATACTTCCCAAGTTGATATTGCTCAAAAATGGTATTCTGGCGCTATGCACCGGCCGCCCCGACTGCACCGTCCATTTTTCAAAAGACCGGGGCCACACCTGGTTCCTGAGCGAAACGTTGTTCTCCACCCCCGCGATTAGCTGGGACGGGATCTATTCGACAAGCCACAGCAACAACTCCATGATTGCGGTAGACGATAACACATTGCTCTATGTGCATGACGCGGCGCGTCCGGACCCATCAGCACCCAATCCCTGGCTGCAGCATTGCGGCCATGGCCTCGTAATTGCGCGGAGGATCGAGGTTCACGCCGGATAGTGGAAAGATGGCCTGGTAGATCATTCTGGTCTGTAATAGACAACGTTGCCGATGCAGTAAAACAAGAAGAAAAAAGGATTGAAACCATGAAACTCAAAACCGTGATGATGTCCACAGTGTGTTTGCTTGGCTCTGTTTTTTTAACATTTCCGTTTTCCGGATATGCGCTTTTCAGTGGCGCTGAAGCAAAGCTGGTTGATAACGGGAAGGCATGCGCCGACATTGTGATCGCGGAGAAGCCGCCGCGCATGGTGAAACTGGCCGCCTTGGAACTACAGACTTACCTCGAAAAGATCAGCGGCGCGAAACTGCCGATTGTGACCGTGCCTGGAACGAATGTCCCCGCGCATATCTACGTGGGGCGGAGCGAGGAGACCGACAAGCTCAAAATCACGGATGAAGAACTTAAATACGGCGCGTTCAAGATGGTGTCTGGTAAAAACTGGCTGGTGTTGCTGGGACACGACAGCGATTACACGCCGGCCATGCCGTACTTCCAGCCTGGCATTAGCGGAAGTCTTGCTGATTACCTGAAGAAGTGGGATGCGGATCTTGAAGAGCACGCACGCAAGCGGGGAATCAAGATCGATGGAGAAAAATGGGATTCGCCCTATTACGCTGATATATGGAGAGGATACAATAAGAAACTGGACCTGTGGAATAAGGACGAGCGTGGCTCGCTCAATGCTGTGTGCGCATATTTGCGGGATTTGGGTGTCCGCTGGTATCTGCCAGGCGAATTGGGGGAAATCATTCCTAAAAAAGCGTCGCTTACCATTTCGCCGGTTGACAAGACCGTGCGTCCAGATTTCGCATTGCGCGCGCCAGGGCAGTATTTCAAGCCGTTTAGCGGCGACACGGAGCAAACTCTTTGGGATTTGCGAATGGGCTTCAGCTACGCCCCCGATATCATGGGCACCAGCACGTGGGTCGGGCTAATCCATGGTATCGGGCAAGTGATTGGCCGGGATGAAATGGCGCAGACGCATCCGGAGTATTATGCAAAACGGGCGAACGGCTCCAGGGTCTTCATGAGGATGAGCAAAGGCGACGGCACTCCCTGCCTATCCTCGCCCGGGCTCCTCGGGGCGAACGTCAGGTATATCCGCGCCTTGTTCGATTTTTACGGCGAATCAACCGTTTCGGTCATGATGCCCGACGGCGTCGATTCCACATGCCAGTGCGATTTGTGCAAGGTCAAGGCAACGCCTGAGCGGGGGCCGGAGGGCTTCATGTCGGATTATGTCTGGGACTACGTCAACCGCGTAGCCAAGGAAGTGTACAAGACGCATCCAGGCAAAAAAATTTCCTGCCTTGCCTATGGCGGTTACCGTCTGCCTCCGACCAAAATCGCCCAATTGAGTCCCAATATTGTTGTCATCCTGTCACAAACTCGCAGTTCTGAACTCAATGACTACGTTGACACCAGGCAAAAAGAGCACATGCTCAGCATCCGCCAGGAGTGGTTGAAAAAGATCCCGCAGGGACATGCGCCCTTTTTAGTTTACGATATCTATAGCACTGGCTTCAACAGCACCTTTATGCCTCCTCGGTTCTTCCCGCATACTATCGCCTCTGACCTGCGTTCGCTTAAGGGGAGCTCCCAGGGCGATTTCCTTGAGGCCTATTCGGGAGGGGGCAGCAAAACCTTGGGCGAACATTTGGGAGTCTCGTATCTCAACCTGTACGTGACGGCGCAGTTCTGGTGGGATGCCGACCAGGATGTGGACAAGTTACTGGACGAATATTACACGCTTTTCTACGGGCCGGCGGCGGCCGAGATGAAAGCGTTCGTCGACTACGGCGAAACCAATATGTATGATGCATTGGAGAAGAACGCCGAAAAGATCGCCAAGGTTTTCGCATTGCTGGAGAAGGCACAGGCGAAAGTCGAATCCGGATCGGTGTACGCCAGGCGGATAGCGCTGATTGCCGACAACATGCGGTTAATGAAGGATCTCAAGACATCGGTGGCGATCAGTCGTGGCCCAGTGCCTGAAGCATGGGGACTGGACCGTGATGCGAAAGATCTGAAATTGGACGGCAAATTGGATGACGCATTCTGGCAGGGGCTTGAGTCGTATACGCTCAAGGAAGTGGGGAAGGGAGAGGCATCGAAATACCGGACCTCCTTCAAGGTGGCGTATTCCGGCGACTACGTGTGTTTCGGCATCGAGTGCAAAGATGCCGCCAGGGAGGCGTTGACCAACACCGTGACACTGCGTGATGACATGGCAATGCATAGCGGTGAAAACGTGCAAATCTTGCTGGAGACACAGAATCATTCCTATTATCAGCTCGCCATCAGCCCCGCAGGCGGACTGTTCGACTCCGACTGGAAGAGGAAGCCGCTTGACACATTATGGACTTCAAATGCGGAGCTGGCCACTCATATCGACGGGGATTCCTGGAGTGTGGAAGTGCGGATTCCTATTGTGTCCCCGGCGCAGGAGGAGAATCAGCCCATGATCTGCGTGGCCGGGAGCAAGCCGAGTGCCACAAAGCCGTGGTATTTCAATGTGTGCCGTCAGCGCATCCAAGCCGACAAGGTTGAGAATTCGGCCTTTTCCCCCACAGGCGCCGGTTTTCTGGTGCCACTGAAGTTCGCGAAGCTATATGTGCGTTGAATAGTAACCATGAAAAGTGCCCCGCAGTATAAAATGAGCTTGACCATGCGGTGGTGTTAACTGTGCGTTTTTGGGAGAGATTAAATCCTAAGAGTTGTCTGTATGTGGCTTTAGTGTAACACGTTGGCGATTTTAAGACAATATGGAGGTGTATGATGGTAAGGCAACGGAACATGTTTACATTGATTGAACTCCTGGTAGTTATTGCGATCATCAAGCGTTGCGACTATGCGTGTCCGGCGGTGGGCACAGCGGACAGCCGTTTCAGCTCAAACACCTGCAGCTGCACCATCGCCATGAACAGCTTCATCGGCTATTATCCGGAGCGGTGCAAAGGAACAAAAGGAGATCGAAATGAGGAATGAAAAGATCCTGTCGTGTTTCGCTGTCTTTGTCGTATTGGCTTTGATGCTTTCGGGTTGTGCGCTTTTCAATGGTGGTGAAGCAAGGCTGATGGAGAACGGTAAACCCTGTGCCGACATCGTGATCGCGGAGAAGCCACCGCGCATGGTGAAACTGGCCGCCTCGGAACTACAGACTTACCTCGAAAAGATCAGCGGCGCCAAGCTGGAGATCGTGACCAGCCCGGGGGTGAATGCTGCCGCGCATATCTACGTGGGGCGCAGCGCGGAGACCGACAATCTCAAAATCACGGATGAAGGACTTAAATACGGCGCGTTCAAGATGGTCTCTGGCAATAACTGGCTGGTATTGCTGGGACACGACAGCGATTACACGCCCACCATGCCGTACTTCCAGCCTGGCATTAGCGGAAGTCTTGGTGATTACCTGAAGAAGTGGGATGCGGATCTTGAGGAGCACGCACGCCAGCGCGGAGTCAAGCCCGATGGTGAAAAATGGGGATCGCCTTATTACATTGATATGTGGCGCGGATACAATAAGAAGCTGAACCTCTGGAATAAGGACGAGCGAGGCTCGCTCAATGCCGTGTACGCATACTTGCGGGAGCTGGGCGTCCGTTGGTACATGCCAGGCGAATTTGGGGAGATCATTCCGAAAAACGCGTCCCTTCCTATTCCACAACTCGATAAGACTGTGCGTCCGGATTTCGCATTGCGCGCGCCTGAGCAGTACTTCAAGCCGTTTTGTGGTGACACCGAGCAGACTCTCTGGCAGTTGCGAATGGGCTTCAACAACGCCCCTGACGTCATGGGCACCAGCACGTGGGTCGGCCTCATTCATGGTATCGGGCAAGTGATTGGCCGGGATGAAATGAAGCAAGCGCATCCGGAGTATTTTGCAAAACGGGCGGATGGCACCCGGGTCTTCGAGAGAGGAGGCCGGTTCGACCCACTGCCCTGCCTTTCCTCACCGGGGCTCCTCGACTCGAACGTCAAGTATATCCGTGCCTTGTTCGACAATTACGGCGAATCAACCGTTACGGTCATGATGCCCGATGGTGTCGATTCCACATGCCAGTGCGAGTCATGCAAGGTCAAGGCGACACCTGAGCGGGGGCCGGAGGGCTTCATGTCGGATTACGTATGGGACTACGTCAACCGCGTCGCCAAGGAAGTGTACAAGACGCATCCGGACAAAATGATTTCCTGCTCCGCCTATGGCGGCTGCCGTCTGCCGCCGACCAAAATCGCACAATTGAGTCCCAATATTGTTGTCATGCTGGCACAAACTCGCAGCAGTGAACTCAACGACTACGTCAATCCCAAGAAAAAAGCGCAGATGCTCGGCATCCGCCAGGAATGGCTGAAGAAGATGCCGCAGAGGCATGCGCCTTTATTAGTGTACGATTATTATATCACAGGCTGGAATCAACCGTTCATGCCTCCCCGGTTCTTCCCGCACACTATCGCTGCCGACCTGCGTTCACTGAAAGGGATTTCCCGGGGCGATTTTCTCGAGGCCTATTCGGGAGGGGGCAGCAAAACCTTGGGAAATGACTTGGTAGTATCATGTCTCAACTTGTACGTGACGGCACAGTTCTGGTGGGACTCCGGCCAGGATGTGGACAAATTGCTGGACGAATATTACACGCTTTTCTACGGGCCGGCGGCGGCCGAGATGAAAGCATTTGTCGACTACGGCGAAGCCAATATGTATGATGTGCTGGAAAAGAACGCCAATAAAATCGGCCAGGTTTTCGCGTTGCTGGAGAAGGCGCAGGCAAAGGTCGAACCCGGGTCGGTGTACGCAGGACGGATCGCGCTGATTGCCGACAACATGCGGCAAATGAAAAACATCCAGAAACAGCTTTCCATCGTACGCGATGATGTTCCCGAGGCGTGTGGTTTTGAGCGTAATGCAAAAGACATAAAAATGGATGGCAAGCTGGATGACGTGTTCTGGAAGGGACCTGGAACTTGGGGGAACAGGCTTGAGTATTATGCACTCAAGGAAGTGGAGACGGGACGGACAGCGTACCACCGGACATCCTTCAAGGTGGCGTATGCCGACGACAACCTGTATGTCGGCATCGAATGCAAGGACGCCTCAAAAACGGCATTGGCCAACACCGCGACCAGGCATGACGACATGGCTATTCTTGATGGTGAGAACGTTGAGATCCTGTTGGAGACACAAAGTCATTCCTATTATCAACTCGTCATCAGTCCCGGCGGCGGATTGTTAGATGCCGACAGGCAGAAGGGGCTTGACACGTCTTGGACTTCAAATGCGGAGGTGGCCACGCATGTTGACGGGGATTCCTGGAGCATGGAAGTCCGGATTCCTATTGTGCCTCCGGCGCAGGAGGAGATTCAACCAATGCTTTTCGTATCCGGAAGCAAGCCGAGCGCAAGGTTTCCGTGGTATTTTAATGTGTGCCGTCATAGCGTCCATGAGAAAGGGGGCGAGAACTCCGCCTTTTCCCCCACAGGCAAAGCGGATTTTCAGGTGCCGTTGAAGTTTGGCAAGTTGATCATGAATTGACAAGCGAAAAAAGGACTGCCGCTAGAACGTAAAATACAGTGAAATGACATTGCACATAATAATCGAATTAATGATTATGAGCATTGCAAACATATCCTTCGCCGTATATATTACGCGTAAGGAGCCGATTGCAAATCAGAGGAAAGTGAAAGTGTCTGAAACAAGGAAAGGAGGAAGTTGAGAAAATGAATAATCGCATTGCGATTCAAACGAAGACGAGAGCACATTCGATCAAGTTCACTCTGATCGAATTGCTCGTGGTGATTGCAATCATCTCCATCCTCATGGCAATGTTGCTGCCTGCACTCAAAAAAGTAAGGGACATGGCAAAACAGATCAACTGTCTCAACAATCTCAAGAATGTCGGATCTGCATGCACCTTCTACTCAATGGATTATAACAGCTGGATGCCGTCGGCAATTTGGCAGCCGACCTCTGACTGTGCGACCCGCTGGTTCGAATGGTACAACGGTAATGAGTTCCCCTCGAATAGCCTACCTGGCCTAGGGTATGCTAAAGCTAAGAAGACGAGCCGTTATCTCGGCACGGTGCAGTGGGGGGGTGTCCGGTGCGATTACTCATGTCCGGCAGTGTTGACTACTACAACCACCGCTACGTATAGTTTCTATAGCCCTATTGATACCACCCTTTCCATGAATCTCTATATTTCTGGTAGGGCGCAACTCAAGGGACCAAGCTTCCCGAAGCCAGACCGACTCGCCTATATCGTAGATGGTTTCGGTCCTTTTTTGTGTGAGATAGATATGCTG
>CAIQLG010000086.1 GCA_903872565.1 uncultured Lentisphaerota bacterium | reverse complement strand
GATGCTTGTCCACTTGAATGACGCGGAGTTCATCTACCCTGGCACGGAGTTGCGAATGGTCTACAAGATGCTCGCACCGGCATCGTCCGGTGACTGAAAACCATACAACCTCTTTTTCCACGAATCAAGAAGTCTGAACTTAATAATATTGCAAATTATTGGCCCAGTCTCAATAAAATGCTTGATAAGTGGGCTTTGCATATTCTTGAGAGGCTTCGATTTGAAGAGGATGTAAGTATATCCGAAATAATTAAATACGCAGAAGAACCGATACATAAGATATATCCAATCAGTGATTTATGCAATTATTCGAAAAACTAATGCCAATTAAGCTTATGGAGAAGATAACCAATAGTGACGCAGGTGTCTATGGCATTAAGCAACCTCACCACGATGATAAGGCGAAGTAAGAAGCAATTGCTGACATATTTCTCTTCTCTTCACCCACATAGATAGTTGTCTTTTTATATTCTCTATTTCCAAGAATTATGGGGGTAAATGTCCAAAGTGCAAGTCCCCTCTTATGTATAGATGTATCTTAGGAATTCATCAGAATGAAAATTTCTGATTAGATTATTTGTTTGATGTAATCTTCAATTTCATCCATTCTACTTGCTCTATGGCTCATGTGTCTTTTAAATCTTTTATTTTGTATTATCTTCAATTTATCAGACATATATTGCATGTCTGATATTAAAAGCTTATGATAATTATCGCTTAATACTGTATCAAAAACAGGTCCTTTCTCCATCAGTAATTCAGGAACAGTTTGTTTTTTATATTTTACCTTAAAATCCACATCATACCGTATGTTGATAGAGAGAGCATCCATTTGCTTTAGCCTCTCAAGAGTATCCTTCTTGCAGATTTTATATTTATTGCTTGAACGGTTTTGGGCTTCGCCTACTAAAATTTCCAGCTTATGACTGGATTTTCTGGCAACTTTATATATGTCTTCAGCTTTTTCATTTTTTTTAGAAAGAGAAATTAGGATTGATTTTAATAGGCACTCAATGCTCATTCTTAGTGCAATAAATCTTTTTGCTGTAAATGATAAACGTTGATATTCATCTTCGTGAGTCATTATATAAAATTTTAACCAATCATTAGAATCCCCGTAGAAATATAGAGACAGAGCGTATTTCACTTGAAACTCCAGATGAAATTTACCAGATAGAAGACTAAAAAACCTGTTGCGATTCATTGATACCTCTCTAAATTATTACTATATGGCTCTCTTGCTTTCAGAATCAGATAGCATGGACAAGGGCTTTATAAAACATATACCAGTTTACAGTTCCAATTGCATCAAATATCTGTCCAAACGCATTTAAATAGACCATAGGAAGGAAGGAAAAGCAATGGAGTTATGAATAGATGCTGTTGCTGATAGGGGACTTCCTATTGGTTTTGCACGCTCATCCCCATTGAACCATATTACGTCCAGAGTGCATAAAACCGCCCAGAATCGCTGGAAACGTGGTTTCAGTTGGTTCTGGTTTGCAGGTCAGTTTTTAATTCTTGTTCGATTATCTTTTCCAGCGACTTGTTATACTGTATTAGTTTAAGATTTTAACATTTTTAAAACTCTGGAATTTACATGTCAACAATGTTTCTAAATCATGGAGAACCTCCTTTGTTTGATTCTCAAGACATTCCATAATCGCTTGTTTGAACTTTGTAAAAGTTT
>CAIQLG010000085.1 GCA_903872565.1 uncultured Lentisphaerota bacterium | reverse complement strand
TTGAGACAGCTGATCTGTTTTGTAATGTCCCTTGCTTTTTTAAGTGCAGGCAGCAACATCGCCATGAGGATGGAGATGATTGCAATCACCACGAGCAATTCGATCAAGGTGAACTTGATCGAATGTGCTCTCGTCTTCGTTCGAATCGCAATGCGATTATTCATTTTCTCAACTTCCTCCTTTCATTTTTCAGACAGTTTTATTTTCTTCTGATATGGATGCTTTCTGTTCTAAAGAGTCTGTTGAAACAATCTCGGCCTATGCCTTTTTCGACATTTTATTTAATTTTCATGTATAATATACATGGCAAAGGATATATTTAGCAAGGTTTATAACGTTTTTTCATTTAAATAGATTTAAATTGTGAATTTATTTTCCATGAAAAATTTAAGAAATTTTTAGCGGGCGGAAAAAAGAGGGGAACAATATGGAAATTTTAGCAGTAGAAGACGATATTCTTTCAAGAAAGATTTTACGTGCAATCATTGAGAAAATAGGTTATAATGTCGTGGCTTCCGACACGGGAACGGAAGCCTTGAAGATCCTTGGCGGGGGCTATATCAAAATTGCAGTCATCGACTGGAACCTGCCTGGATTGTCCGGGATTGAGATCTGTAGGAAAATCCGCGAGATGGACTTTAAGATTCCTCCATACATAATAATCGCGACATCCGCCAACAACACCAAGGACAATGTGATAGAGGCGCTCCGTGCCGGAGCAAACGACTACTTCGAGAAACCATACAGCTTGGAGGAACTGAAGGCCACCCTGAAGATTGCGGAAAAAATCATAAGCCTCCAGCTTGATCTTGAAGACAGGATAAGGGAGCTTGAAAGAGCGCTGGACGAGATCAAGATGCTTCGCGGAATACTCCCAATATGCATGAAATGCGGCAAGATCCGCGCCGACAGGGAAAGCTGGGAGAAGATAGATGAATACCTTTCGAAGCATACCGATGTCAAATTTACACACGGACTCTGTCCCGAATGCCTGGAGGGCAACTATGGGGACATGCTCCACAACAAAAAGGCTGACTTATGAAAAAAATCAGGAATGTGAAAGATGTCAAAATTCCGATGCCCAGGGGGAAAATTACAGCAGGCGACATAAGGGAACGGCTTCTCTCGCACATCAAATATACCTGCTACAAGGACTGGCGCACATCAACCGATTTTGACAAGCTGATGAGCCTGAGCCATGTCGCACGCGATCTTGCCTCGGACCGTATGATCGCCACACAGCGCGCATATCTCGAGCGGAATGTGAAACGGCTGTACTATCTTTCAATGGAGTTTCTGATTGGCCAGCTTCTCCGATATAATCTGTACGCGCTTGACATCTACAAGGAAACCAGGGAAGCTCTTGAGACACTCGACCTTGACATTGAGCAGATATGCGACATGGAACCGGATGCAGGTCTTGGGAATGGAGGCTTAGGCCGGCTCGCGGCCTGCTTCCTGGAATCGATGGCCTCCATGGAACTTCCCGGCTACGGTTATGGCCTCCGCTACGAACATGGGATGTTCAAGCAGGAGTTCAACGACGGATGGCAGACTGAAAAGCCGGACGACTGGTTGAAATATGGAACCCCGTGGGAGGTGGTGCGCCCCGAATATACCGTGCCCGTCCTCCTGTATGGCAGGGTCGAAAAAGTATCATGCCCGACAGGAGATAAAGACATCTGGATGGATTGGCAGATGATAGAGGGCGTTCCGCATGACATAGGAGTTGTAGGCTACGGCAACAATACCGCCAACATATTGCGGCTGTGGGCGTCGCGGGCTTCGGAAGGGTTCCGGATAGATGTTTTCAACAGGGGTGAATACGTGAAGGCGGTCGAGAGCGAGAACTGGGCCGAAACGGTCACAAAGGTGCTCTATCCTTCGGACAGCATCTACGCGGGCAAGGAGTTGCGCCTCATACAGGAATATTTCCTCGTCGCATGCTCGATTCGCGACATAATCCGCCGCTATTCGAAAAACCATCACGACTACGCCGATTTCCACAAATACAACGCGATACAGCTCAACGACACCCATCCCGCGCTGTCCGTCGCGGAGCTGATGCGCTACTTTATTGATGAATCGGAACTGCCCTGGGAAAAAGCCTGGGATATCACCGTCAAGACTTTCGGCTATACGAACCACACACTGCTGCCGGAAGCTCTCGAGCGGTGGCCAGTCGAGCTTATGGAGCGCGTGCTTCCGCGGCACCTGCAGATTATCTACGAGATTAACTCCCGTTTCATGCAGAAGATCGAGATGAGATTCCCCGGCGACGTGGGGAAAATGCGTTCGATGTCATTGATAGAGGAGGGAGATCACAAACAAGTTCGCATGGCAAACCTCGCGATAGTCGGAAGTCATTCTGTAAACGGTGTTTCTGCATTGCATAGCGAACTGCTGAAGAAATGCCTGGTGCCGGACTTCGTAGAGATGGAACCTCGAAAATTCAACAACAAGACCAATGGCATCAACCACCGGCGCTGGCTTATCCAGTGCAATCCGCATCTGTCGGATGCCATAACAGGGAGGATCGGTGCCGGGTGGACAAAGGATCTGGATCAGTTGCACAAGCTTGAACCTTTCTCCGACGATGAGGAATTCCGTGCCGAATTCATGGAGGTCAAGCGCACCAACAAGGAAAAGCTGGCGAAGATCGTCAGGCATATCACGGGCGACGAGATTTCCCTGGATTCCATTTTTGACGTCCAAGTCAAGCGCCTCCACGAGTACAAGCGCCAGATGCTGAACGTCCTGCACATAATCACGGCCTACAACCGCATCAAGGCGAATCCCGGCATTTCCATTGTTCCCAGGACTTTCATATTCGGGGCCAAGGCCGCGCCGAGCTATCACACGGCAAAGCGCATAATCAAGCTGATCAACACCATGGCTCTCAAGATAAACAATGACCCCGATGTCGATGGCAGACTGAAAGTCGTATTTTTGCCGGACTACCGCGTTTCCCTGGCGGAGAACATCATGCCCGCCGCGGATCTCTCCGAACAGATTTCCACTGCGGGAACCGAAGCTTCGGGCACAGGAAACATGAAACTGTCGCTGAATGGCGCACTGACAATAGGCACATGGGATGGCGCCAACATTGAGATAGCCGAGGAGGTCGGACTTGACAACATCTTCATTTTCGGGCACCGTGCGGAACAGATCGCCGACATGAGGCGGCAGGGATACGACCCCCGCGGATGGGTCAACCGGGACTCTGAACTGGCGGCGGCCCTTGAATCCATCCGCACAAACATTTTTGACAGCTCGAATCCGGACATTTTCCACGACCTGCTCGATGCCTTGTTCAATTCCGGAGATCAGTATTTCCATTTCGCCGATTACAGGATGTACCTTGACGCCCATCTGAAGGTTTCAGAGCTCTACCGGAACAGCGACGAATGGGCTCGCAAGGCCATTCTCAATGTCGCCCGGATAGGAAAATTCTCCAGCGACCGCACAATAAGGGAATATGCCGGGGACATCTGGAATCTCAGAAAAGTGCAAATCTGAAAGTTGACATGAAAACACAGACGGGACTGCTTTCGGTGGTGACCGAAGACTTCAGTTTTGACCGCGGACATCCGCTCCCGCTGGGCGCGACAGTTATGCGTGGAGGTGTGAATTTCTCCCTTTTCTCCAGATATGCGGAAGAAGTGACACTAGATAATCTCGGCGGAAGTCTTTCCGCACGAGATTATCTACTGGAAGTCACATTTTAAATTTCCCATTTTTCTTAACTTTTTTCTTCTGAGGATCATTGTGTTCTTATCTTCGATGAAGCACT
>CAIQLG010000084.1 GCA_903872565.1 uncultured Lentisphaerota bacterium | reverse complement strand
TAATCTGGATGAGGAAACCAGGGAAAAACTGGCGCTGAAAAAATTCTGATATTTTTTTTCCTGAAGAATTTTTATCAAAAAAGAAGCCAGCCATTTTGAGGCTGGCTACATACTTTACTGAATACGTACATTTCTTTTGCGCATTCTATGATCATTTCACATACAACTTGCCGAATTTCAACCGCACATGGAAGCTGCCCGAGCCCGGAGGGGAGAAGGCCGAATACTCGCGATCCTGCCCATGGATGCTCTGGCGACACACATTGAAATACCACGGGTCAGATGCGCTCGGCTTGTCTCCGGCCACGCAGAGCATGGGCCGGATCTTATCCTGCGTCGGATTCATGACCGGAATACGGATTTCAATGCTCCAGGTGTCTCTGTTAACATGCGTGAACAGCTCCGCATTCGAATTCCATTGCTTATCGAGCCCCTTCTTCCAGTCGGCGTCGAACAACCCGCCACCGGGGCTGATGGCGAATTGATAATAGGAATGATTCTGGGTTTCCAACATGATCTCAACCTCCTCGCCTTCGGTAATCGCCAGGTCGTCATGCCCGGTCACAGTGTTGGTCAATGCCGTCCGCGCGGCATCTTTGCACTCGATGCCGAAATACAGATTGTCGCCGGCCCAGGCCACCTTGAAGGTGGTCTGGTAGTGCGCCTTCCGACCCGTCGTCAGTTCTCTGAGCGCATAAGTTTCGAGATCTTGCCAGAACACGTCATCCAGTTTGCCGTCCAACTTGAGGTCTTTTGCATCACGCGTCCCCCCCAACGCTATGGGCACGGCGCCGCGGAAGATAGCGGACTGATTCCAGATGTCCTTCATCGGGCGCATGTTGTCGGCAATCAGCGCGATGCGTTTGGCGTACACCGAGTCGGGCGCGACTTTCGCCTGTGCTTTCTCCAGCAACGCAATAGCCTGGCCGAGCTTGTCTGCATTTTTTTCCAGAAAACCGGAATTGGCTTCGCCGTAGTCGACGAATGCCTTCATCTCGGCGGCCGCCGGTCCGTAGAAGAGCGTGTAGTACTCGCCCAGCAGCCGGTCGACATCCTGATCGGCGTCCCACAAAAACTGTGCCGTGACGTACAGGTTGAGAAGCGTGACGCCCAAGTATTGTTCCAAGGATTTACTGTTCCAGCCCGAATAGGTCTCAATATAGTCTCCTAGGGAAATCCCTTTGAGAGAGCGCAGGTCTGTGGCGATGGTGTGCGGGAAGAACAAGGGTGGGATGAGCGGGCCGCTTGCATCATAGTAATCGTAAACGAAAAAGGGCGTGTGCCCTTTCGGAATCTTCTTCAACCATTCCTGGCGGAGGCTGAGCGTCTGCTCTTTTTTCTTGGGGTCAATGTAGTCGTTGAGCCAAATATTGCGATGTTGCGTCAGCCCGACGACAATATTGGGGCTCAACTGATCGATCTTGGTCGGCGGCAGTCTGTAGGCGCCATAGGCGTTGCAGGAGATCTTTTTGTCCGGATGCGTCTTATACACCTCCTGGGCAACGCGGTTAACATAGTCCCACACATAGTCCGAGACACAGCCCTCCATCCCCCGTTCCGGCGTCCCCCTGTTCTTGCAGAGTTCGCACTTGCATGTGGCCGTGTAGCCGTCCGGCATCATGACCGAGACCATCGGCTCGCCATAGAAGTCGAACAGGGCGCGGATATACTTGACGTTCGACGCCAGGAGCCCTGGCGAGGAAAGACAAGGCAGGGGGTCGCGCCGCCCACTTCTCGTGATGACCAGGCTGCCATCCTCATTTTTCGCGTAATACTCCGGGTGCGCTTGCATCATTTCCTCCCGGTTAATCATGTAGCTCAAGCCATGGGCGCTCCCGACCCCATAATCGCTGCCGATGATGTCGGATGCCAGATTGAAGCCCATGCGTAACTGCCAGAGAATGTCATCCTTATTGCCCGACCAAAACGTTTTGAAGAACTGGAATGGGTTGCGCATCGCGAAATCCGGCCGCACAGCCTTGTCCACCCGGGGAAGCCCCAAGCTCGTTTTTTTGGGTACGACTTCCCCCAGATCGCCGGGCAGATACCAGCGGACACCCTGGTCACGCAAAAACGCGTACACCGCATTGAGTGAGCCGCGCTCGTCAGATTCCCAAATACCCAACGTGCGACTGTATTGTTTAAACACATATATATATGGCGAGCCCCATTTTTCGACATCGATTTTGGAGCTCTGCTGGCGTGCATGCGTCTCCAGATCCGGATCCCATTCTTTTGTCAGATATTCGTCAAAGTTGCTTGAACGCCCGACCCCGCAATACTTGCAATGATCATAAAAAGGCATCGGTGGCGTGTAGTCGCTGTCGTGTCCCAGCAAGACCAGCCAGTTTTCACCTGACACCATTTTGAACGCCCCATGCTTCAAGCCCTCGTCCGAGATTTTAAGCTTATCGGTGTATCCGCTCCGGCCCACGTAGATGTGGGCCGGCACGTCCGGGCCAGGCGTGTTAGAGATCGCCAGCTTGGCGCCGCTGATCTTTTCGATGTATGCCTGCAATTCTTCCGCCGCCAGCTTCACCATTCGCGGTGGCTTCTCGGCAATCACGATGTCGGCCAGCGGCCGCCCATCCTTGACCAGTAGAGTTTCGCCAAACGCGGGCCAGGCCGCCATCCATCCGCACAAGCATAAGACTAACAACGCCCCTCGCCTCCAATACGACACCGTGCTTCTTCTCATCTCTAAGTTCCGACTGGTTTTGTTTACCGACTCTGGTCTTTCATTTCCTGTAGATCCTTGATCCTCTTTTCAGATGCCGCCTTTTGCGCGGCCGTAGCGTCTTTTACCCCTAAAGCTTAGTTGAACGATGATTTTCAAGATGAAATTCCTCCTGTCTTAATCCAGAATCATTCCATGAAATTTTAATATAGCCTTGATTTGAATATATTCTCATAGTGATGCAATTATATTTTTAAAACCACATCATTATTCGGTTTTTCAATGTGAACCAGCGGGTCGAAGAATTACCCGGCTGCCAGACCGACGACGGCATCCAGCTGTTATAATCCATTGCGTAGAAGGTGCATGCAGATCCGAGATTCTTGAAGTTGTTAAGGCCGTGGATCTGTTTTGCCATGTCCCTTGCTTTTTTAAGTGTAGGCAGCAGCATCGCCATAAGGATGGAGATGATTGCAATCATGACAAGGAGCTCAATGAGGGTGAATGATTTTTTAATTTTTATTGTCTTTTCGTATGACATTGAACACCTCCATTTTTTTCTTTCT
>CAIQLG010000083.1 GCA_903872565.1 uncultured Lentisphaerota bacterium | reverse complement strand
TTATGAGGCTATTGGTGATTTCCATGAAACGTGCCTTGTCATAAGGCCGCAACGTGAATATCACCTTGTCCGTCTTCTTCTGTCTCTTTCGTCTCATATTTCTCTCTTATTTCGAATAGCAGCCAGTTTGGCAACTCTTTTGCTGTAAAATTATTTTTCAGTGCTTCTTTAGCCGACCCCGACATAACACCATTTTTGACGATATCCGTGAGAATAGCTTTTAGCCTGTCACCCGGAATGTTCTCCACTAAACTGCGGTTATTCTCTTCGATTTCTCTTTCCCGGCTTGCCAAAATTGCTGTGTCCTCGGGAGAGGCTTGTTCTTCGGTCTTTATTTTTTCACTCTTGCGCTTGCGGAGCTGTTCTATTGTGGGGCGATAATCCGTCATTGATGAAATGACAAATTCCTGGACGTTCAAGACTTTCCCCTTTCTGATGCAGTCCCTGCAATAGGCAATGCATTCATTCAGATACTGGTCGCTATCCTCCTTTGTCCTGCGCACCAGACTAATCAATGTCCTAGCTTTTTTGTACTCAATCCCGAATTCGGACGATAGAACGGAAGGATAATCATGCGATGTAATTCTCATGCGTACATAGCCACGGGGAGATTTGAGAAACTTTACATGCATGTCAGTTTCATGGGTTAGACGAATAACAGGCTTAAGGTCATTAATTAGAAACTTTTTTTGTCTATAATGTGTCCCTATTATTAATTGGAAGTCATCATTAGAAAGGCATACCTCCGTAGGGTTACGGAAGCAAACAGAGCGGGCAAAAAGATAAAGGTTTATGCCTGTCAGAGTCGAAAACTTTCGGAGATTCATTATTGTAGATGTGAAATATGGATTTCCCGGCATGAAATCCTTAAACATGTTCGTCAAGTTTTTATTGAGATAAACCCGTAATTCCCCGGAATAGCTTTTTACACCAATATTTTTTTCGACAAGGGGGAAGTCAGCATATAATTCTCCCTCATCGACGCTAATCACGGTCTTTGCAATATTTCTGGAGATTCTCCGAAAAATTTCCGGGCAATTTGCTCTTGAATGCTGCCAGCAACTGGAGAACTCTGCGTGCGTCACCCTTAGAACCATGTTTTTGTTAAGTCCCTTCGCAAGCCCAAGAAGCAGGAAGCGCATTTCATTGAGACCTATGTCCCGTTTTGAAAGCAAAAAACGGTTTGATAGCCTGACATCGCTGAGATCATTTTTTTTCGTCTCGACAACTTCAGTTATTTTACCAATTTTCATATTGATATCACTTTTTGAAACAACAAATATTGCGATATGATTTATGCTTAGAAGCTAACATTTACTCTACCTTTATTTATTTTTACTCCTAAATCCTCACATTTGCTCAACCAATCATAACATCCACTATACTAATCCTAACATTTGCTCTACGAATCATAACATCCGCTCTACTTATCCTAACATCTACTCTACCTTTGATTTTATAAGTTGTTGATATACAATATGTTGCAACGCCTCTAAATATAAATATAAAGACAAATATAAATAATAAGAGTAGTAGTATGTATTGTGCGAGGGAAAAGGGGAACATCCAAAAACAAGACTGATATCACATCAATCATCTCTGCCTCCCGAAGTACTTGTCATGCCTGGCTGGGATCCTTCCTTCAGAAATCTCATTAAGAATACGGTCTATGTCGGAAGAACGATAGACTGTATTCTTCCCAGAGCCGGAGGTGTCCGCCGTTTTGATCAGTCCCTCGGACCTCCATTTGTAAAGAGTATCTCTGCCAACGGCAAACAACCTTGCCGCTTCCTTTATCCTTACCCACGGTGGATAAGGTATCAAATTTTCTATTCTACCATTCATTATTGCTAGTCTTGTTATATCTATTTTAATATGTAAAAACGTAACAATGTAACAACACTTGTAACAGTTTCAACACCATTTTGGTAAATAATTTTAATTTTTTTTGATAATGGTAAAACAACCAGTATATTATTCTTATGTTTCAAAGGAGCCGTAAGATAGTAAAAGCAGTAACAATAAGGGAGTAATTGCGATGAAACCCTATGAGTGGACTGATGAAAGCAAGATCTTACTTCTGAAAGCTAAGAAAAGGGCTGGTACGTTTAAGGCCGTTTCAAAAGAGACGGGGATAAATATGCACGCCCTGATGAGGCTGAAAAGCAAGGTTGGGGGATGGATAACAGACAAGTCTTACGCGAGATTGAGGAAACTCCCGGAATTCAACGGGCAAGTGACAGGAACAGGAATTCCTAATATTCCGAAAGGTTTTGGAATTTCAAAGTCAAGATTGTTCATGCTGACAGCTCTTGACGGACTTCCGGAAGACGAAAGACAGAAGATCGAGGAAAAAGCAACGGAAATGGCTCTTCTGAGACAGGCAGAGTTGAAACTAAAAAAGTGATGTAATTATGTGATACCTTGTGCGGTTATATCCGCACATATCCGCATATATTAGTAAGTAGTATATTATGTGTAAGATGTTGATATCACGCATAAATACGTGAGAATAGGCGAGTTGTGAAAAAACAATGATTAGAATCCGGGAGCTGGCTCCAGCTTATACCCCTTAACTACCAGCAACTTACGCCTAATCATCAGAAGATCGTTGACCCTGGCCTTTCCAGCAATAAAATAAAAAAACCAGCACAGAGACCGTTATGAGCATTGCAAACATATCCCTTCGCCGTGTATGGTATGTGGGTTTTATATATGAAGATAAAATGTCGGAAAAGGCAGAAGCCGCGATTGTTTCAGGAGGCTCTTTAGAACGTGAAGCAGCCATTCAAAGAAAAATAAAACTATCTGAAAAACAAAAGGAGGAAGTTGAGAAAATGAATAATTCTTCATCCGGACATCAGCGAATGGAAAGGCACAAGAAAAGTTTCCCGTGGACAGGCGTGAGTGCAAGATTCACGCACGGCTTGGCCCATGAAATAAAGCCGAGAACTTGCGCAGCAAGACGAGGATTTACTTTAGTAGAACTCCTTGTAGTGATTGCAATCATCTCCATCCTCATGGCGATGTTGCTGCCTGCACTTAAAAAAGCAAGGGACATGGCAAAACAGATCCACTGCCTCAACAATCTCAAGAATCTCGGATCTGCATGCACCTTCTACTCAATGGATTATGACAGCTGGCTGCCGGCAGCCCTTTGGCAGAAGACCGCTGATTCGTCGACCCGCTGGTTCGAATGGGATTGGAGCTTGCCAGCTCTTGGATATGTGAAAGGCAAAAGCGGGACCGGGGGCATCGGCCAGGTGAGTCCGTCGACTGGGATACGTTGCGACTATGCCTGTCCGGTGGTGCAGAAGGCGGATGTGAACAGCAGGTTCTGCAGCGACCACGCCACAATTTCCATGAATCTCTTTATTGGTGGTCATCCACATCTGAAAGGTCCCAGCTTCCTGCGCCCCAGCCGACTATTCTACCTTGCGGACGGCTTTGCCGAGTTCTCAGACAACTATGCCATGATCGAACAAGCTGGCTGTCTCCGCTCCTGGCATCTGGGGACATGCAATGTCCTGTACATCGACATGCATGCCAACTCGCGGGGACCATATTCAATGAGCAGAACCTCGAAATATACGCCGTTCTGGACGGAAGATCAGGTCAATGTGAGTTGGACTTTGCACCTGCAGTGGTTGGCGTCTGGCGATTGAGTTGGGGGGCAAATGCTGAAAGTGATCACCTATGTGTCCGCCTCGGCGTTGAAATATCAGGGTGGATGCCATGGTCTCGGAAAACGATGACAGATGTCGTGCGCGGCATGGAGTCTATGAAAGCATTTACACATAACATAATAAGGAGAAGCGCTATGAGGTATGGAATGGTGATGTACGTGGTAGGGACTGTACTGCTCATGGTGGTCAACGGATGCACCGTGCCGCAGGAAGATGCAAAGAAGAAGGATACCGAAGTTCAGGCAGTGCCGCTGGTACTGGTGGAGGAAGGGGTGAGCCTGGCGCCAATCATCGTGTTCAAGGACGCGCCGCCAAGAACCCGGCAGGCGGCCGACGAACTGGCCGCCTATATCGAAAAGGTCGGCGGCGCAAAGCCGACCATCATCGAAGGCATGCCCGATCCCCTGCCGGAAAAAGCCATTTGGGTCGGATTCCAGCCGAAACTCAAGGAGCTCTTCCCGAAAATCGATTTCAATTTCAAATATCCGGAAGAAATCCTGATTGCCTGCGACGGCAAAAACCTGGCGATTCTCGGACGCGACCGCTGGGATCCCCAACACCTGGTGCGGAAAGACCGCACGGGCAATCCGACAATCGAGGGCGGGCAGCAGGAATACGGCACGGTCAATGCGGTGTACACGTTTTTACAGGATGATCTGGACGTGCGCTGGCTCTGGCCGGGCGAGACGGGCGAGGACATCATCCGGAAGGAGAAGATCGCATTCGCGCCTTTTGAATATCGCTATCACCCCCAGATTCGGCTGCGCAGCGGGATTATCTATCGGTCTTCTCTCGGCGATGGCCGGGGCGTTTCACATGACTGGACGCGTCTGCAACGCATGCAGCTTGACTCCGCCAACACGACGGGGCACTGGGGTGGCAATGGGGGGTTCGGCAATTGGTGGGAGCGTTTCCACGTGTCGCATCCGGAGTATTTCGCCCTCCAGCCAGACGGCACCCGCAGCGGTTTTCCTCGCCCGGGCTGCGAAAAGATCTGCCAGTCAAACCCCGGGGTCTGGGATCAGTGGCTGGAGGACGTGGCGCAACAACTGGAGGTGGATCCGACCCGGGCCGAGTTCTGCGCGTGGCCCAACGACTCCAACACCTCAGGACATTGCATCTGCGAAAAATGCTGTGCATGGGATGTGCCCGAAGCGAAAAAACGGAACCTGGGCTGGGAGGGCTTGGGCCAAGAGTACGTAGCACTGAGCGACCGGGACGTGAGATTTGCCAACATCCTGGCGCGCAAACTGCGGCAACGTTACCCGGGCAAGGACTATTACGTCAGTATGGTAGGCTACGGCCCGACTCGGCCGGCACCGATCAAAAACAAGCCGGACGACAACGTGATCATGTATCTTGTTTCGAATTGGTTCGCGGGGCAGGGAGACAACGATCCTGCGAGCTACGATGGTGAGAAGGCATCGCAACAGTTCGCCGACTGGGCGGCGACCGGCGTGAAAATGGTTTACCGCCCCAATCTGCCCGGCTTGTGCGATATGCTGCCCGATGTCCCCTTTGGCCGGGCCATGGAGACTATTCGCTACGTGGCCGAACACAACTGCACCGGCATTTTCTTCGATACCATTGACGAGTGCTGGCCGACGCAGGGGCCGATCTACTACCTGCTGGCGCATCTGGCCTGGAATCCATATCAGGACGGATACGCGATCCTGGACGACTATTACCGGCGCGGGTTCGGGCCGGCCGCCGGGCAGTTGAAGGCTTACTGGACGCTGATGGAGGAGACGCGCAACCGGATGGTCGACGGCAAGCTTTCTTTTCCGCAGGCCTATGACGCCGCTTTCTACAAGCGGGCGTCCAGTCTGCTGGACGAGGCGGATGCCGTGGTGGCGAAGACACCGGAGATCTACCGTCGGCGGATCGCGTATGTGCGCATCGGCCTGGAGCTCACGCGGAAGATAAACGAGGCGCGGGAGCTGATGGACCGGTACAAAAAGAGCAAGGACAAGGAGGCGGCCGAACGGATGCGCGTTCTCTGGAAAGAGTTGGAGCCGATCGCCAGGGAAAAGGAGAACTATATTTATCTTCATGAATTCATAAACATCAGGAACAGGCTCCATCCGGAGCCCATGAAGGCGGGCACGTGGTAGATGTCATCCGAGGCGCTGTGATGCGTCAGTTTTGTTTCAGGGTCGGGGTCCGTACTTCTTCCTGAAGGCTGAAGAAAAGCGCGAGACTGAACCCGAAAACAAAAAGGGCTGGTGCATTGCCAGGCGCAACTTCAAGTAAACCGACAATAAACCAACAGAGAAAAAAGGAGACTCAAATGTTAAATTACAATGGAATGCCTGTCCTGACGAGCGAAGCTGTGATCAGAAAAGCAGCAGATGTGACGGTGGAAATCGGCCCGCCGCAGATCGTTGCCGCCAGGGATGAATCGCCGGACGAGGGGAACTTCACATCGCCCCGTTTACAACGGCTCGGACCGTCTGTTTATTTGAACTGGAATTTTGACTGGGATGTGCATGACGCCGACATGCCTTCCAAGCCCAATGGTCGCGTGACCCATGACGGCGGGC
>CAIQLG010000082.1 GCA_903872565.1 uncultured Lentisphaerota bacterium | reverse complement strand
GCAGTATTTGGTGTTTTCGCCGCAGAGGCCGTGGAGCAGGTTCTCATCATCCCATACAAGGCCGATGACCCTGGAGTCCTCGATGTTTGTATGAGGGACGCTTCTCCAGAGTCGGACGGGCGTGATGTTTTCTATGGGGAAGGCGTAGAACGGATTGAAGGCCGTGGTCTCCTCGGTGGCCTTGCCGCGTTTTATTTTGAGTTCCTTCTCTGCAGGAGTCATGTCCCTGGGACGGCCAAGCGGATCCACAGATATGGGACCCGGTTCGTACATGTGGGGGCGGAACGTCGCCAGGTCGATGCAGAGGACACTTACGCCGGGGACACTTGCGCCGACAGGACGACAGCCGACCATGTAAAGAATATCCCGCTTCCGGTCGATGCGGACACCGGTGACTGAACCTTGCAGACGTTCCTGGGTGCCTACCGCGCCGAGACATTCGGGCGGTTTCCCGTTCAAATAATCCCAGCGCATCAGATAGCGGGTCGTCGCATAGACGCGGAAGTCGTTTTCCGGTATCTGCATCGCCCAAATACCCATCGCGTACCAGAGCACGCCGTGCTTATCGATCGCAAATTCGTTCACCCCCATGGTCGTCGGCATATAATCCACAAACTCGTCGAAGGTGGCCTTCCGACCGAGGGAGGAGACCTTTAACGTGTTCGTGTCGAATGCGAAAAACTCGTCCGCGCAGAGCGGGGTGAAGATCATGGTGTGGTCGTCCACGTTATGGGCGTGGGACATGTAGCGGTACCATGTGTTGTTGACGTAGTTGCCGGGATATTCGGGAACCCGCCAGTTGAGATCCTCGATCTTCTCCGTATCCACATTGATTCTAAACAAATACCCCGACTTTGTGCAGCCGTAGATGTGTTGGTCGGGTCCAGCATGGAGGCGGTAACAATACAACTCGGCCGCCTTGCCCAAATCTTTGACACTGTGGTCGTCAAGCGAGAAGCGGTACACATGCCCGCGCATGAAACCGATCATGTAGATCGCGTTGTGCTTCGCGTCGTAGGTGGCGCCGTATATGGATTCGCGCGGCGCGGGAATACCCCAGTTCTCAGCCTTGCCAGTCTTCGGGTCGTAGCATATCATCGTCGAGCCGGGCCAGCCCTCCCATACGTGGGTGTGGTGGGCGTACGGCATGAACTCGGGATGCGCAGGGGCGCGGTCTGTCGTGTGGGTTGTCCCGAAAACCCTTCCGTCGGGAAGAAATGTAATCGACTCGTGCAACTTCGTGGCCGGAAGCTGGCGTGACTTCGGCAGCGCGACATCCTCCACCCTGACGCATATCTTCGCGGTATCGGTCTGATAATCATAGGCGACAAGCCGGGCATGGCGGTTTCGGCCTGTCTCATCGCAGGCGGCATAGTACAGGATGCCATCCGGAGAAAGATTAGTATCCCAGCAGCCAGCATAATCGAGCCCGCCAAGGCCGATCCGCTCCCGCACGCCTGCCTGGTTGATTACCCTGAAATAATCGTCCGAGAAAATCTTGAACTTACTCTTCCTGCAATCTTCTTTCATTAAAAAACTCTCCTCGTTATGTATTTTTTTTATTTTTGAAGGCTTATTCGTCCTTCATTTTTTTAATTCTTCGTTTTTCTCATAGTCTGAAATGTGAAATGGATGATTTCTCCTGACAATTGCATATGCTTCTTTCCTAATTTAAACGCCTTTGCTCATTTTACAATTCAAATCTGCTGATAAAATAGGTGACTTATCTCCGCCGACCAATTATGGAACTCATTCTGTTTTGCCCTGCAGTTCCTTGATCCTCTTTTCACACGCCGCCTTTTGCGCGGCCGTGGCATCTTTTACGCCCAAGGCTTCATTGAATTTGGCGATGGCTTCAGTCTTCTTCCCCTGGCTGGCCAGCGTCTCCCCATAGGCGCACCGAAAAGTCACCCCCCAATAACCTTCCATTTTTTTAAAGTCGATTTTCTTCAACACCTCAAGCGCCTCGTCGTATTTCCCCTGTTTACAAAGAATATCCGCCGCAGACAAAACAGCTTCCATTGTATAGCTATAGCCGCCCCCGCCTGACACCATTTTGATCCCTTCGCCGTAGGCCTCCAGTGCCTTTTGATCGTCTTTCAGGAGATCACGGCACATATTGCCCAGCATCAGCCAGGCGAGCCCTGGCGTATGTCTCTCACGACTATACTCCGCCGCCTTTTTCAAGTCCGCTTCCGCCGCCGGTCCGTCTTTCAATTGGACAAATGCCTGGCCCCGACTGAAAAAGGCTTCGCCCCTCGCGCTTTCCGGCCAGTGATCGATATCCTCTGTCTTGAACTCGGCGAGCAGTTCGCTGTATTTTCTGTTCGCCTGAAGAAGGTTCATCCGGCATTTTTTAGAAACCGCCGGGAGCGGAATGGCTTTGGCCAACTCCAGTGCCTTATCATATTGCTTCAGACGGTTCGCGCACCCGGCCGCCTGCTCCAGTGCATCCGATTTCTGAATTTCGCTCGCCACGTTTCCCGCCATGTTCGTGAACGCGGTCAACGCCTCGGCATCCTTGCCAGCCTGGACCAGCGCAAGCGCCGCCTTCCGGTCAGACAGGTAGTCGGCCCGGCCATGACCACCGATTTCACTCCAGCTGTCATCCAATACGCCAAATTTCATCGGCACGTAAAACGAATTTGTCCCCGTGGGCGACCAGGCGGATCGTTCCGTCTCGGTGCTGCTCACCCGCTGCCGGCATAGGTTGATGGCCCACGGGTACAAGCTGTTGGGGGCGCGCCCCTCGACCGATTTCATTGGATCCACGCCTCCATCCATCATGTCGCCGACGGGAATGCGCATTTCCACGTTCCAGAAACTGTCGCCCTTGAACACGGCAACCTTGGCGCTCGATGACCAGGCAAGATTGGTTCCATCCTTCATATCGGCGTCAAAGACTGCGCCGGCCGGATTGACCGCGATCTGATAGTAGGAGTGCCCCTGGGTCTCCAGCAGCACATCCACGTAATCGCCCTTGAAGATCGCGGGATCGTCATTATTGGTCGTCGCGATGTTCAGGTTCTTCATGTCCGGCTCTTCACAGCGAATCCCGAAATAGATCGCCCGGCTACCCCAGACCACCCGGAACGATGTATCGGAGAACGGGCGCCGCCCGGTCTCCAGTTCGGCCAGGTCATACGCATATGAGCCCCAGCCATAGTTGCCGTTATTCCACCGGGGCTCGTCGAAGCGGCCATCGATCGTGATTTCGGAGTCGTTCGCCGGTGGCTGGAAAATGCGGGCCTTGGAGACATCCTTCCGGTCCTTGGACAGCCGGTCGCGCAATTCCGTCATCGGCTTCTGGCAGTAGTCCATCACGAGATCGATACGTTTGCCGTACACCGTGTCTCCGGCGGCCTTGCGGGCGGCATCCAGCAGTTCCAAGGCCTTGCCGGTCGGCGCCGCATCGCCCGACATCTTTTGCCAGTTTGCCTCGGAATACTCGATAAACGCCTTCATCTCCTTCGCAGCCGGGCCGTAGAATTTCTCATAATACTCGTTCAACAGGGCCTCGATGTCTTGATCTGCATCCCAGTAATAGCGCATCGTCACGTACACGTTCAGATGGTTGAATCCGGGAGCATGCATGCCTTGGGCACCTGCCTGCTGCGCCAGTTCAATGTATTCCCCCTGTGAGATCCCCTTCAGCGAATGCAGATCGTCGGCAATGGCATGGGGGTAATAGGACGGCAGATGTGAGCCGCTGTCAAGATAATGGCAGTAAATCGAAAAATTCCCGGGCACCAGTTTGTCCAGAAATCCCTTGCGGAGCTCCAGTGCCTTGGCGCGCTCTCCGGGATTGTTGAAGCTATACCTCGGCTCGCAAATCTGCACCACCAAGTTAGGGCTGAATTTGGCGATCTTTTCCGGCGGCAGCGAATATGCGCCATAAGAATTGCACATTATTTTCCGGTCCGGATGCGTCTTGTACAGCTCCCGGGCCACCCTATCGACAAACCCCCAGACATAATCCGACAAATCGCCCCGGCCGCCCCTCTGGGGCGTGTTCTGTCCCTTGCACAGTTCGCACTGGCACATGTTGCCGTTGTAAAACCCGTCATTCGGCATGAGGGATATATATTCCAGGTCGGGATAGATATCGAACACCGCTCTCGCGTATTTCACAGTGTAGTCGAACAGCTCCGGTGACGAAAGACAGGAGGCGTAATAGGCGTAATTGGAAGTAGCCGTCCGATCGGCATAGAATTCCGGATGGGACTTTCTGACCTCATCCCGGCCATTCACATTGCAAAGCCCATGCGGCCCCGGAATGCCCATGACGGGGTCGCGTCCCAGGCGCAAGATGTACATCGCCGCATCCCGTGTAGCACAGTCGAACGTGGGGGAATAGTCGCCCAGATTCCGGTATGGGAAATCGGGTTTGACAGTCTTGTCCATGGATGCCAGCGAGATCGTTTTCAGCGCGGGGACGATTTCGCCCAGGTCGCCCGGCATATACCACCGCACGCCCAGGCTGCGGAGAAATTCGCACACGGCGTTGAATGATCCGCGCTCGTCGTACATGCTGACACCCACCGGCGCATTGTATTCGCGGTACAGTCTCGCGCCCGCATAGGGATTGCCCCAATGCTCGCCGGTGCGCTCGTCCCATTCCTTGAGTGCGCGTGGGATATCGGCATAACTGCGGGCAACATATTGTGGGATAACGAAGTCCTTGTCATATCCCAGCAAGACCAGCCAGCCCTTGCCCGAGACCATCCGGAACGCGCCGTGCTTCAGGCCTTCGTCCATGATATTGAGCTTGTCCGTGTAGGCGCTCCGGCCCACGTAAATATGCGCGGGCACGTCAGCGCCCGGCGAAGTCGTGATCGCCAGCTTGGCGCCGGATATCTTTTCGATGTATGTCTGCAATTCGCTGGCCGCCAGCTTCACCCCGCGGGGGGGCTTCTCGGCAATCACGATGTCTGCGCACGGCTTCCCCTCGTCCACCAGCTTGGTTCCTCCACAATTGAAAAGTGCGCAACCCGAAAACATTAAAGCCGATATGACAAAGCCGCCCAGACACAATAAAATCTTTTCATGCCTCATTTTGATCTCCTTTTGTTTATTTTTAGAATATTGCGAAATTCAGGAAGAATTTCTGATCCTGGCCCCGAACAAAACTGACACATTATCATTGTCCGTAATATAATAACATTCAGCAGATATACAACATGCCGAACTTCAGCGCAGCAATAAAGAATTTTAAAAACAGAAATCCGGAAATCAGGTTCCCGCAATATGGGTTATTGAATTATAGCATGAGGAAGCAGCAGCCATTGCTGTTTATTAATGTTATATATTTATTGAGGCGAAGAGAGTTATAATTGACTCCGCAGGTCAATCCGGATCTGCCGCAGCTTGGCCGAGCGGCAGCCGTCGGGCGAAATGAACAACGCCTGGTACTGTAGCCAGGCCGCCCCGGCATCCATCCTGCGGATCACCTGCCCTGAATGTTCATAAAAAGATCCTGCTCCAGCCGGGCCATGCCACGGTGCGGACTCCAGCCCCTGCTCGGTCTCCGCCCAGCGTAACTGGAACTTGAGCGCCGTCTTGTCGGGAACGTCCGCGTCCCAATGAATCCTTGCGGGCAACTGCCCCTCCAACGGATAGGGCGGGGAGAGATATTTTTCGATCGGTTCGCGGGTGAAGGCATTGCCGAAATCGCGCGAGCTGGCCAGGTGCGGCCCCAGACCGGGCAGACGGGTGACGCGTTCCAATGACAGTCCCTCCGGACTATTCCAGAACAGCAGCGAGTCCACCTGGTGGCCGATGTCGTTGCGATGGCAAACCGCCAGCACATCCGGATACCCGTTGCCAGTGATGTCAACAGCCTGGAATGCGCAACAAGCGTCACACGGGATGAGGAACGGCTTTGCAAAATCAAACCCATCTTCCTTCCCCCAGAAGATGGAAGAAGGCAGTTCCCGCCGAAACTGGGTGGAATAGGCCGGCACCAGCAGGTCAAGCTTCCCATCCAGATTGATGTCGGCTACTGAGATGCGTATAGGCGAAGCGTCCGTCGGGTGAAAACTTATCCGCTCCTGAGCAAAGCCGTCCGGGCCGCCGTATAGCAGGAAGAACCCGCTCTTCTTTCGCAAGTAATGCCCCATCACGGGTACGATCAAGTCCAGCCAGCCATCCCCATTCAGGTCAGCGCTGTTGATAGACGAAATCAACGCCCCATCGGTTTCCAGAGGGACCTTCCACATCCGCTCCGTGGAGAACCCGTCCGGCCCGCCAAGGTAGACGGCCAAGTATCCGCGGGAGTCGCCGTAGATGAAGTCGAGCCATCCGTCGTTGTTCACATCAGCGAGATGGCCGTTACCCGGACAATAGGTTGGCACGACCGTTGAGCGGTCGGCGGAGAACCCGTCCGGCCCGCCCCAGAATATGACGGAGGACTTTGCCATCGTCTCGGGCTTGTCGTCATAAGTATAAGCGACCGCCAGCAGATCCAACCAGCCATCGCGGTTGAGATCCGCGACCAGCACGTTGTGAAAGAAATTCCCGCGATTAGGCAGGACGGTGTACCGGTCCGACTGCAAACCCGCAGGTCCACCGTGGAAGATACGCAGGCCGTCGGGTGAAACGAACGCCATGTCGGGATAGCCATCCAGATCGAAGTCGGCCACGACATAGGTGTTCGTGCCGCCTCCGGTGGGAAGTTCCAGCCGTTGCGCCGGACTATATGCGTGCTTCGCATTGCCCAGGTAGGCGTAGAGCGGAAAGTCCTGGTTGAACTGCGACCAGCCTCCCATCGTGTTGTTGAATATGATTTCAGGTCGGCCATCACCATCCAGATCGCCTGCGGTACAGCCCACGGCCCCACGGGTCGGCAGTCCGGTTATGTGGTCGGCGGTGAATCCGTCCGGGCCGTTCCAGAAAATGGCCGACTGGGTTTCATAAACACGGCCATCCTGATACTTCGAGGCGACGATGTCGAGGCATCCATCGCCGTCGAGGTCAACCGCCTCAACCCATCCGCAATGCTGCAACGGAAGGAGCTGCCGCACGACGTTCAAATCCCGGGAGGATCGGATCTGAACACCCTCGCGCATGGCCACCAGCAGCTCATTGCTTCCATCGCCGTCCACGTCGGCGATCGCGATGCGGACCGCGCCCACGCCGAACATGGTGCTGTTGCCATTGGCTTCGAGGATCGTGCGGTTGGCCGGGCTGAACTGGCCGGCGTTGTTCCAGTAGATGCAGATCTGGTTCCCGCCAGCGAAGACAATCTCCTTGCGGCCATCGCCATTGAGGTCGCCCAGCGCCACTTGCATGGCGTAGTGCGTCGGCAACCGGAGCGGCGAACGCGTGTCGAAGCCGTCCTGGGTTCCCCAGTACACGAATGACTCGGTGTCGTACTCATACTCCCGGCGATAGTTGCACACCACCAGCTCGGGCTGGCCATCTCCGTTGAGATCTTCGCAGGCAATGGCCGTGGCCGCCACGCCAGTCAGCCCATATCGCTCGGAAACATCGGCGAACTGGCGCGGCGCGACCTGCGCGTAGACCTGAATAAGACGGGGTGCCCCAGAATTATGGTGATCCACCCAGGCGGACGGAAACAGAAGACTGAGCCGTCCGTTGCCCGCAAGATCCACGGCCGCCACGTCGTATGCGCCAGCCGTGGCAAACTCGGCACGTTCTCCCGTCAACCCACCGGGCCCGCCCCAATACACGTATGACTTCAGCTCCGAAGTGACGCCGTTCTCCCCATTGACGACGATCAGGTCGGGATAGCCGTCACCATCCACGTCCACGACCCGGCTCATCCAGCCGCTGTCGTTGGGCAGTTCGCGCCGCCGCCAGGTCTGACCTTCGCCCTCGGCCTGGGTGTAGATCCAGGTCGGCCCGCGTTCGATGTAACCGTGCGAGTTGGGAAGGATGAGATCCACGTGCCCGTCGTTGTTGACGGAGGTGCGGTGGATCATCTCGATCTCGCCCCGGGCGTTGACGTAGAGATTATCGCCGCCGCTTCCAACCCGGCCCTGCGAAAGGCTTTCAAACCCTTTTTGAATCCAAGTGCGCTTGAGCCGTCGGTGTTGTTTGGTTTCGTCCGTTGCCATGTCTATTTTCTCCAAGATTTAACGCCGTGTGCAACTTGTTTTTGGTTCACCTCGGCAGTATTTTTGAGTTATGCCCTGCGGAATACAATATATTGCGGTACGCATAGTGCAAGCAGTGCATTTGTTACGGTCTCAATCCATGACCTGCGATTCCACAATCAGTTTGCCGAACTTTAAGGGCACAGCAAAGCACGAGGTTCCGGTCGGGGAAAAGGCCGAATGCTCAATCTCCTTGCCTCTGACCCTCTGGCGGCACACATTGAAATGCCAGGGTGCTGCGGCATCCGGTTTCTTTCCCTCGACCCGCTTCCGGCGGTCGAGTCCGCCTTCGGGCGTCTCGACCGTGGTGGGTATCCGAATTTCCAGGCTCCAGAAATCGGTGCCGCGATAAACAGCACTTTCGGCCTCCGATGCCCACTGGGGCCGCCCTCTATCCCTGTCAAGCTCGATCAGGGCACCGGCCGCGTTGATCGTAATCTGATAATACGCATGAGACGGGGTCTCCAAAAATAATTCGAGTTCGTCGTCGCTGTAGATTTTTTCGTCGCCATGCTTCATCGTCGAGATACTCAGATTGTTCATGTCCGCATCAGCGCACCGGATGCCGAACATGAGGCTGCCGTCGCTCCACGCAACCTGGAATGTGGTCTTGGAAATGGGCGATTTCCCAGTCACCAGATC
>CAIQLG010000081.1 GCA_903872565.1 uncultured Lentisphaerota bacterium | reverse complement strand
GAAACAGACGAAGGTCTGTAACCAATAACCAAATACCTATAACTGAAAGGAATTTCTTATGGCCTACGTAAACAAAGTAATGCTCCTGGGGAAAGTTACCCACGACCCGAAGATGACAGCTATTGCCAGCGGAAAGAGTGTTCTCGAATTCTCCGTAGCAGTCAACCGCCCATACAATCAAAACGGCGAAAAGAAGGAGGAAACAGCCTTCGTTGATATCGTTGTATGGGGGCAAGAAGCTGAAATATGTAACCGTTGTCTCAACAAGGGCTCAACTGTCCACATCGAGGGAAGACTTCAGCAAGATAAATGGACGGACAAGGCAACCGGTCAGAACCGTTCAAAGCTCCTCGTCAGAGCCGAGAGGGTTCAGTTTCTGAATACAACGAAGATTGAAGTGAACGAAGAAAACAACTCCGAAGAAAGTAGCGGCATGCCGTTCTAGAGGTGAAAAATGAAAATCTTCAACGAAGAAACAAATAGAAAAAACGGTACTTGTGTTCTGATTATTGATTGCAAAGAGGCAAAAGCGCTCGTAGAAATTGTTGATATTGCCTGCAAAGCGGACAAAAGAAAACCCAAGTTCAAGTATTGGAAAAAGGAACTCGAAGAAAAACTATGCTACTCATGAAAAAGGAATCTAGAATGAACGTCATTTGCGCCGTGGACATCGAGACGACAGGGCTGGATCCGTTCCGGGACGAAATCCTTCAACTGGCAATTGTTCCGCTTGATTTCCTGCCGAAAGCAGGACAAGTGCGAAACATGTCGAGCCAAAGGCACGATTCGCAAACATTACCGGACGATGTCCGCGAAGTTCGCAGACCGCTGAACATCCGGATTAAAGCTCTCATGCCGGAGCGTATGAGTGCAGAAGTTCGGAAGATAACAGGTCTTGACCCGTGTGAGGGGCTCAATCTCTTCGATGCAAGAAAGGCTGTCAACGACTGGCTAAGGGAAAACAATATTGAGAAAGTCATCCCTGTCGGGCATAACTACACGAAGTTTGATGGTCCATTTCTGCGAAATTCGCAAGCGGTGAACTATGACGAAGTATTTTCCCATCACGAGCTCGACACCCTTATAATTGCGAGATTCGCAAACAAACTTTGCGAATTTCGCAAAGGGCAGACCTGTCTGCTTGAGTTACCCAGTCGGAGACTGTTCACCAGCCTGAAACTTATGGACCTTGCTGCAGATCTGCGAATTTCGCAGTCCGCCAGGGAGAAGCCCCACGATGCCCTATCCGATGCAACTATCGCCGGTGAAATATTCTTCAAACTGTTGGAACTATTTGATTTCAAGTGAAGCCATCCAATGCCTTCGAGGCAAACATCCATCTGCACTACCAATCCGAAAGCTTCTTTTTCTCTTCGTCATGGGCATCCTCTAACAGTTGTCCGGGAGTTGGCAGTCCATTAAGCTTGCCAAGGTGTTCTACAGCCGAATACGAAAGGTTATGGGCGAAACACTGTCAAAAATATCACGTCTGAAAGTCCATGGGAAGAGGACATCCGCTGTATCAGCCTCTTCTGATGCAACTGCCAGCCACCGTCAATCTGTTTGTTTTTAAAAAACGTTGTGATTGAGATTGAAATCGAAATAGATGTGGAGAATGTTATAAATGGGAATCGTATAAAATACTCGACACCAACACATTTAAATAATCAAACATGAAATTGACGAAAAGAATTTTATTAAAATTCCTCATAATTGCCGTAATCATCTTCATACTTGAAGTCATCTTGTTGAAATTCATCTGCATCCCAGGGAGAATTCGAGGCATTAGCATGGAGCCTACATATATGGAAGGGCAATTTAATTTTTGCTGGAGATCAACCTTTTTATTATCAAAACCCAGAAGATTCGATGTCGTCATGGCTAGATTCCCAGATATAGAAGTGGAATTCTTCAAAAGGATTGTGGCATTTGAAAATGAAACCGTTGAATTTAAGGATGGAAATCTATTTCTAAATGGGAAAGAAATTAAGGAGAATTACATTAAATATCCGTGCAATTGGAATATTAAGGCAACTACGGTGGCAAAAGAAAAAGTCTTTATCGTTGGAGACAACCGCAGTATGCCCATTCAAGACCATATGTTCGGTGAAACAAATATTCTGAATATTGTGGGGATTCCGTTATTTTGATTTTCTTATATACTTGTCAAGTAACCAAAATAGGAGGAAACAATGGGACATTTCAATCTCATCTTTGTTGGCGAAGATTATGAGGGAAAGCTTAAGAAATACAACTTCCTCACGCGCGACTCCAAGTACCTTAAGATGAAGCCGTATTATGACACGTTCTACTTCCAACACACTTGCAAGAAATTCCTGAAACGTGATGAATCACAATTTAAAAATGATTCATTTGTAACATTGTTCGCAAAAAAAATCAGGAAGCATGGGATCGAAAATATCTATGTTGTCGAGTATAGTGAATCACTATTCATCTTTGAAGATCCTCTTCCCACTAAAAAGCTGTGGGTTTACCGCAAAGGGAAGAACGAACCTGAATTCTTTTGCGAGGTTATATCTTTAGACTCGAATAAAAAGACTGTAATAGTTAAAAAGATTGAGTTCCCTAAAAATGGGAAGCTATATAAGAACAGAGAAGAGTTCAAGAAGGCTTTTTTCATTTATGATAGGACTCTATGCGAATGGGTTACTCCGTTTACCCCTGACGGTAGATTCGACTGGTATGAATTAGGAGGCCGGTGGACAGGTTTCTTCAAGATAAAAGAAAATCCGAGGTTTCCGAAGAAAATAAAAACTGGGACATGCCTGGATGAAGACAAAATAAAGCCTGGCTATGCCGACCAGATATGTGTTTGCGATGTTGATTGGGAGTTTATGCGCAGAGAAAGGAATGGGAAAATCACGGAAAGAAGGAAGAGATACGCCAGTTTCCTTTTAGAATATAAAGAAAGAAAAAAACCCGATCAAATTAAATATTTATTTTATATCAACAATGTGCGGAACATGGCCAAAAGAAAGAACAAATTCATCCCAGAAAGCGAGAAGGAGAATATAGAACGGCTAGACATCCTTCCAGTTTATGCTATTTGCAAGGATGGAGAGTGGGAAGATGTTGATTCCTGGTTTGCAAAACAGGAAGACAAGATGGATCAAAATAATTCAGAACATTTCTGGGGAAAGCGACTTGAAATTATTCTCCACAATCTTCCGGATGATACGGTTTTGACTATGATTGACTGCCATGAATAATAATACTATAAAACTCGAATAATCACTGCATGTCGCTTTTTTGATTTTTATAAATCTAAGGATATAATTCCTCTGGAAAGGCGAGAGAATAAGTCATTTGAAGAAGTGTACTAATATTTTTTGTTTTCTGAATATTTTTAAAAATACAAAATTTATTCTCTTTAAAAATAATTTTATCAAAAGACATTTCATCTATAGCACAACCAACGTAATCTAAAAGATTTTCTTTTTGAAATGGATTGTCGTCATGGTATAAAGAATGCCATAAGTTTTGGTATAGCACGCTGTTATCAACTCCCTTTTTTATTGACCTTAAACAAGAATGAAACCTGCGTGACTTAATTTCTATTTTAGTCTTGCCTCTGTTTTCTTTAGAAATTTTCTTCATATCGAAATTAGGTATCAAATTAGTATATGAATCTTTTAATTTTGTTTCAAGTATTTTATGTTCATTAATGTAATTCGTATTACTGCTGGGAAAAAGGTTTAAGAGATAGTTGAACCATCTTGAAGAAGAGAGATCGAAGTCCGGGTCAAATTTGACAATGGCAAATAATGCTATTATAAAATGAAAAGCAACGAGTTTATCATCAATCTCATTTTCCCGAACGATATGATGTGAAGTAAAATTTCGGAGTACTTTCATTTGTATCAGGCAGCATCCTAAAAATTTATCATGCTTTCCATATGGGAAAAAGTGTTGTTTGGATTCCCATTCTGCAGATAATTCTGAGAGGAACGAATAATATAATTTGTTGATTTCATCATTTTCAGGTTTTTTAATTGGGAAATACCTTCTTAGTTTTTTGAAGTATTCGATAAAATATTGACTGTCCTTTTGTTCAATAGTCGCATCATCAACATTTTCAGCGTCATTAAATATTAATTCATCTGTTTTATCTTCATTCGATAAATATTCGATTATTTCATCGCAAGCTTCTATAATACCGCGGCGTAGTGTAATATAACTATGCTCATCTTTTGTTTTATCAAAAAAATCTTTAAAACGATTCTTTGAGGTATTTTCATTTTTTTCTATATAAATAGGGCTGGGCATTCTGGCAGACCGAAATCTGTCTCTAAAAACCGTTCCTGTATCATTCCCTTGACCTACATTTGCAGAGTAAAAAACGATTCTTTCATTAGGTACACTTTTTAATATTAAGTCAATATAATAATGAAATCCTGCCTCTCTCAAGAAGGTTTTATTAGGCGCAATACTCATTCCTTCTTTATTTATTGCATCTTTAAATTCATTATATTTGCTGGTAAGAAATCTGTCAAGAAAATGTATATCTCCTAAATTAATGTCTATAATAAAATAATCGAAATCAAATAATGGGGTAAGTAAAGATTTCGAGCATTCTGAATAATCATTTTCTTCGGAAGATAAATTTGGTTTAAAAATAAATTTATCATCCCCCACAAGGTCTTTTAATGACTCTTTTGATTCATCAGGGGAATCTTCGATCCATAGGATATTCATTAACATTATCCATTATTTATAAATAAATTTTTATAAACCAACATTATAGTCGTAAAGGTATCACTTTCGTCGATAATTTCCAGTGAATCTTCTGAGTTATTAACATGTTTCAATAATCTTTCTATGCTTTCAATGCCAATATTAGAGCTAAACTCATTATTTTTTTTGCCTCTCTTGAAGTTGATAGAAGAGATAGTCAAATATTCTTTATTCTTTATTGTCTCACTGGAGAGTTTGATTTCGAGCCAGGGCTTGTCTTCTTTTATAATACCATATTTGAATGCATTCAATAATGTTTCATGGAATAATTTTATAAACAAGAATGATGCATAACCATCCTTTTTCAACTTTATGTTTTCCCAACCAGACGAGTGAGTAATATCAAGGTTGATCTTCAAAAACATATTATTTGTCCAATTTAACGATTCTTCTTCATTGGGAACCATAATTTTGTTGTTGAAATCTTTTGAAATATCATTTATGTCTTTATTCAAGTCTCTAGTATAAGTTTTTAGGCAGCAAATAATGATATCGCGTGTACTGGATAATATTTGAGACAAAAACAATTCAAGAGCTTCATTGAATATGGCTTTTATATCCGATGAATCATATTGATTCGAGTTTTCCGGAATACAATCATTCCGAAAATATTTGTGTATTGTTGCAGCGTCGCTAGTATATATGAAACGCATGAATTTAGCCTGATGCTGTAAAATCAATTCTGAAGTATATGCTTTTTGAAGAAGTAAGGCATCGCCAGTATTTCCGCTCTTGTAAAGTTTACCGCATACTTCTTTAATCGATTTTGGTAATAAATGGTTTACTGCATCATGATTATAATCACTTATTATTTGGGTAATCTCTTTTCTTTTATTCCTTTCAGATTCCAGTTTATAATTATAAATTCTATCATCTTCTTCTTTTTGCAATTTTCTAGACTCTTCATTTGAATAATTTTCGATAAATATTGATAATTTTGCATATAACATTAAGACAGTCTTACCGTTAGCTTTAACACGATCTCTCAGTGTGGCTTCAACGTAGACATTTTGTGAATATTTGAGGAATTTTAATTTCTCATTACAACTAGTATCTTCGCCAATAAAATTCTTTTTAGGATACTCTTTAGTCTCCTCAAGATGCTCGATATAATCGTTCCATATATCATAATTTGTCTCATCGTATAAAAGGTATGTTAAATCGGTTTTATCAATTGTACCATAGCATCGTTCAATCTCTTCTAGGTCTAGAACTGCACGATCAATTGAGTTCTCAAGTCCAATAAATATACGAATGAACCTCGTGAAAAATATAAATTTAACATCTTTTAATATAGAAGCAATGCTATTCAAAATATTGCGACTAAATATGTCACGAGAAGAATCAAATAATACAGTAAAATGGGATATTCGTTCTAGCATGTATTTATCATCACTGTTATGTACTTTATAGTCAATCATAATTTTGTATAGATAGGATTCTACGAGTTTGGTATGAATATTATATCGTGTATGCTCTTCCAATGGAATTTTATTACCTTCTATTATGTCTATGAATATATTAAAATAATTAATTGCATCTTCGTATTTATTGATATTATAATAACATTTACCTATCTCATAACTAATACTCACAAGATTTTTGTCATTCTCATTATTGTTATATAAACCGATAACCTTCAAATAACATTCTATGGATTTTAAATAATCATGATGAGAATAATGATATTCATATGCGATATCGTGGTAAATATCACGGATACCAACTACACTGTCTTTATAATTAATAATATCATCTAAATAATTTTGAATGGAGATCGTTAAGTTTAACTCGCGTCGAATACGGGAAGCCCATAATATTTTAATTTCTTTTTTAATAATATCTGTAACGTCATCTGACAGCTCAATGGCTGCGAGAAAATGTTCTTTCGGAAATATCTGGAAAATGTGAAATTTCTCTAAAAGTATTTTACCCAACTCTAAATGGATGGAAAAGTTCTTTGGTTCAATTAAATGCGCATAGTAATAACATGCCCAGAGAGCCCTAGATAGCAAGTCTATCTTATCATCATTGTTAATCTCCACACCATCATAATGCTCCGAATAAACATCGGATTTTTCATACTCCTCATATAATAGTTCTTTAATTAACTCCCCCTTTTTAATCCATAAGTCAATATTATTTGCTACATTTAGCTTTTCATCAATACTATTTATTTGATCAAGTATATTCTTACCCTCTTCTATATTAGTGCTCTTTTCTAAGAAAATATTATTAGCAATTGCTTCTTTAAAAAGATTAATATATTTATTAGCAGAATTAATGTCATAGCCAGGCTGAGAACATGTAAAATCTTTATTCAAAGAATTGTTGTTATTCATGGGACTTCTCCTTAAGATTATTAATTTTTGAATGCAAGGCCATTCTGCTAATTCCAAGAAGCTCGGCTGCTTTCGTCTGGTTGCCGTTGCAGATTTCAAGAGCTCTATGGATAATAGAAGATTCAACTTTTTTTATTGAACGTTTCAAGTTTAAACCATCGTGGATGTCTATTCCTTCGGTAATTCCACTGTATGCACATACAACTTCAAGAGCAGCAATCGTATCCGTGTCTGTGATGTTCCCTTTGTCGAAGTTCGAAACGCAAGCTCTTTGAATCGTGCTTTTTAGCTGACTTATATTTCCGGTCCAAATATATTTCAATATGTGGGAAGTCGCTTTTGAACTAAGCTTTTTTTGTTCCCAGCCTTTGTATTTTGAGAATGCCCCGTTGATGTTTTTAATTATCTCATTTGTCAAAGGGATAATGTCACCGCCGCGTTCCTTTAGAGATGGAACACTTATAAGCCCGGTTGAAAAGGCATAAAAGAGTTCGTTCAGAAATTCCGATGTTTTCAATTTGTCGTATATGCCGTGATCTGACGATGCAGCAAATCTAAATGTCCCGTGTTTATCAGGATATAAGAGAAGCTCAAGGATAAATGACTGATTGAATTTAGAAAGAGAAGCGACGTTCTCAAGATAAAGCATTCCCCCCGCTTCACTGGAAATATGGCTTTCAATTTTAGGGATAAAAAGATCGCCAGGAAAGCAATCGCATTTGACTATAGTAAAGGGATTAGTCTTTATTTTTTCGGCATTTATTGCTTTTGCAATGGTTTTTTTTCCGGTTCCAGGTTCACCGATTAACAGGATCGGGAATTCAAAATTGGAAAACATGCGCGCTGTCTCAATGGTTTTTCTAATTGAACTTGAATTGCAGATGAAATTATTGAAACAGTCGGGAAACGACTCCTTAGCCAGCTTTTTTGAAATGATAACACGTCGATCAACTTCCTCGATTGCCAGATTGAATGGAAATTCTATGAATGATGGTTTATTTACAAGGTAATTGGAATTGGCCACAAGTTTAATATCTTCATCTTCTGAGACAGAGACGACTGACCATACTGCGGCCATTGTGGGAGTACCAGGAGATATGTTAAAAATGATTTCATAGTCGAAATCGTATTTGCGGATTTCTGAGAGCACGGAGATTACCGCATTATAAATGTTTTTAGTGTCATCTGGGTCAAGAAGGTTAAAATCTCTTCTTTTAATATCAATCTCAGGATTTTTTGATCTCAGCCATTCGAAATAATGGTCGTTTGAAGCTTTCGAGTTATACAACTCATTCAGTTCTTTATGGTTGGAATGGTTCTTTTGCGCTAACGAGACATAGTTGTGGATTACCTTATCGTTCTGATTGAAGAGCAGGAAATAAATGTCCGGGCAGGGGGCGGAAATCTCTTCAATAGTCTGTAAAATCGGTCCCCTGTATTCTTTTTTATTCTCGATTGAAGCCAGGTAGTCGGCAAATCCAACCCAGGAGCAGATAATTCTTTTTTTCATAAGACAGCACTCAGATTTATTTTTTAAAGTTATACTCTAAGACTCGTGATTTCAATAAGTTACGATGACCTTGTTTATTTTAGCCAACCTTCAATGATATGTAAATAAAAAATGCTATAAAATCATATAATAGTTATAAAATAATACTATAAAATGAGCTTACAAGAAAAATAATGAAAAAAATAGAAATAATACTTGACATTATATGCTACCTATGGTATAATGAATGCAGAACAGATGAAAAAGCTTGGTTGTGGAAGCCTTAAAGTCAGAGCAAATATTTTTAATTAAGGACAGAAAACTGACTGAAAGGTGATGAAATGCGGAAGGCAAACCATGCGATTGTTCTGAATTATATTGACTACATTGAGCCGGGTTTGTCATGTGGCGAGCCGGACATATTCTTCATATTTATTAATACTTCATTATTTCTTGTAAGCCGTGAGATTCCAAGGTGGAATCGACATGGTAAAAAGTCTCATAACCCAAACCTAAAAAGGAGTGAAAAATGAGCAAAGATCCAAGAAAAGACCAAGGAGATGACAATCGGACATTCGCGGAGACTCTGGCTGACGCCTATAAGAACGGCTACAGTTCGGATTCCGAAGAGGAGGCGGAAAAAAGAGCTTTTGACCGCTACGAAGACCGGGATGAAGACGAGGATTGAGAAGAAAACAAAGAAAGGAGGAGCTAAAAGATGAAAAGCAATGTCATCAGGACAGGCGGAAACAAGAAAGATGGAGGTCACGATCATCGCGGCAATCACGGCAATGACAGGACTCCAAGTCAAAAAACCGGTGACAGCAACCGGAAAAAGTAACCCAATTCCCTCTGCCACGCATTCGGTGTGGCGGAGGGTACAACCAAACAAAGGAGGCAAGAGCAAATGTCCAATGGAAACAATCCGTGTTGCAAGGTCATGATTGAATGCCAAATCAGTTTTGACAAGTTTTCGAAAGAAAACGATTCATCCCTTGACATGGATAACTCGGCAAAGAAAGAATTGAATGAGGAAAAAGAAGTAAAAGAGTTCAAAGGGGAAATCCGAACCAAACAGAAATCAGAATGTCCGACCTGTTTTGGAACCGGAATTGAAACCGTAGGATGCCAATGTGATGAAGAGGAACGTTTTCATTCCACTGAGGAACTATGCCAAACCTGCAATGGAAGGCGGGATTTTGATATTGAATGCACCGTCTGTAACAGTCCAGGAATAAGAAAGGAGTTACGAAATGCCTAAGGAAGAATGTCCGTGTTGCAACGGCAGAGGGAAAATTGGAGGACACATCACCGAGGATGGAGAGGATCAAGAATGCGCATATTGCGGTGGAACAGGTTTTTGTCACGGGACACCCCGGTTTGTGCCACCGAGGGACACTTAGGTTTGTGCCACTTTTTTTAACATTATATTGCCTTTTTCATGATTTCAACTCTTCTTTGTACCGATTCCTTAAAAAGGGCGGCGGCATCCGTTCTTCAAGCACTTACGGTATTCCGCAGGTTCGCCGAAAAGGAGCCCAGATAACTCCCGGCGAATCCTGCGGGTTCACTGCGGCGGGATAGGACAAAGCCGCCCTTGCTGGAGACGCATCGCCTATCATGCTTCCTCCTTCCTGTTTTTCGCCTTTTCGCTTAGCCTGTAGCTTCTTCCCTCGACCTGTATTATTTCGGCGTGGTGCAGGAATCTGTCGAGGATCGCTCCAGCGGTGGGGATGTCGTTTATGAGTTTTCCCCAGTCTTCTATCGGCCTGTTGCTAGTCATGATTGTCGAGCGGTTCTCGTATCTGCGCATTATGATCTCGAAGAGATGTTCTCCGGAATGTTTCGGCAGCTGCTTGAGTCCCATGTCGTCGATTATGAGGAGATCCGGTCTGAGGTAGTCCTTCAGTTTGCGGTCCATTCCTGACAGCGTCTCGTCGCCCATCATGTCCCTTGCAAGGTCGAAGACCGACCTGTAGTAGACCTTGAAACCCATTTTCAGCGCCTGGTAGCCGATGGCCTGGGCCATATGCGTCTTGCCTTTATGGAAAGCTTTCCATAAAGGCAATTATCGAAAGTTTTTACTTATGGAAAGAAAACCGGCACATTAATGCTTGAAAAGGCCATCATGACAGGCAATTTCTTTACATAATATTTTATTTACAGAGGTTCTGTAACCAGTGTAACAGTTCTGTATCCTCACGCCAAACCGGGACATCTTCGGTAACATCCATATATGCGGATTCAAGGGCTTTTCTCTTCGTTTCAGAGTTGGCCTTGGCATAGTGTTCTGTTGTTGTCACGCTGACATGTCCCAGCAGATCCCGTATGTAAATCAGATTCACTCCAGCCTCCAGCAAATGCATGGCTTTAGTATGACGGATCATGTGAGGCGTTAAGTTCTCAGGATAAATGACATTCCTATTTTTCTCCTTGGCCAGAAAAAAATATTTCCCCAGTATATAGGTTATTCCGGGTCTGGTGAACTTATGATGCTGGCTGTTAAAGAACAATGGATGGTCCTGTTTCCCGTTCACATCCAGCTTATTTGCCTTCATGTATTCTTCCAGCATCAGTTTTGTTTTTGACATGATTGGAACGCAGCGCTTCTTATTTCCTTTTCCGGTAAGGGTTATGACTGCGGGGGACACAAGCCTTATGTCCCGTGCTGTCAAGTCAATCAACTCTTGAACCCTCGCCGCAGTATCATATAGAGTAATCATCAATATCAGGTTACGCCTGCCTCTTTTAGTTTGCACGTTGGGCTGTGCAAAAAGTCCTCTTAACGCTTCTGGACTCAGGTAATCAACTGGTTTGGTCATTTTTTTCTTGAATGGCAGGTTCAGGACACGCTGGCATTCAAGCAGCAATTCTGGATTTTCCATCTGGGCATACCGATAAAAGCTATGAATGGCAGCTAACCGCTGATTTCTCGTGGATATGCTTGCATTGCGAGTTTTTTCCAGCCAGTCCAGGAATTTTATAATTGTCCCTGTATCCATCAGGGACAAGGTCAATTTCTCGGCTTTGACATTCATTTCCCTTTCAGAAAATAACAGAATCAACTTGAATGTATCGCGGTAGGACTTGATGGTGTTCGTGCTTACATTCCTTTGCCCAGGCAGATAGTCGGCCAGAAAACGGGTCAGGATTCTTGCCAGATCAGTTTGTTTCATGTGAATTCATCTCCGGAATAAGGGTTGAAAAAATTGATTCCACTGCAGATACTATCGCGGGATACAAGTCGGCGGTTAGCCTCAGGTAATGCTGCGATGCCCTGAGATCAACGTGTCCCAAATAGGCAGAAAGATATGGCAGGCGCGAAGTCAAGTCATTTCGATTCCTGACCCATTTCTTCAAACAGTGCACGGAAAATGTGTGGCGCAAATCATGAACACGAGGTCCGTGTCCGCGGCCACCATGGGAGATTCCGGCCTCCCAAAGGAACCTCCTGAAATAATCATAGATGCAATACGTTGAGTATCTTCCTCCGAATGGAGACGGGAAATAATATGGATTATTCGAAGTGACAGACTGCATCCGCCATGAATATTCCCTGCATCTTTCAATCAATGTCCCTGACATGGGAACGAGCCGTTCCTTGCCAAATTTTGCTTGGCGTACAAACAAAGTGCCGTCCTCCAAATTCACATCGGAAATCTTCAAATTCAATGACTCGGAGACTCTCAATCCGCAACCGTACAGCACCCGGAACAGGAGTGGCAGGATAAGATGGCGGTTGGGTGAAGCGGAGGAGGGACGAACTTTGTCGGCAGACCTGAATATGTCCGCCAGTTCCTTCTCGGAAAATATGTAGGGTGTGTAATAATATCTGTCAACTTGAACGGCCTTTTCCGGGAAGAGATATGCCTCGCGGCCAATTCGGATCATGTATCTGGCCAATCCCCTGACCAAGGAGATTCTGCCATTCCGGTTGCGTTCTCTCTCACCCTTCTTTTTCCTGGTCCACTGCAGTACCGTTTCCCGTGACAGGATTTCACCAGTCTCATTCTCTTCGATCAAAAGGCGATCAAGTTGCCTCAGGACTGATGCAGCTTTTTCATACTTGTATCCGACTGCGCGTTGTTCCTCGACATACCCCATAAGTATTGGCGACAATCTGCTGGAATAGCTAATCATTTTATCCTTCATAGGTAAAAACCTCCTCGGGATCCAGTGCGCACTGTCTCAATCCGTCAATATTTACCTGCAGGTATATGCTGGTGGATTTCGAATTCAAATGGCCGAGAATAGAGGAAATTACCGGCAGTGGCGTTCCCTGTTCAAGCAAAGTGCTTGCAAGGGTGTGCCGGAGAGAATGCAGTCCGTGTCTTGACTCCCTGGGGATTTTAATGCCCGCAAGTCTTGTATATTTTGTGATTATGTTATGGAGGTTGGCGTTTTCACCAAATGCCTCGTGCGGCGCATTCAATCTCACAAAGATAAACTGCGAATCCGTTTCCGGACGCCCATTCCTGAGATAATCAATGAGAGCCCATCCTATATCATCCAGAACGGGATAGGTTACATGGTTTCCTGTTTTGGCCTGATGCACCTCAATCGTTTTACCGTTCCAGTTCAGGTCATGCAGCTTCAACGCCTTGATATCGCCCACGCGCATTCCAAGCTTGGCGGCTAAAAGCAAGATGGCATAGTCTCTTTTTCCGGCCGGATTTCCCCGGTCGATGCACTTGAGCATCCTTTTCACATCATCTGTATTCCATACAGAGGGAATGGCTGGACAATAGTACTTTTTCATTTTGGGAAGCTCATTGGACAAATCTTTCTCCGTATATCCTCCGAGATATAGGAATTTAAGGAAAGTCCTAATTGCTGTTAAGATGGAGGACATGCTTTTTTCATGATGGACATAGATTGTCCTGATATAATCTGACAGGAGTGCCGGAGCAATTTCATTGACTCCCTGGACACCCTTGGAATCAAGGAAGTAGATGAAGGAGAATAACCGATTAATTCGGCTACGCAACCCGCGTCTGGAGTAGTCGAGTCTCAGACATTCTGCCTCATAAGCGGACAATACTTCTTCAAATTGCGGCGGTTTCACAGGCTTTGGTTTCTTGACAACTCTTCTGAAAACAACTCCGTGTAACTGAAAATCTCCAAGCACTCTGAGGATTCTGATGCGGTTCTTTAGGTGCTTTGGCATGGATTCGGTGTAAATGTTGATTCTGCATCCATGTTTCTCTTTCAGAAATTCCGCCCCAAGCGCTTCTGAAAAATATCTTTCATTCCTTGCACACGCGAAAGCGATGACATGTTTGTAAAGCCGCCTGTAATTTTGAAACGATTGGGATGCGTACTTGAGTCGTTTGAGTTCTGCAATTACCTTTGCAATCAGCTCTTCAATCGGGATTCTTGTTTCCATGGAATACCTCCTTTATTGGTTGGGACAATATAAATCCATGGACAGATATTATGGAAAGGAAATGACTCCCAGACTGATTTTATTTAGCAGGAAAGGTCAGGTTTTCTTTCCATAAGTAAAAACTTTCGATAATTGCCCACGCCCGGGGGTCCGACGAAAAGGACATCTCCGGCGTTCCTGATGAATTCGCATGTCGCGAGGCCGAATATCTGCCTCCTGTTTATTTTGGGGTTGAAGTCCCAGTTGAAATGCTCGAGCGTCTTCAGACTGGAGAACGATGCGGCCTTGACCCTCCTTTTCAGCATTCTGTCGTCCCTGATGGCCAGTTCGTCCTGGAGGACAAGCTCCAGAAATTCCTCGTGCGGAAGCCTGTTCGCGACGGCCTCCTGGAGCCTTACGTCAATTGTCTGTGCCATCCCTGACAGCCTGAGTTTCCTCATTGCCGTCTGCAGTGTTCCGTTCATTTTTTTCCTCCTGTTGTTTTACTATTTCACCGTAGAAATCCATTTTCCTTATCAGCGGATGCTCGTCCAGAAATTCGAAAGAGCCCTGTTCGCAGTCCTGCACCATGAATTTTCTCACATCCCTGAGTCTGAACTCTCCTGCATCGAGCGCCCTGCGACAGCCCGACTCAATCTCCGAAGCGGTGTTCTTTCTGGCCATGGAGTGCAACCCGAGCAATACCCTCAGCCCGATTTCCCCGCGGTTCGCGAGCATCGCCTTCGCCCATGCCTCCGAGCATGTCCCGATGACGGCAATTCTCTTCAACAGCCATTCCTGCCCTTCTTCGATCCGGGATTTTTTCTTTTCATGTATGTGTTCGCCTTTTGTGCTGAACTTGCCGGGACTTTTCCGGACATGGATGGTTATCTGCAGGTTTTTCTTGTTGAAGACTTTCACCATGCGACTGTCCCAGCGAACCCATACCTCGCTGCCGGTGTATTCTGGCGGCACCGAATAATATGCGCCCCTGACTTCGACATAGCCGTCGCGGTGGACCGTCCGCCTCCCCTCCTCGAAGCATGGGAAAAGATCGGGGGGAAGCTCCTTCAGAAATGGTTTTTCCCTCTCGAAGGCGGAGCAGACCTGCTCCCGTGTCGTCCCGTGGATGCGCTTGTCCGCCACATCACGCTCCCATTCGGAAAGATATTTGTTCTGCTCCGCGAGGCTCGCAAATACACGGCCCTTCAATGCGTTGCTTTTGACATATCCAACACCCCTCTCTATCTTGCCCTTGTGCCTCGGAATGCCGGGCCTTGTCGGAACAATGAACGTCCCGTAGTGGCGGCAGAAATCCGCCAGCTTGGGGTTGAGCTCGGGGTCGAACCAGTCGGCGTTCGACACGCCGGCCTTGAGGTTGTCTATGACGACGCGGCAGGGAACGCCTCCAAAGTGACGGAAGGAATTTTCCAGCACACGGATGAAGTCTTCGGCTGTCTGCCTCATGACGCTCTCGCTGTAGCCCTTCCGCGAGCAGCTCATCACAGACCTGAAAAGATGCGTCCTGCGCCTGACCCCAGCGTCGAGAAGCGGAGCACCGCTGCCGAAATCAACCTGCATCTCCTCGCCGGGAAGACACTCCATCCGGCGGAAGGGCAGCGGGAAGCGGGATTCGATCCCGCGGACAAAACGCTTCACAGAGTCGTAGCCCCCACTGTAGCCGTGCCCGCAGACGAGGTACTGGTAGATCCTCTGGGCGGACAGACCCAGCTTCAGCATATCCTCGACAGCCGCACGGAACGGCTCGCAACGGCTGCGGACACACTTGCCCGCCGCACAATTCCCGGCGGGCACTTTGGCACATTTTGAGGAAGCCTCCACGCCCGAATTCCCGGGGGACACCGTGGCATATTTTGAATTCTCCAACCTCACATACTTGTTGACGCTGTTACGGTGAATATCCAGGAGCCGGGCTATCTCGCGGTTCGAACACCCTTTCTCCGACAATGATTTTATCACATCTTTCATGCTCACCTTAAGTTCGTTTGACATCATGTCCTCCTTTTTGAGGACATAATCTAACGCATTTTAAAGTGGCACATTTTCAACTGCCCATTAGTGGCACAAATTGACTGCCCGCTGACAGCTGGCAAGAGAGTCTAGGCCAGTTTCTGCTTTCGGATCAAATATTTGTTTTGGAATTTGCCATTGGTCTCTTGACATAGGAATTTCAAGATTGAATATAATGGATGAAGATATAGAGATGAAATAGTTATGATGAAAGAGCCTCAACTGATGAAAAAGAACTTGAAAGGATTGAAGATTAAGCTCAGGGAGTTTGCCCGCGACAGGGACTGGGACAAGTTCCATTCGCCCAAGAACCTATCCATGGCATTGAACGTAGAGGCATCCGAACTGCTTGAGATTTTCCAGTGGATCACCGAGGAAGAATCACTTAATCTGTCCGACGACAAGCTGAATGACGCCAGGGATGAGATAGGCGATATCCTGAATTACACCGTAAGGCTTGCCGACAGGCTCGGGATAGACCCACTTGAAGCGGCTTTCGATAAAGTTGAAAAAAACCATGAAAAGTACCCGGTGGAGAAAAGCCGAGGGGTAAGCAAAAAATATACGGAGTTGTGATAGTTATGGAACCGGAGAAATATAATTCCCTTTCAGGCCTGAAGAAATATTTTGATTTTGAGGGCTTTCTGGACAATCAGGAGGATATAGTCCGTCTGATGCTTGAAGGCGAGGATCTTTGTGTTGTCATGCCCACGGGTGCCGGGAAATCCCTGTGCTACCAGCTTCCGCTGCTGATGCGCCCAGGCTACGGGCTCATAGTCTCCCCGCTTATTTCGCTCATGAAAAACCAGGTTGATGCCCTGCGCCAAAAAGGAGTTCAGGCGGAGTTTGTCAACAGTTCCGTTTCTCCGTCCGAGCAGCAGGATATTTTGCGCAGAGTCGCGGAGGGAGGTGTTAAGCTTCTGTATGTGGCGCCGGAGCGGTTCCACATGCAATGCTTCCAGAATCTGCTTGAGCAGCAGCCGCCTTCGGCGCTGATCGTGGACGAGGCGCATTGCATAAGCCAGTGGGGGCATGACTTCCGGCCCTCATACCTCCTGCTCGGCGATGCGATCCAGCGCCATGGGATTCCTCAGGTCTGCGCCTTCACCGCCACCGCCACTTCAATTGTCCGCGAGGACATCAGAAAACAGCTCAAGCGCCCCGGCATGAATCTGCATGTCGCCGGATTCAAGAGGCCCAATCTTTCCTTTTCCGTGATGAAATGCGACAAGGATGTCAGCAAGAATGCAGCCATCGGAAAAATATTGATGACGTCATCCCCTACAATCATCTACGCCTCGACCAGGAAAAACGTGGACAATATCGCCGAAGCTTTCGGATGCCTTTCATATCATGCCGGCATGGGTGACGAGGAGAGGACTACCATCCAGGACAAGTTCATGAACGATCCCAGCCCCGTGCTTGTCGCCACAAACGCATTTGGCATGGGCATTGATCGCGCCGATGTGAGGCGTGTAATACATTACAACATGCCCGGATCACTTGAAGCCTATTATCAGGAGGCCGGGCGCGCAGGCAGAGATGGCGAACCGGCCGACTGCATCCTGCTTTTTTCCGAAGCCGACCGTTACATCCAGGAGTTTTTCATAGAGATGAGCAACCCGTCCAAAGAGCTTCTACAGGAGCTTTATACAGCGCTTCTTAAATCGGCTGAGGCGAGCAAGAGCGACATCCTGGAGCAGACGTTGTCAAATCTGTTGCCGCTTGTGCCGAAGGCGAAATCGGAAAACCACCTTAGCGGTGCCATGCGTGTGCTCGAACGTCACGGCTATGTTGAACGCGGATATTCCGGAAACAACTTGGGGCGTTTGAAATTCATTGGTGACCTGGACTCTCTCGCCGGAAGCCATCAGGCGCAGTCCACACAGCGCTCTCGCTTCATCTCGCGTGCTATCAGGCATTTCGGTGGCATGGCGGCGGACGGTGTCTCATGCTCGTTCGACGAACTTTCGGAGATAGCCTGTCTTGATCATGCGCAGATTCAGCGGGTACTGCGCGCACTTGCTGGCGACTGCCTGGTGTGGATTCCGCCATTTTCCGGGAGGACAACAAAACTTGTCCGCAGAGACAAACTGGAACTGGAAATTGATTTCAAGGTGCTTGAACAAAAGAAGAATTTTGAAATGTCGCGGATGGAGGAGGTCATCACATATGCACGATCCTCCGAGTGCAGGCAGAACTTCATCATATCCTACTTCGGCGAGGATACTGAAAACTGGAAATGCGAGAACTGCGACATCTGTGGAGCCTCAGACCATACCTCCCTGCGTGTTCCCGATGAGATTGAAGTTGAGATTGTCAAAGTGATACTGTCTGCTGTAGAGGAGTTCAGCGGGCGTTTCGGACGCGGAAAAATAAGCCAGGTGCTGGCTGGCTCTCGCAGCGCGGAAATTGTCAGCTGCGGCCTTCACCGCAAGCACTGCTTCGGGGCGCTGAAGAGAGTCAAGCAGAACAACCTCATGATGTTCATGAAGTCGCTGGAGAACTCCGGATGCATTGGCAGGAAGGAGAGGGGAGGCTACCCGTGCATCGAAATCACGCCTTTCGGACTTGAAGTCATGAGCGGAGAGAAAAAAGTCAGGCTTGATTTTCCTGAAATCTCGTATGGAGCCTCACCGAAGAAAAACACAAACAAGCAACAGTTCAGACGCATAGGACAGTGGCGATTCTGATAATAGGCACGAATTTCACCCCACTACGTTCTTCGAGCTGCGAGGGGCAGGCTAATTCACACAGATGAGTTGAAACAAAATCATTTGCCCGCGAAACACTCTGATAACACGAAATCGAACAAAAATGTGCAAAAAAATATTCAACACTCAATTTCTGTTTTCCGGTTACTCCGCGCTTGGTTCGTCCGGCTTTTCTGACGATTTCTCCGCCAGGTATCGCAGATATAACTCCTCTACCTTTGCTCTCGCCCAGGGAGTTCGCCGCAGAAACGTCAGGCTCGACTTGATGCTGGGATTAAATGTCAGGCATCTGATCCTGATATGCCAGCCCATCTCCTCCCAGCCGTAATGTTCGACGAGCTGGGTCAGCATGGTTTCCAGTGTTATCCCGTGGAGTGGATCTTTCGGGTGCGATGTGTTCATAGGACTTCTGCTGTCATAACTATTTTCCTGCTGGGTTATTCACGTTCTCTTTGTCCGTCGCAGCGGACTCCGGAATGTCCAGCACGATGCGAAGCCCCAGGTAGCACCCGCAGTTGTCCGGGGTGAGCCCGCTGCGCGCCGCAGACCGGCAAATCCAGGAGACGCCGTACCATCCGCCACCGCGATGCACCCGCTGCGAGCCAGTTGCGGCTCCACTTGGGTCAGTTCCTTCGCCGGCAGTATAGTCTCCAAGCAAGTCGGAGCACCACTCCCATATATTGCCACTCATGTCGTAAATTCCAAGCTCATTCGCGCTCTTCCGGCCAACGGGATGAGTCCTGCCATTGTTGCCATTTGATTTGTCTATACCCCACGTTGAATCGCTTAGCCTGGAATCCCCGCTGTTCTCATAATACCATCCCACTTTGTCAAGATTGTTGCCTCCACTGTAGATGAACCCCTTGTTCCTGTTGCCGCCACGCGCCGCATATTCCCATTCTGCTTCTGATGGCAATCGGAAATGGCAGCCACCGTCAGTGTTTAGCTCTTGGGCCGCGGCCGGGTCGGATGAAGCAGCCATTCCATTGAGCTTCTTGCAGAACAATCTGCACTCGTCCCATGTGACTTGCTCGACAGGCAGATCCGTCCCTTTGAACTTGCTCGGGCTTTTCCCCGTCACTTTTTTCCACTGTTCCTGCGTCACCTCGTATTTGCCGATGTAGTAGGCCTTTGTCAGTTTGACCTTATGCTGGGTTTCATTCTCCCTCATGTTTTTTTCAGACGAGGGGGAGCCCATCATAAAGACCCCTGGTGCGACATAGACCATCTCGATGCCGGTGGCCTTGTGACGGATCTCCGACGCCCGACCTTTTGAGTCTGAGGCGGCACCTTTCAGCATCTCGAAACCTGGGGGGATCTGAAGTTCCGGTTTATTCTCAGTGTCGGATGCTTCGGAAGCGTTTAAACATGCCAGAAATATTCCGGCAATGGAAATTACGAACTTGAATGATGAAAATCTCATGATATTAACATTCTCCCGATCTGTATTGTTTTGCATGTTCCGAATATAACTGGAACTCTGTTAAAATCAAGGAGATCTTATAACTTGCGGAAAAGAAGGAAGTCACATTCTTCAATATTTATTTTGAAATTTGCTATTGCTCTCTTGACATCGGAATTTCACGATTGAACTTAATGGGTGAAGATTTTTTGCGATTCATCATAAGAGTTATTTCACGGGAATTATTTGAAAATGAAATATTATTCGATAAGAAAACTGCTTGCCACTGGACTCGTCGTATTTATGGCGGTTTCACTTCACGCAAGGGTACTGACCGGACTCGAGGTCTTCCTTTCAAAATACACAGATCTCGTGAAGGGGAAGAGGGTCGGGCTCGTAACGAACCAGACGGGCGTGAACGCCGAAAGAGTCTCGACAATTGATTTGTTCCACAATAATCCGAACATCAATCTGGTCTCCCTTTTTGCTCCGGAGCACGGGATAAGAGGAGACATCGCGGCGGGGCAGAACTTTTCCGGCGGCAAAGATCCGCGTACGGGATTGCCCATCTACACTCTCTACGGGGGGAAGGACCACCGTCCTACAAAAGAGGCGCTAGATACTGTTGATGTGCTGGTCTACGACATACAGGATGTAGGAAGCAGGTCATACACCTATATATGGCATCTGGCCGAATGTATGAGTGCGGCGGCCATTGCAGGAAAGGAAGTGATGGTACTTGACAGACCGAACCCCCTCGGCGCATACACGATTGATGGCCCGATAACGGAAAAGGAATTTCTTTCTTTCATCGGCCTTTATCCCATACCAAGGGTCTATGGTCTCACCGTCGGCGAACTTGCATGCTATCTCAACAATGAGGAGAACATCAGGTGCAAGCTCACCGTAATCCCGATGCACTATTACAAGCGGGGAATGAGCTGGGATAAGACAGGCCTTCCGTGGGTGCCCCCGTCACCGAATATACCAAGTCCGGCATCGGCCTACTGTTTCGCGACGACAGGGACAATCGGCGAGACATCAATTGTCAGCATAGGAATAGGAAGCAAGTCGCCATTCCAGATAATTGCAGCTCCATGGATGAATGGAATCAAGTCTGCAGAGACGATGAACTCCCTGTGTCTGCCAGGTGTACTCTTCAAACCAATAACCATCACTCCACCGAAAGGAATGTTCGCCAACAAGAAAATCTCCGGATTTCTTATTGATGTCACAAGTCCGGCAATCTTCAGGCCGTCCACCACCGAGGTCGCCATCCTGTGGCATCTGAAAAAGACCTATCCAAAGAAATTCTCCTGGATGCCGGACGGAAACAGGGACAGGCTCAAACGCTTTGACAAGCCCATGGGAACATCTTCCGTGAGGAAGGAGCTTGATGCCGGATGGGACTACAATAAGATTCATTCCCAGTGGCTCGGTGGAATTGACGCCTACAAAAAGAGAATCAAGAAATATTTGATTTACAAGTAGTTGCACATGATGGACAATGGCACAGGATTGGAAAAATCAAATCTGCCAGTCAGGACGGAAGATCATTCCAACCAACAGAATTCCGGAAGCGCTCAGGGTGGAGGAGTTCTGCCGGAAGGAGGGATGATTTCGAGGTGTCTGGCGAACGTCTGCATTTTCTTCTCAATGCTGAACAATTTCCGGAAGGGCAGATACCGTAAATTCCCATGGTGGACAGTGCTTTCAATGATCTTCGCCTTTTTTTATGTGATCAACCCGTTGGATCTCTTTCCGGATTTTATTCCGTTCATAGGCCAGATAGATGATGCTGCGGTGCTCATCCTCAGCATTAGAATGATCGGGAACGACCTTAAAAAATACAAATTGTGGAAATCATCGAATAATTTATAATCTGCCATCGCTTGACTGCTTGAATTTTGATGCAAGAGATAATACCTTTCAATATAAATAAAAGTTTCGTGAGGTCAGTTATGGAAAAAGTAGTGATTATAGGAAGTGGACCGGCAGGACTTACTGCCGCTATCTATTCGGCAAGAGCGATGCATGCGCCTGTCCTGATTACAGGGACAGTCCCAGGCGGACAACTCACCCAGACAAGCGATATAGAAAACTATCCAGGCTTCGAGAATCCGATGAACGGGTTCGATCTCATGACGACGTTCAGGAAACAGGCGGAAAGATTCGGTGCCAAAGTGATTGATGACACGGTAAAATCGGTCGAGCTCAAGAACGGAGGCCCGCACAAAGTCATCCTTGCCGGGGGCGAAACCTTCGAATGCACGGCACTCATTGTTGCCACAGGGGCAATTCCGAGATGGCTTGGTCTAGAAGCCGAAAAACGCCTGATAGGGAAAGGTGTTTCAGCCTGCGCCACCTGCGACGCTGCCTTCTTCCGAAATCTTGACGTGGCAGTCATCGGAGGAGGAGACACTGCAATGGAGGAGGCGATATTTCTTGCGAAATTCGCATCTTCTGTCACAGTCATACACAGACGTGACAAGCTCCGTGCGTCAAAGATAATGGCCGACAGGGCCATGAATAACAAGAAGATAAAATTCCTATGGGACACAGTTGTCACCGACATCCTGGGGGAGAAACAGGTCGAGGGGCTCAAGCTGAAGAATGCCAGGACAGGACAGGATTCGGAAATGAAATGTGCCGGATATTTTGCCGCGCTTGGACATCTCCCCGTGACTGACATCCTGAAAGGCAAACTTGAACTCGATGAGCTCGGATATATAAAGATCAAAGGCGGAAGCACTTATACGAGCGTCGAGGGCGTATTCGCCGCAGGCGACTGCGCGGATCATACCTACAGGCAGGCGGTAACGGCCGCAGGGATGGGATGCAGAGCCTCGATAGATGCGGAAAGATGGCTCGAGTCACTTGAATCAAAAAATTGAATTCTGTGAATTTCTATCTCAAGCTGCTTCTCCTCTCGTCAGCCTTGGCTGTAACATTTTTTATCTCAGCCGCAGAAAAGAGTCCCCCAATTCCACTCGATGTGATTGTAATCCAGAAACCAGGATGCAGATCCTGCGCAAAACTCGACGAAGGAACCGTACGCCTGATTCGCGAGTATCCGAAAAATGTCAGGATATTCAAATACAGGATCGAGGATGACAAGGCGAAGGTTCTCTGCGAGGCGTTATGCATAAAATATGATGTCCCAGACAAACTTCACCTTGCAACTCCAGCTGTTTTTTTCAGTTCTAAATATTTCATCGGAGAGGAGTCGGTCAGTAAAGAGGATGTCGCAGGGGAAATAATAAAAATCTTTCAAAATCCAGATGCTGCCCCGACTCCCTATTTGACCAGCGACGAACTGCTGCAGGCCGAAAGGGCGATACAGAACAGATTCATGAACATAAGGTTTGCCACGGTCCTTGCCGCCGGTCTGATTGACGGAGTAAATCCCTGCGCCTTCGTGACAATAATTTTTCTTCTCTCGTATCTTGCACTTTTGAAGCGAAGGAGGCGGGATGTCATGCTTGTCGGAGTGGCATTTGCCACAGCGGTGTTTGCAACGTATCTTCTTATCGGACTAGGTGTTATAGAGGCTGTCAGCCGTCTGGGAGAAATCGGAGGTCTTTCAAGAGCGATTTATTATGCCGCGGCGGTGCTGGCCTTTGCAGCAGGGATCCTGAACATCTACGATTTCTTCAGAGCTAAGAAAGGATCCCTTGGCGACATCAGTCTCAAGCTTGGAGACGGACTGCGCGGCAGGATCAACACGGTCATAAGGGAAAACCTCAAAATAGGTCATTTCGTGTTCGGTGCTTTTTTCATTGGTTTTGCAGTCTCGATACTGGAACTTGCATGCACGGGGCAGACCTATCTGCCTACAGTCCTTTTCATCTTGAGCACTCAGGGGATGAACTGGAAGGCGGTCATGATGCTTGTCCTTTACAATGTGGCATTTGTGATTCCGCTTCTCGTAGTGATCTTCCTATATTTCCACGGAGTAGGCGACAAGGATTTGCTGGCCTGGCTGGCACTGTACGGCTCAAGAATCAAGCTCGCCACCGGAATAATCTTCATTCTCATCGGAATAATAGTGTTATTTCTTAGGTACTAGATTTGCTTGGCGGAAGTCCTTCCGCACAAGCAAATCTATAAGTTTCCACAATTGGCAAAATTGTGGAAACGTCATCTGAATATTATTTTTCTATGCAAGAACTGCACACCCGCATCCTTTTTACTCAAGAGACGT
>CAIQLG010000080.1 GCA_903872565.1 uncultured Lentisphaerota bacterium | reverse complement strand
CGCCGGACGAGGGGAACTTCACATCGCCCCGTTTACAACGGCTCGGACCGTCTGTTTATTTGAACTGGAATTTTGACTGGGATGTGCATGACGCCGACATGCCTTCCAAGCCCAATGGTCGCGTGACCCATGACGGCGGGCTGACGTGGGAAAAGCAGACGGTTCTTATGCCTTCGGGCGCCAAATACCAAACCGGTGAACGTGAGATCACCTCCTGGTTCTCGAATGCCTTTGAAATCCCAGGCCAACCCGGAGTGTACAAAATCCCCACCTGGCGTTCGTCCGACCTGGGCCGGACGTGGACGGGGCACACCTGGACGACCGTGGTGTATCCTGGAACCAAAGGGTTGGACACCTACAATCCGCCAGAAGAATATCGCAAAAAGGACGGAAACTACATCCGCGGGGGCGTGAAATCCGCCCCGCCCGCGTATCTTGAGCCGTTTTTTCGCGAGGTGTCTCGATTGCGGCCGGATATTGGGTATCATGGCGTTGGCCCCCAGTCTATGGCCACTGATGCCGATGGAACCCTGTATGGCATGGTGTTTGCCCACTATCTCAAAGATACATCCGGCATTGTCGATTGGGATCGAGAGTACTGGCAGCGTCTAAATTGGTACCGCTACGCGGTGCTCATGCAGGTGTCGCACGACCATGGCCGCACCTGGACCTTCGGCGGAGTGCCGGTGGACGGGTCGGACTACGAGCCGCGCTTGGGCATCAAACCCGGCGGTTCCCAGTACGACGAAGATTCGTTTATAATCAATACTGACAATCAAATCAAGGCCGGCTATAAGGGGCGGGTTGACTTCTGTCCAGGCGATGGTTTCAGTGAGCCCTCGCTAGTGATCTTCCCCGATGGCGAAATGCTCTGCGCCCTGCGAACGGGAAGCGGCAAGCCGCTCTACTGTGTCCGCAGTCACGACCGGGGCCGCACCTGGACCAAGGCCGAGTTTTTGTCGCCACGGTATATTCATCCAATCTGCGGGATACGTCCCACATTGGTGTTGCTCAAGAACGGCATCCTGGCGCTATGCACCGGCCGACCTGATTGCACCGTCCATTTTTCAAAGGACCGGGGCCACACCTGGTTCCTAAGCGAAACGTTGTTCGCCACCCCCCCGATAAGCTGGGATGGAGTTTACGCGGGGAGTCACCAAAACTGCTCCATGATCGCGGTGGACGACAACACGCTACTCTATGTGCATGACGCCCTGCGTCCTGACCCTTCAGCACCCAATGCCTGGCTGCGGAGCGCCGGGCATGGGCTCGTTATTGCTAGGAGGATCAAGGTTCACGCCGGATAGCGGAGGGATATATCGCAATAAGGCTAAAAATAAGGAACAAAAGGTGATCAAGAATGCTGAAATTGAAAGGATTCAACTATGACTTCTAACGAACGTGTCTTAAATGCCTGTCGGTTCCAGCGGCCCGACCGTATTCCCGTATTCGACAGCTTCTGGAGCTATCCCGACTCCTGGCGGGAGCGGCTGGGCGATCCGGCTTCGTTGACCGATATTGCCATTTGGTGTCCTAGCGAGGGCGCCTTCTCCACACGGGAAAAAACACTCAAGACCGAAGGGGGCTGGATCTACGCCATAGATAGCTGGGGCCGGACTGTTCGTTCGCAACCCGGCTGCTATTTTACGGAAACTCTGCGTGCGCCGTTGGAAGACGGGGTGGATATCGATGCCGTCCATTTCGACTCCCCCGAACTGGACAGCCGCTATCTCCAAGGCCAGGCGACGCTGGAAGAGGCGGCGGCCGTCCTGGAACGCGATAAGCAGCGGCATTGTGTCTTCGGCAAAACCGGCGGTCCATATCTGCGCACCTGCTTTGTCCGTGGTGAGGTACAGTTTCTGATGGACATGGCCGGAGACGAATCCCTGGCCCGGGCGCTCGCCGAAAAAATGGCGCGGCACCTGCTGGCATGTGGCACGGAGGCGATCCGCCGCTGGTCGCTTCAGGAAACGGGAATCTGGATCTACGACGATATGGCCTGCAATAAAGGACCCATGTTCTCTCCTCGGACGTTCGAGCGGGTATTGCTGGGCGCCTATCGCCAGATGATCAATGCGTATCGCGCGGCTGGCGCGAAATATGTGTTTCTGCATTCCGATGGCAATATCATGCCAATTTTGGACATGTTGGTGGATGCCGGTATCGATGGAATCAACCCGATTGAAACGCGCACGGGCATGGATATGGCGACGATCCGGCGGAGATTTCCCCGCCTGATCTTGACGGGCGGCATGGACAACACCGACACCTTGATCAACGGCCCGCTAGAGCGGATCGAAAAAGAGGCACGGGACATCATCGATATGGGGCGTGACGGCGGCGTAGTCATCGGAACGCATTCGATAAGCCCTGAAGTTCCCGTGGAGCATTTCATGGCGTATCGGCGGACATGCGAGACCTATGGCGATTTTCAACGATGAGGCGGTATTTGTGCAGACAGGATTAACAGGACTTGATCCTTAGGCGTGTGAGGCATTTGACCTCGTATTGGAGCATTATGAAGAAGGAAATCGAAAACGAAAAGTTTGTTTATCATTCTGAATTCTTTTTCAATAATTGTTAATTTCGCAATTCTCTAAATATTAATTAAAGGAATACCGTTAATGTCAACATCATCGAATGCGAAGCCTGGCCAACCGGTGCGAGTGGCGAAGTCCCATCAGGGTTTGTTGGGCAATCGTCCGGTTCAGGGCTTTCCCGGCCATCTGTTTGGTCATTACATATGGGACAAGGAACTGTCAGACCGATTCCTGGTGTTCCGTAAGTGCTTTGAATGCGACAAAACGCCCGAGAGGGCGCTGCTGCACATTGTTGCCGCCCACAAATACGAGCTTTTCGTGAACGGGGAGTACGTTGGCCGCGGACCCTGCCGCAACGTGCATCCCGGCTGGACGCGGTACGACACGCATGACATCGCCGCCCGCCTCCGGCCGGGTGCGAACGGCATCGTGGTCCTGGCGTTTGTCTCGGTAAAGGGGGTCGGGTTCTATCCCAACACTTGGTCTACGCATCGCACAGGCGGCCTGTTCGTCCAGGCGGAGTTGTTCGAGGGCGACCAGTGTGCGGTGGTCGCCACCGATGATACCTGGCGGGTGAAACGGCCGGAGCGGTATCGCCGCGACATCAGCCTGACGGCAAACGGCTATCAGGACATTCCTTTCGAATACGTTGAGGCGAACAAGGATCCGGGCGACTGGGTGAAGACCGACTTTGACGACCGCGAATGGGAGACGGCCTTCATCCGGACGAGAACCGGCAACGCTGGCGGCGACTTCATTCAGTGCCTGGAGCCGCGTCCCGTACCGCTTTTGCGTGAGCGCGGATTGATTCCGACGGCGATTGTCCGGACCGGCGAGATCGACTCCGCCGTCGTGGCGCAGTTCAATGACATTGCCCAATTCGGGGAGTTGGACGTGGCCAAGCGTCTGTGGTATTCCCCCCTGCAGCCCTTGGAACGGGCCTCTATCACGGGCCTTGATAATCTGCTTTGCGAGTCGGGCGAGGGGGTTGTCCTACGGAGTCACGTCACCGAAGGCGGAGCGACGCGGGATCCTGCCGTCATTCTCGACTTTGGCCGTCCAGTGATGGGAATGCCGGAATTGATCTTTGAGACGGATCCGGGCACGGTGGTGGAGATCGCCTACGCCGAAAGCATGCGGGATGGAAAGGTGCAGTTTTATAACGACGATGGGAGTAAAACGAGGCGTCTTGCCGACCGCTACGTGGCCGGGGTGGGGCGGCAGACGTGGAGGATCTTCGAGCCGCGCATGGCCATCCGTTATCTGCAGGTGGTGTTCCGGACGGGCGGGCGTCCCGCCCGTTTGCTGTCCACCCGGCTTGTGGCGCAGGAATATCCGGTTGAGGAGCGCGGGCGGTTCGAGTGTTCGGACGAGACGCTGACGCGCCTCTGGCGGGCGGCGGTGAACACAGCATTCCTGACGCTGGAAGATGTCGTGCTTGACGATCCAATACGTGAGAGAGGCTACTATTTAGTGCCGGGGGATGCGGGGGAGACTCATAAGACAATATATGTCGCCTATGGCGATCTGGCCATCACCGAAACGCATTTCACAGATTCGGCCAGAGATCAGGATGCCGATGGCAATTGGCCGGGGTGTATAATGATTACACATGACTGCTGCGTACAAATCGGCGCACTCTTGTTCCCGCCTGTAATTTTGCAGCGGCACTGGCACTTCGGCAAAGCTGGATTCCTCGAAGCGCAATACCCTGTCATCAGCCGCCTGCTGGGTTGGTTTGAACGCCAAAGCGACACCGATGGGCTGCTTTACAATTTGCCGGGCTGGAGATGGTTTGACTGGGCCGACACGGAGATGAACGGCGCGAATTTGGAAATCAACGCCCTGCACGTTAAAGCGCTCGTGGACGCGGCTGTCATTGCCGACGAATTGGGCAAGATGAATGAGGCTGGGGAGTGGCGGCTACGGGCGGAGCGGATCCGCGCGTCCATCCGGCGGCAGCATTGGGACGAAGCCAACGGCTGTTTCCGCGACAGTGTTGTCGATGGGCGGCAAGCCAGGCAAATCACGGAATTGTCCAACGCCATGGCCCTGCTGTTTGGCATCGCCTCGGAGAGCCAGGCTGCGCGCGTGGCGGAAAACCTGGTCGTCTGGACGAATTTGCCGGCGACGCATGACGCGAACGCCAATCATGGTTTTCGCTGTTTTGCCACCATCCTGGAGAACGGCTTGAAGATCTCCCGTGTGACGCCGCTAGGTGTATGGTATGTCATCGACACCCTGATGCTGGCCGGAAGGGAGGCCGAGGCATGGGCCTATCTCTCCACGCGCTACAAAAAAATGCTTGAAGGGGCTGCCCCTTATTTCCTCCCCGAATCATGGGCCATCCTACAGCAGGGATCTCTGAATATTTCGTCATCCATTCATCCATGCGGAGTGGGCGCCGCGTTTCTGCTGTCATGTCAGGCGCTGGGGGTTCAGCCGCTGGAGCCGGGGTTCAAGCGCGCCCGGATCGAGCCGCGGATCGGTCAATTGACCTGGGCCAAAGGCGTTTTCCCCTCCGCGCGGGGCGACATTGCGGTGGAGTGGAAACGCAAGGACAAGACCTTCGAGCTTAAGGTCGTGTTGCCGGATGGGCTGGACTGCGAACTCGTGGTCCCGGTTCTGGATGGCTCGAAGACGGTCACCCACAACGGCGCGTCCCGCGCCGTGACCGGCGACGGACGGGCGGTCATCACAGTCACCGGCGGAAAGCACTCCGTGGTCAGCGGGCGATGATATGAATATCCCAAAAGGCACAGGAGAAACCTTATGACACCCAGGGAACGCGTATTGGCTGCGATCAATCATCAGAAAGTGGATCGGCTGCCTGCGGACATTAAATGTGTCAGTTCCATCCATACCCGTCTTATGGAAAGAACCGGAGCTGTGGATGCTGAGGAATTGTTCCAATATTTTGGCATTGACATGCGCCGTATTGGCGCAAACTATCAGATATCGGGATTTATTCAAAGACAAGGGAGGTTACATTCTCACCACCGGCCAAGCCCTAATGGACGATATCCCGTTGGACAACATCCTGTCCATGTATGATCGAACTCTGCGGTAGATGGGTATAAATGGGTATGAATAATAATAATTTATCGGCCGAAAACGCATACACAACGCCGAGGAGGCGTCGTCAAAGGGGCCAGGCGCAGAGTGCCGCCATGGATACCCATGGCGGCGGCAAGCAGGGTATGGACGTTTTCATTATGGGGGGCCAATCCAATATGCAGGGTCGGCAGGGCAATGCGGAACAATATCCGCTCGACCCATCGAATCTTGATCGTGAAATCCTTTTTTACTGGGTCACGCCAGTGTTCGGCTCTTCAGAGGGCCAGTGGTCGCACATGCAACCGCAACCGGGTTGTTTCCCCTGTGGCCATTTCGGACCCGAAGTCACGTTTGCCCGGCGGCTACAGGAGACAGGGTCTCATCCGGCTATTTTTAAATTCTCCCGTGGCGCGACCAGTCTTGCGAAGGACTGGCTGACCCGGGGTGAAAAGGCGCTTTACGACCAAATGGACCTGGAGTATCGGAAGGCGCTTTCCTTTTTGAAAGCACAAGGATATCCGGTCAATCTCCGGGCATTCGTCTGGATTCAAGGTGAAAGCGATGCGGAAACCGCCGAGATGTCGGAAGGCTATTTCGCCAGGCTCACCAGGCTTGTCAAGGATGTTCGGGAACATCTTGCAGGGGACCCCTCCTTGCCAGTCATCCTCGGGCTTGACGAACAACATCCCTACGTGAAAACACACCCGGTTGTGGTCGACGCTCAGAAGCGATTTGTCCAGGAGGACACCTGTGCGGCATTTGTATCCATGGAGGGTTTAGAGAAGGCCGATGTCTCGCATCTTACGCCAGCTGGCTTGGAGGCGCATGGCCGAAGGCTTTTCGATACATGTAACGCTCTCATGAAACGTGTCGAGAAAAAGGAATTGGCCAAAAAGAGGGCGCGATCAACTCCAAGCTAACGAAAGGAAAATCCATGTCGAAGATTAAGCAGAAAAAAGACCAGCAGAAGCATGCCAAAGACTATGACTTCCAAGGAAGCGACTACGTATTGCCGTCCCGATGCGTTCCGGACGGTGACTGGAAGAGTCATGATCGAGGCGATAAAGCACTTTACGAGGTGCGATGATATGACCACCATAGGACTGCCTTTTCTATGCGCTGTTGGAGCCGGCCTGGTCAACACTCTTTGCGCGGTGACGGTCAAAGGGGCTGAGCATCACGGTTGCTCACCGGCCAAAATCGGAGTCCTCGCTCTGACGACCGCTGGCCTTGTTTCTCTGATTGTTGCCTGGCCGCAAGCCGGCTCGTGGCTGGATTGGCACTTGTGGATGTTGGGCGTGCCCATGGGAGTGTTAAGTTACGCCTGCATAAAATCCATGATGCGCGCGAATGGGCTGGGGCCGCCTTCGCTGCCCTGGGTCATGGCCAATCTGGCGATGGTTGTTCCGATTGCGCTTTCCGCATTATTTATTAAAGAACCCTTGTGCTGGATGGACGGGGTGGGGCTTGCCGCGTTTTTGGGAATGCTGGCGGCGTTTGTGCTTGGCAGTTTACATGCGGAAGATGTTGGGGTCGGCAACGGAACAGCCATCCTCCTGCTGCTCGTGGCCATGAAACTGCCGGCGGTTGTCGTATTCCCGATAGTGCAAGGTGTGTCTTTTCTGGGCGGCATTATTGTCACCGCCATTATTTTCAAGGAACACGTTAACCGATGGAAAATCGCAGGCGTTATCTTGGGGGTCACGGTGATACTTCTCTCCGTATGGCGTTCATGAAGAGTTTGAAAATAGGGAAGTAGGTAAAACAGGAAAAAAGCATCGGAAGTGGTTCGTCGGGATGGTAGGAATGCCATTTCGGGGTATATTTAAAAAGTAAAAATGAAAGAATAAGTGACGGACAAAGAGGCCGTCACGGAATCAGGGAAAAGTTAGGGTCAGGCAACAAAAATCAGCACTGCGGTGCAAAAACAGGAGAAAAGATTATGGGCTACATGGGAAACAAGAGAGAAAAGTTAAAAATTCTGGTTATCGTCGCACATCCTCATGACTTCACGCATTGCTCCGGCACCTGCGGCGTTCATACCAGGCTGGGGGATGAAGTTACGGTTGTGACTCTCATGAGTGGCGCACAAATGCACAACGAAAAATATCATGACGAGCTCATGAAGCCGGAAAAGGACAGAGATCCTGCGATCATCAATTTTCCCGTAAAGGAATATGAGAAGAAAAAAGAACAGGAATTCAAGGATGCCGTCGCTTTGTTTGGCGTAACCGATATTCGTATTTTGCACGCACCCGAGCCGTACCGCTTATACAAAAGCCCCGAATACGGTGAGGTTTTAGGCAAAATTATTTTAGATGTGCGCCCCGATATTCTCATCACCCAAAGCCCGTATTATGACGGCAATCTGAGGGGACGAAACGGCATGGCAAACGGGATGATGGACGACCATTCACAGACGTCCTTTGCCGTGCATGAGGGGCTGCGTTATGCGGCAATATCGAATTATGAGACAAAAGCGGCTCCACACAACGTGGTGCTTGTCTTATACATGGGTATTTATTTCAACCGTGACCAAGTGGATTTTTATATTGATGTAACCGATTGGCTGGAACAAAGAGTCAAGTCTGAAGCGGCATTTACCACACAGGGTCACACATATGAATTTGCAAAAAGGCGCATTGAAACTACGGTTGGCGGTCAGGGCTATTGGTCTAATACGCCATATTCCGAGGGCTTTGTGCGCTCAAACTACGAGGTGTTCGACAGTATTCCCATTTCGGAAACAAGCATTAAACGCGCCCGAGAGGGCTCTTCCAAAATGATTCAACGCATCGAGGGCAAAAAAACCTAAGTTGCTTGCAATAAACTGTTTCAGAGTTCCGGTTATGTTGAGTTCAACATAACCGGAACTCTTAGCCTTCGCGGACGGAAATAAATTGGTTGATTGTTCATGGAAATGAGGTGACGCCAGTTGAAAAATCAAGAATCGGATAACAAAAGCTAGCACTTGTTGCCGGGATGGAATCCAATGTTTGCATTTCTCCCACGGATCGGGAGTTATGAAATTTTTCATAGTCATCCCACAGGATGACGGATTGATGGATTTTCGGATTAGTGGATTATTGGTTTTGGGTTAAGAAAAGGCAAAGACGCATGGAATTTGAATGGAAATAAAAAAAGGCATTTTGAAAATTATGAATGCATTATTTTCTGCATATCTTCTTGATTTGCAACAATCCAGCAATCCATTTATCCAATAATCCATGGGACGATACTG
>CAIQLG010000079.1 GCA_903872565.1 uncultured Lentisphaerota bacterium | reverse complement strand
GTTACTATTCGAAATAAGAGAGAAATATGAGACGAAAGAGACAGAAGAAGACGGACAAGGTGATATTCACGTTGCGGCCTTATGACAAGGCACGTTTCATGGAAATCACCAATAGCCTCATAAATGACGGCATTATCAAGAACAGGACAGGACTGTTCGAGGACATGATCATGTTCCTGGGAAAGTCAACTAATGATGAGGTTTTAAATTTAATAATACACGGCAAAAGGAAATTAGATGAAAAGGAAAGCTACGCTTCTGCGACTGCCTGAAGAGTTGTTCGATGCAATTACGCGACAGGCTGAAAAGCAAGGACGCAATGAAATGCTTTGCGAAATTCTATATGAGCATTTCAAAGACAAGATAGTTCCGATCCTATGCAAGGCAACTCCTAATATTCCAGGGATGATTGAACTCGAAAAGCAAAAAACAGGGATTGAAAATCCCAAACAGGAAAACGATACACCGTGTAATGGAGGGCTGTCTGATGTTTAATAAGCGCTACAATGTGTACTTTCCTCTGGGCATTGCTTTCTTGCGAACTTCGCAGATTGCGAAATACGCAGTTTTTTTTGCGATATTCGCAGTTGCGAATTTCGCAAATGCCGAGAACAACAGCCTGAATGAGTCGCTCGACATCAATCCCCAGGACAAATTTGACGATGCCACGAACCATGATATTACTCCAGTTCCCAATCCGATCAATCGGACATTGCAGCGTGATGTGGACAGTCAGGCAGAGAATGACGAGAAAATAAAGAAGGAGCTTGATGAAAGTGATATCACTAAGGTTAAGACAATTGACAACCCAGACTTGCCTGATGTCGGGGAAATGCCTGAAACAAGCGATTCCCGCAAAGTTGAGGGCGGCAAAAGTGAAAAACCGGTCACAGCTTCGGAATCGCCGGAAAACTGCGAAATTAGCGAATTTCCCGATATTCTCACAGAAACCATTACAAAGCCTGATGGTGGCATCATCGTCAGGATCAAGCACTATCTTTCCGAAAACCACATCGAGCCGATCTGCTTTGTCACAAAAAAAATGCGCGACGACCTGACGAAAACAATCCGGGAGAAAGAGAAGTATCTCTACAAACGCTGGATTCCTCCGATCTCCTGGAATGTCGGCGGAAGCATGAGCACGGCACCGATGGACAAGGGGTATCGTGGCTATCAGACGGCAGACGGATCTTACTACTCCAACAACGACTATCCGAATATCAGCACGTCTATTTCAATCCCAATATACAACCCCGACAAGGAAGCGGAACGTGACCGTGGGCGGCAGGGCTTTCTCTCTGTCATGCTTGGCAGGATACGGAATATTGAGCTTCTCCAAGTTCAGATATTCCAGTACCGGGAGAAAATCGGAGTTCTGAGCCAGAGCGGAAAACTTCAACTTGAGGGAGTTGGGAACATGTATGAAATCGAGACAGCCATACTAAAGAACATCGTTGACATCAATGAAAATATCCGGTTTCTTGAATCTGAGCTTGAGATAGACATGCTTGAAGTTCAGGGGAGGGTCGAAGGAAAAGTAAAGGAGAAAGGCAAATCATGGTTGGATTACATTTTTTGAAAATTTCCGTGCGAATTTCGCAAATTGCGAGACTCGCAATTTTTCTTGCGTTGTTCGCAGTTGCGAATTTCGCAGATGCACAGGTCGAAATTAAAACCAGATTCACGAAGCATAAATACTCCGATGAGAAAGAGGAAATCATCTGCTATGTGTCGAAACCGATGGTCGAGAAATTGAAATCAATGATTGCTGAAATGTCTGACAAAAATTTCAAGAGGCAGTCAAAAGAAGCTGATTTCATGGAAGTTACACTCGGGTCAAGGTTCAAGTACAACGGTGAAACACCTGAATTGAAGAAGGTGCGGATTCCATTGAACAAGGGAATTGCTGAAGATTCGCAGGAAGAGCAAAAGAGAACTTCGTACCTTGACCAGTGCCTTGGACGGCTTCAGGAGCTTGAATATCTCCAGAAAAAGAACGAGAGCCTTTTAGAAAAACGTGAGATAATCAAGGTGCAGTTGCAGAAGGACGGAACTTCGGCAGTCGATGGCTACTACAAGAATGAGGATGAAATCCTATCGACAATCACGCAGATAAACAAGACAGTACGATTTTTTGAGATGCAATTTGGAATCGACATGAAAAAACTATCAGAGGAATGCGATGGAAAGAATAGTCAAATACCGGATAAATGAGGATTATCCAGCAGTGATGAAAGAAATGGGGAGCCTCATCGATAGGAAGGATGAGGAATGGAAGAACTCTCTGGGAAATAAGAAGGAACACGGACTGTACGAGGAATTAAAGCTCCTAAAGAAAGTTCATGAATTATTGAAATTCATATCAGGATAAATTAAAAAATGATCGCTCCTACGCATGTAGCTTTTGCATTGACGATTGGCAATTTTTTCGGTGTCGAAGGGATTGCCCTGAAGCTCATGCTGATTGGATCCGTTCTTCCGGACATTGACCATCCGCAGAGTTTCATCGGGAAATGTCTGAATCCGTTTTCAATACCGATAAACAGAAAATTCGGACATAGGCAGTTTGTCCATTCCCTGCTTTTGTGGGGAATATTGACAGTCCTCGGGTATTTCCTCTGGAAGCCTCTGATGTGGTTCAGCATTGGCGGTGTAACTCATTGCCTTCTCGACTGTTGGAACCTTCAAGGTGTTCAGCTTCTTCATCCACTTTTCAGACAAACATTTGTTCTGATGAGCCGGAATTATCGTTTAAAAACAGGGGATCGAGGTGACTTCATCCTGATGTTCTGCCTCTGGCTGACCGCCTGGGGAGCCTGGGAAATCAAATGCGTTGGCGGT
>CAIQLG010000078.1 GCA_903872565.1 uncultured Lentisphaerota bacterium | reverse complement strand
TATGGCTTGAAACTTGTAGCCACGGCCATGTTGGCCGTGACGCCTCCAACATGGAGGCGGCTACATAAGTCCCGGCGTAGCCGGTTAAGTTCACAAAAGGAGCAATCAATGAATTTGTATCGTTTAGTGAAGCGTCTGGCAGTTTCAGCTTCGGTTCTGGCCGCCGCCAGTTTCTGTGGTTGTACCTCGGACAACGCCAAAACCGCCGCCAAGGCGGATGCCAAGCCAGATGCCATGGCTCCCAGCCTCGTGCTGGCGGAGAATGGCAAGACGGACTACCAGATTGTGATTCCAGACAAAGGCAAGGAGGCGACCGTTGACAAATGGCTCTTCGCGGCCGCTAAGCTGATGCAGGCGGCGTTCGAGAAGAACGGCCTCAAGATTGATGTCGTGCAGGAGAGCGCGAAGGCGAATGACAAGCCTGGCATCTACCTCGGCGCGACCGGATTCGCAAAGGCGAATGGCATCAATGTCGAACAGCACGACGACTGGACGTATTACCACAAGGCCGTCGGCAAAGATCTTATAATAGCCGGGAACGACAAGAAGTATCCAAAAACGACGCTCGCGCTGCTCGGAACGGTCAAGGGCGTCTGCGACTTTTTGCGTGAATATGCTGGCGTACGCTTCCTATTCATGACCGGGGACAGATTCAACAAGGACGGCTCCCTCAATATAGATACGAGGAGCGTAGCGTTTACCCCGGTGAAAAAGATCGCGGTGCCGGACAATCTTGATCTGAAAAAGACACCGATGATGCGCGCCAACTGTGATCGATCGTATGAGACTTTCAATTCCATATCACTGAACTTTTTCCCGCCGCTGAGCCACATCGTGGGAGGGATGGCAGCCCCTGCGGGGACGGCAGTCGGTTGGCCGCTGGCGACCGAATATGCCAAGAGCCATCCGGAATATTTCGCGCTGAACAAGGACGGGAAACGCGCCTGCGACCTAAGTCCACATGACGCATATGCGATGGCGGTTTGCGCGGCCGGTAAAGGCGTGCAGGATCTCATGTACATGGAAGCTGAAAAACTGATAGCGGACGGCAGGAAAACGATCACGATAGGCTGTATTGACGGCTATGGGCTTAGCCAGTGCAACTGCGAAGAATGCTGCAAGCTTTTCGGCATGAAAGCCGAAAACTGGGACCAGATCCGTGCAAGAGGCGATTCCGGCAAGCTCTGGCAGGCGTTTTTCAAGATAACGGAACGCATCCGCGAAAAATATCCGGATGTGAAGATTATTTTACTTAACTACCAGGACACTCCGATATCTGCGGAGATCATCAAGAAATTCCCGGAGAATGTGATTCCGCAGATACAGTTTGCCTCGCAGCTCGATTTTGACAAGCTCAAAGGCGTTGAATTTCCATCGGGGATCGGCGGCTTCGAGGAAACCTTCACCACATTCGGGCAGGCTGGGCCGTATCTGCCGGAACGGACGCCCGAGCATATGTCGGAAGTCGTGCAGGCCATGGCGCGCAACAATGTGAAATGGTCCTCGCGCGACGGATCGATCGGCTATGTGCGCGGGATGCAGTCGCCGGCCTACTACGTCTACGGCCGCATGATGGACGACCCCACGGCCGACTGGAAGGCCATCCACAAGGAATTCTGCACGGCCGCGTTCGGCAACGTAGAACCTCAGATGACAAAGTTCTTCGACCTCCTGCACATGCAGATCGCGGTCTATTCCGACTTCTTTGGCGTTTTCATGCCCGCCTGGAACCGCAAGTATTCCCGTTCCACCTACCATGACAGCAAGTGGCACGTGATGAGCATGTACACGCCAGAATACTGCGCCGACGCAGACACGCTTCTGAGTTCTGCGGAAAAGACGGCGAATGATCCGGACGTGAAGGCGAGGCTTCATCTCATCCGGATAGAGTTCGACTACATCAGGAAGATGTCGCAGATATTCTTTCTTCAGAACGTATGGACAATGAATCCCTCCCAGGCGAACCTGGATCCGCTCGTCGATGCAATAGATGATTGGCACACGTATCTTGAAAAACTCTCCGGGGGCACCGGCAGAGGTGCTTTCAAGCCCTTGACCGACTGGCCCGAAATGAGTCCTTTTGCAGGCAACTTCTATCTCCATGCGGCACTTGAAGAAAGCGGTTATCAGCAACAGTGGTCGAATACATGCCTCAACTGGGACACTAAGGCAATCCGCGCCGGAATCCTCACAGACAAGCACCAGTTAAAGGTCGCCATGGTCGAAGCCGCACCAGGAATCGACTCGAAGGCGTGGGACAATGTGCCTGAATCGTTTTTCAGGATCCGAGGCGGCATGCCATTCATCAATGCGAGGTCAACCATGAAAGTCCTCCGGGACAAGGATAATCTCTATGTCCGCGTTGAAAGCCTCTACCCTTCGAGCCACCCGGAAGACCTGTTCAAGATAGAGCCCGACGGAAAGATATTCACGCAGGAATACGTCGAATTGGGAATAATGCCGCCGGATTCGGGCGGAAAGGTCTACCGGCTGGCGGCCAACCCGGTCGAAGGCTCGCGCTACGATTCGGTCTTTACGCCTGATAAAAACAACCGGATGGCCGAGGACGTGAAGTGGAACGGCAAATGGGAGTTTGGTGTCAGAACCAGCGGAACAAAAGGCCCTTATAGCCTGCCTGCAAGAATCTGGACGGCGTGGTTCAAGATCCCGTTCTCCGACTTGGGAGTCAAGGCTCCCGCTACGGGAGAGGCCTGGGGCTTTAACGCGGCTAGGAACAGAATTGGACAGTATCTGCTCTGGAAAGATGCCCCTGGCGTGACGGACACAAAGGCGCTCGGAGAACTCATTTTCTGAGAACTGCAAACAATGTATAAATTCAGTGAGACACGTCCAAGTCATTTCTTATGATTTTCTGCAAAGCAAAGTTATATGTCATTGAATCAACAAAAAAGTGAAGTGCTGGAAAGCCTTCACGTAAAGAGGAAGGAGATAATCTCAAATGGCTAAAACGCAAGATGGCAGAAATGGATCGGCAGAAGGATGTGCCGCAACGGTTAAAGACATATGCGGAGACATAGTCTTTCCAAAACATTGGACTGTATTCGCTCCCTTGGAACGGAGTGCCCCGACACTTCACCGTGAGACGCTATGCAGCATCCCTGAAACCATCAAGGTCGCGGGAAAGACGCTGAAGGCGCAGAGGGTCGCTTCCACATGGAATCAGTTCGACTTCCAGCCCTTTTTCGGGGAACGGCACGATCCGGCGGCCTTTGAGAAAACCGCGTATGTGTTTGTGCCGCTGAAGGCGAAGATGGAAACCGAGGTCACCCTGGGGCTGGGCGGAGACTATTGGCTTCAAGCCTGGGTCAACGGAGAGCCGATCCTGGGCGACACGGAGGTGGAAGACCAGCAATGCCCGCCTTCCATTGGCGACATCAAGGTTAAGGTTTCGCTGAAGGCCGGGGCGAATGTCCTGGCTGTTCGTTTCATCGCGGGCAAAGCCAG
>CAIQLG010000077.1 GCA_903872565.1 uncultured Lentisphaerota bacterium | reverse complement strand
CCACTACTATGTTATCCTCATTCGTATGAAAATAATTGCTCTCATATAGCTATGTTAATTTTTTACCATAAAGGATGCACTTTTGAGAGCCCGACCATCAGATACGTTCTTTCAGTCCAGTATTTCCTCACATAGTTTTCATAGGCCAAGGAGGTCTTTGAAGTTCAAATTATAAAAATTCAACAGGAGATTCACAATGGCAATTTTCGGTTATTCGAGAGTCAGTTGTCAGCAAGCTTGTGGTCGTTGCAATTTAAGTGATTAATGGGTAGATATTTATGTTGTTATTTGCGAATAGATTCTAGGAGAGATTAATATTTTATGCCATGAAAATTGCGATTAAGGGGAATCTTAATAGATTGCTCGAAAATCAAGAATAATACCGTTATTTTAAATATTTGCCATATAAAAGCTTATCCTGTACTGGGATAATTTAGATTTTATAATTGTAACTAATTTATAATTAGCAAGATAAGTTGCAACGACCACAAAGATCAGAAATGGTTGTTAGTGAGTACTATTTATATCAGGCCGGTAATGAGTAATGTATTAAAACATAGTAATAGTGAAAATCAGACCAGTATCTTTTGGTGTCAGAATAAATATAAAAAATAATTTTAAAAGGAATATCATATGTCAAACAAAAATAGAATTTCGGGCACAAAAGAATGGGCAAGCGCAACTTTAAACTGTTTCAGCGGCTGTGAAAACAACTGTCTCTACTGCTATGCTCAGTCAAGAAAAATCCAGTATAAGCAATTGACGACAGAAAACAAGCACATTCCAGTCAAAAGAAAATGGGAGGCTGTCATTGGTGAAATCAAATCAATTCAGAAAAAATTCAACGGTACTGCAAAAATAATGTTCCCCAGCACTCACGACATAACTCCGGCAACGGTTGATTACTGTCTGGGCACTCTAAAATACATGCTGTCATATCCGGGCGGTAAGAATGAAATTCTGATAGTTTCAAAGCCAAATTTAAGCTGTATTCAAAGGCTATGCACTGAGTTTGCTGACTATAAGGACAGGATTTTGTTCAGATTTACCATCGGTTCTGCTGACGATGAAGTTTTAAAATATTGGGAGCCGGGCGCAGGTTCCTTTTCAGAAAGGGTTGAGAGCTTGAAATGTGCGTTTAATCACGGATTCAGAACAAGTGTCTCATGCGAACCAATGCTGGATGAAAATATCAAAGCGGTAATTGATGCAGTTTATCCCTATGTCACTGATTCCATCTGGCTGGGGGCGGCTAACCAGTTCAAGTCTCGTGTAAAGTGGAATGGGAATAGTTCTGGCGAGGTAATGGACAAAGCAGATAAATTGCTGGCATTGTTTTCAAAGGAGAGAATTAATGGGCTCTATGCTGAGTGGAAGGATGATAAGAAAATCAAATGGAAGGACGAATTGAAGAAGTTGCTGGGTTTACCGTCGAATCAGTGGGCAGGGATGGATGAGTAATAGTAATGGGGAGCTAATCACTCCCCTTTTACCGATTGGCATTTTCATGAATGTGGATATGGCTCTGATAATATGCCAAAATGAGTACCATTGTAGTTTAGTGCCATCAAAACAAAAAGTGCAATAAATATAGATGTGGTTGTGGATATGGATATGATAATACGGTAAAATGAGTATCATCGCAAGTTAGAGCCATCAAAGCAAAAAATCCAATAAGCACTGCCGCTAAACCCGCGATAATGCCCCAAATACATTCAATTGTCAAAATTTTAATTTTTTTCTTTGCCAATACCGCAATAATCATGAAAAGAAGAGATAGAACTGCTCCCTGAAAAATAGGATTGCACAAGGAGAAGGCAAAACGAAGATGGTTATATACGGGGGATATACCATTTTCGATAAACCCTAACATATATAAATCGTTTAATGTATTGACGCTTGATCTGAGAAGAGAAATAAGCCAAATAGTGCCAATTAGGCCAAGTGCTATATCCATGTCTTTGTCTTTAAACATGTTATAGATAGCAAATGCCCATATTATGAGCGTCAAAATGACAAGACAGAAAGTAAATGAGTCCGGGTGTAAATCTCTTGTGATTGCATGTGTCATACAACCTTTTAAGTATGCATCTGTCAAATTCATCTATCCCCTCTTTTAAGTGCAAGTATTCTTATGTCGCCCCATCTTTCCTCCAGCCTCAAACCCTTCTATCAGTTTCAATATTTCCTGCGGAGCTGGCATTATTATTTCCGTTATATTTCAGGTGAGGAAAATAATCCTTGGTCAGTTGTTTTTCAAGGCTGGTTTAGATTTTGGGTTTGTGGGTGGGTGGCTGGTCACTGAGGGAATGGTTTCGTCATGGTGATTCAGTAGATGAACCTTCATTTATTTTTTTCGTTAAAATCGAATAATGGATCTGACCTCATCTTTTCTTTTAGTCCTTTTAATCGCTCATCTTCAACAGGTTTAAAATATAGACCATAGTGTTCATTTTCGTTTATTTGAAGCTTCATTAATGAAATAAGTTTTAACTGTGCAGGCTGAGTCCCCATTTCAGGAATACCATATAATTCATAAAGTTTATAAGAACCGATATATTTGATTTTTGATCCTAACTCAAATCGATGGAGACGATAGTCAGTAACTCCTGTACCTGGAGCGTAAGTTAAAATATCCATTATTGGGGTTGAATCACGTGCGCCAGTGAACATAACACCATGATATTGAATCGCAATTATTTTCTTGAGCTGATTTAAATCAATAATATCTTTATTTGAATCATGAGAAACTATTATTTTTTCTAACCAACATTCCCCGTCATAGAAAATGCTTATTTGGAATCCGGCAAATTCATGTTTTTCTTCTATCAGTTCATGGGGCTGTGAAATTTGTTGAAGACTTCCATCCTCAACTTTTTTAGTAGTGCATCCAGATATAAGCAGAATCATTGACAACAGGCAAAAAACATTTTTCATTATAGCTTTCCCTTGATGAATACTCCTCCTCCGAAGAACTCCATCTCTCCACAAAACATACAGCAGAAATTCATTTTTTCAACATAGTCCAACCTAAATTGATTTTTTTTTGCCGCTAGGTTTTTTGGAAAGAAAAATTTCTGCAGGAATTCCAAGAAGGTTTAGTGCATAACGTTGCCGTTTCGACACCTCGCTTATCATCTCCGCGCCGTCAGGAAGCGGAATAATTT
>CAIQLG010000076.1 GCA_903872565.1 uncultured Lentisphaerota bacterium | reverse complement strand
TAAAATATGGAAAGGAGGTCAAGCAAGGAAAAAGAATCGGAAATGGTTCGCCAAAATGGTAAAAAAGCTGTTTTGGGATGTATTTAAAAAGTAAAAAACAAAGAAGATGTGATGGTCAAAAAGACCTTCACGGATTCAGGAGTGGGTAAATAATGCGCAAGCAGTTAAAATTTATAAATTCCGATAGCGACATTCGCACAAGACTTGCGGAAGTTGCGGTGGAAGATTTAGTCGAGTCGTTGATGGAGCTGTCAATCCGACACAATGACGCGGATGCCATTATCACCCGGCTGATTTCAAGTAAAAAAGATAATTTTAAACACGCCAAGGCAAAGATTTCGGGTCTGCGCCGGCAAAAGAATTTTATTGACTGGAGAGGCTCAAATTCATTCAGGAACAAACTCGAAGGGATCATTGCTGAAATCCGAGACGGATCTGAAAACCCAAGCGATGGCATCAACCTTCTCGTTGAATTCTTCAAGAGCGATAAAGCTGTGATCGAGCATTGCGATGATTCAGACGGGGTTATTGGCGGCATCTTTCGATTTTCCGCCAGTGAGCTCTTCGCTGAGTTGGCATCAAAATGCAAGGACAAAAAGTGGATTTCGGAAATCCTCGCCGATCTCTATGAGGAAGACACCTATAGTTTAAGGGAATATCTGCTTAAGGCGTCAGCAAAATTCCTTCCAGCTGGAGAACTCAGAAAACTTGCCGAACTATTTATTCACAGGATAAATGAATCCAAAGATGTTAGCCGGTCAAGGCATTGGGCGCTTGGCGTGAAAATTCTTGCCAACCAACTTGACGATCCGGCCATGTTTGAAATGGCTTCGCTGAAATCCTGTGAGGGATTTAATGAAACTCCGGTAGTAGAATATATGAAAATAGCGGAAGCCTACCTTAATGTTGGCGATTGCTCTACAGCATTGGACTGGCTGAATAAAATTCCGCATACAGAAAATTATATGGCCTATGATCGTGACAAGCTTCTTTTCTTGATATACAAGAAAGCTGGAGACAAGGAAAAGATGCATGAGATCGCATTGAAGTCTTTTAGAGGTTATAGATCCGATGAAAATTTGAAAGAATTGCTGGAGTCTGTCGGCAAATCGGAAAGAGGCAGGATAATTGAGGAAGAGACAGGGCTGATAATAAAGAATGACCGGCTTTCCTTAACAGACATCACTTTTTTGCTTGACAATGAGAGAACGGATGAGGCCGAAGAATATCTTGTCGGAAGAACAGCTCAGCTTAACGGTGATAACTACACAGCGTTGCTGGAACTCTCGAAGAAATTCGAGGCTGAAAACAGATTTCTTGCATCCTCGATGATCCACAGGTCAATTATAGACTCCATCCTCAAAAAGGCACAGTCAAAATACTACGTTTATGCAGTGCGATATCTGAAGAAACTAGATGCCATTGCTGGGAAGATTGCCGATTGGAAAAACTTTTCGACACACGACACATACAAGGAAGATCTGCGAAAAATCCATTTCCGAAAATCCGCACTTTGGACGAAATATGGAAGTTGATTTCCAGCCCCCCGCATTCTACTGTACTCCGGTAAAACAATAACTTCAGGAGCGAACGTAACATATGATCGATTCCGATGAACACGACAAGCATCATACTGGAGAACGGGAAAAAACACCGACTGGCACATACGTGTCCGACCTCGCTCATTTTCTGGATTCGTCGGGGAAGCTCTCCGGCAGAGCGCCAATGGAGGTGCGGGAGATGGCAGGTTTTCTGGTGCTCATATTGGACAAGGTGACGATTCACTTTCCAGACACCTCCAGTGGAATTGGGACTGGTGTTAGGTGCCGGTCTAGAAACTGCAATGGAGAGATTATGGGCGCGCTCGACAGCATTGACAGTCCGGTAATGTGGTACTGTCCCGAGTGCGGTAACTACGGCACCATATCGAACTGGAGGGGCAGCCAGTGGGACAACACCGGCATAGGCGGGAATCCGTGAGGGATGCCGGAACTGCGCCGATGGTCTCGGATCACCACGATGTCACCTGTCTTTTCAAGGCCCCGGATGGCCGGTCACAAAGGATATTCCCCACATCTGGGACGCCACGGGAATTGTCTGTGGCGACCAGTTCCTGCCTCCATCTGACGTGTGGATGATCTGCCCCCTTCCTTCCTGATCTCCCTCGGTCGCCCAGGCATTCAGCCTGTCAATGGCGCTTACCCTGAAGATATATCCGTGGTCATAACTGCCTTTATTTCTCAAAATCCAGGCCTTACCCCTATTGCTGGTACGCCAGATATTCGAGGAATCCGCAACCGCCCATACGGTATGCGAGTTCAGCGCGAAGACACCATTCACATCCATATAATCGCTGAATTCAGGCGTCTGATCGGTAACGGTGATTCCTTTCCGTGTGACAGAGATGCGCATGATCTGGTCATGGCCGACGGCCCAGACCCTGTTGGCATCCGCGCCAGAAACCGTTATCAGATAAGGAGATGTGAGGGTTGGATCATGGGTGATCGTGTAAGGCACCTTGTCCCAGGTTATACCGCCGTTGGTGGTGCGCAGAATTGTGCCGTAGCTGTTCACCCCTTCGGGACCTCCCACCACCCAGACGTGGTAGGCGTCACTCGCATAAACCCCGCTGAGGTGAACCGCCGGAATTTTGCCGCCCCCCTGCCGTTCCCATGACAACCCGCCGTTGGTGGTACGGAGAATGATCCCTCCCATTCCCACCGCCCAGGCGGTGTATATGTCCGCAGCTGAGACCGCGGAGAGACCGGCTCCCGTCAGATCCTGATCATTCGCCTCGCGGCTCCACATCTTTCCGCCATCCCTCGTGTGCAGGATGACGCTTCCTCCGACCACCCACGCCTCCCGGGCATCCACTGCCGCGACTCCTAGCAAGGCCACATTGGCGATGTCGTCCTGAACGCCCTGTCTGATCCAGGTCTGGCCTCCGTCGGTGGTGTGAAGGATCGTGCCGTAGCCGCCGGAGACTGCGCCCACCGCCCATCCGACTGCTTCCTTGGGCTGGGTTGAGAGTTTCGACGAAAGGGGAAATGTGACGGTGTCGGCGATGATCGGCGTATCATAGACTATGGGATCCTCGGAATCATTCGTTTC
>CAIQLG010000075.1 GCA_903872565.1 uncultured Lentisphaerota bacterium | reverse complement strand
TTCTTTCATCATTTTATTTTTTCCTTGTTTATCGTGTTGAAATTCTTTGAATGATGAAATATAATATAGTTGTTGGGGATAGATATGAACTATTACCCACTCATTTTAAGAAAGAACCTTTATTTCAGTCCACCCCCTTCATTCCCATAGCTAAAAACAGTAAAAATCTTGAAGAGAAGTCAGTAGTCGGAAGTCATGATTCATCCGCCTTCGCCAAGCCTATGGCGTGACTGACGGAATGACAGGATAAAACAACTTGGCCACGAAGAGGCACAGAAGGCACATAAAATATTAACTTTTGCCTGCCATCCATAGTTCAGTTGTGAACGAAGGATGGTTAATCTTGTGATTTATTGTGGCAAAAAACATAGAGGATAGGAAATTCTCTCGCAACGCGCAAAGTCGAAGATCCCGGGACCAGAAGAGATCGGGAAACGCCAAGAAAAAACTTTGCGCAGGAAATTCGCAATGAAATCCAATGATTTCATGGAATTTCCGCTTTGCGCCTTTGCGAGAAATAAGTTCAATTTTTGGGAAATGCACCCTTTCTTGACCTTCATGCCGGAAGCATCTGACAATTCCCTGATTTTTAAATGCAGTTCCTTTTCAATCTCGACCGTAGTACAAAATTGAATTAATTTTTCGCGTTATTGGCGTGTTCCGCGGGCAAAATTGTTAATCCCGTGGATGAAGATGCAACCCCGATGTCCCTCTAAATTATAAGTCGGACAGAGTTTGACTTCAGTAGGACAATGCGGTATAACACTACATAAAGTTATAAAGTTAAAAAATCAGTCTATGTAATATCGAGGTGAGATATGCAGATTCATGTTCAATACTTGACCGATCATTCAGGCGCAAGAACCGCGGTGCAGGTTCCATTCCTTGAATGGCAGAAATTCATTGCCGAATACGACAGCCTCCGCAAGCGAGCCAAGCTAAAGGACGGGCTCCGGGACTCCACTAGGTAATCAATGCTTCAAGTTCAAGGTGAGGCTTGCCGTCAGAAGTAAGGGAAAAGGCAAAAGCGGTGGAGCCAGGGTCATAACCCGCTTCATGCCTGACGAGAGACGTGTCTACCTTCTTGCAATTTATGACAAGTCCGAAATCGAAAATATCTCCGACCAAGAACTGAAAAGGATAATCGCGGAATTGGAAGCGGGAGAATGACACCTTCCATTCTTTAACATGTAATTCCAACGAAAATAGCAAAATGAAGGGACGGCTGTTTTCCAAGGAGAGAATTAATCGGCTCTATGCTGAGTGGAAAGATGATAAGAAAATAAAATGGAAGGACGAATTGAAGAAGTTGCTTGGGCTTTCATCAAATGAGAGGGCTGGGATGGATGAGTGACAGAATTATTTTCTGGAGACTTCGCACAAGATAATTTAAATTTGGGATGAATGATTTACGATACATGTTTTACGGTACGGCATGCTCGATCTTTCCCGACTCTGTCTTTTTCCTCCAATAATCTCTGACTTTTTTATAACCAACATATAAATTACAGAAAGCATACGTGAGAAACATCAATGCTTGCGGGAAAACCATTATTCCTCTCGGTTGATGGAAGACTTTATAATAAAATAATACACATGAAGGTATCATACTGATTATAAATATTATAAAAAACCACATTGAAAACAGATAATGTTTACCCTTCATACATAGGAAAGAAATAAATCCAAGAACCAATCCAATCATTAAACTGCGATAAATTTT
>CAIQLG010000074.1 GCA_903872565.1 uncultured Lentisphaerota bacterium | reverse complement strand
TTGCGAAAAACATCAAATTAGGAACCGCCGTGATACGGAACCGTATGTCCGGTGGTGTGAGAGCTAGGGGATGGAGACATCCCCGGCTACTCGATTCTGGGAATAAAAACTATTGTAATAATCATTTCAATCGGTATATTAGATTAACAACAAAATAGTAAATAAATCCGGAGAATTTAATATGCTAGCTTTATCGCCAAAAGTTGAACAGGAAGTCTTGCTTCTCCCATCTGATGAAAGATTAGCTTTGATAGATAAACTCATTATAAGCTTAAATTTGCCTACTCAAGCAGATATTGATAAACTATGGGCAAAAGAAGCAGAAAAAAGAATTAAAGAACTAGATGAAAGCAAAGTGCAAGGGATCCCAGGGGAAGAAGTTTTTTCAGAACTTCGTTCTAATCTATCAAAATGAATTATATATTTCATCCGGAAGCCAAGAAGGAATTAGCGCATGCTATTGCCTATTATGAGGATTGTCAGGAAGGCCTTGGATCTGAATTTTTAGAAGAAGTTTACTCGGCTATTCAAAGAATTTTAACTTTTCCCAATGCTTGGACTATGCTCTCTTTAAATTCCAGGCGGTGTCTTGCAAATCGCTTTCCCTATGGAATAATTTATCAAATCCTTGACGATAATTGTGTACGAATTATTAACAAACCAGACATACCAAAGATAGTTTCGGCTGTCGAATCTTTGGCCCATACACCTTTCCCAGCCAATTCGAAAAAGTATTTAGGCACTGACCATACCTATAGAATCCGAATTCAAGACTATAGGGTCATATATTCTGTTTTAGCCAATATTTTGACAATCGACGTGGTCAAGATTGGCCATAGAAAAGACGTATATAAAAAATAATGAGAGAACCAGAAAAAATTTGCCGATCCCGAGGTGCTGGCGGCAAATTTTGAGCGTTCACAGCCATATGAAAATAAGATGAATTTGATTTCAGCGCACAATCATCCATGTCCTCAATTGGAGATCATGTCCTCTTTGTCTTCGTGCGCCATTTTTAAGAGACGACATAGAGGACGATGAAGACGGAAAATATCGGAAAAATATTAGACTCCTATATTACACGCAGTGCTGTAATGCCTCATTTTTAGGCCGCGCGCCGGAGTGGCGAGGTTAGTGACGCATTACAAATATGGAACATTTCCGTTTTACACGTCTTGCAAATTTGTCAGGAGCGGTTATACTAACCAATACTTTTGAGAATATTTTCTTAATGTAAAGACTATATGAACAGGGGGCATTTGATGAAATATCTTCAGACGGCAGCTGTGGCTACGCTCATCTTCTTCATGATTCCGGTAAAATTGTTTTCAGCCGAGAAGATTTTCACCTCCACCCTGCCATTGGTTGCGAATTCAGCGAAGGATGCAAGGAAATTGAAGGGAGACATTGTCAAATGCGCCCCCGAGGCAAATGGAGACATCAAAGCCCCGGTGGATGCGATCAGAAAACTTAAAGCGGGCATGATATTGCACCTGCTCCCCGGCAAATACGAGGATGAAGTAAATGTCACGGCCGACAATGTTCTCATTGAGGGTGAACCTGGTGAATTTTACGATCTAAACCTTCTTGTATCCGGCAAGGGATGCAGTATAAGGAATCTGTGGTTTTGCCGCCTCAGATGCGACAATGACATTACTGTCATTGATTCAGTATTCAACAATTTTTCCAGCGGGAAAAACACCAAGGCGAACCAGATTTTTGACAATTGCTGCATTGGAAGCATAACGTTGTTTCACCCTGCGAAAACCATTTTCCTAAACAAGTGTACCATCAGTAATGGGAAAACAGCCATCTGGTTGCGGAAAAACAAAATCACCATTGAGAACAGTATTGTCTACGCTAAGAAGCAAACCCTTTTTTTCTGCGAAAAGGATGGATTGATAGTTAAGAAATCCCTTTTATATAGCGACGAAAATATCGGGGCATGCCCCAAGGCTGAAAACAACACGAATGATTTAATGAAAATGAGCAAATTGTGCAAACCCATCGTCACCGATTCCATTTCGGAGAAACCTCTGTTTGAAAACGAACCGTCTTTAACGACAGATCCTAAACGGGCCGACACCTCCCGTATAGATGATGCTGCAACCGAATGGAATTATGCCTGGGGGGTTCATCACGCCGGAAATGTTGCCTTAAAGGATTTCATTCTGAAGGAAGGCTCTCCCGGGAAGACACGGGGGTATGGAGCAAATCTCTCGAAAGAAGGCTTCCCAGTTCCTTACTGAGCTTCGCACTAGGCACTAGTAAATATCCACACACAAAGCACGTGGCCTTGATTTGAGCCACCCATCCACTGGTTTCAATAAAAACCCGTCTGCTCATGCAGTTACGCACAGGCAGACGGGCAGGTTTTGTAAAACTTATTAGTTACGAAGATTTTCTGGAAGATGAAATTCTCGACTTTGCGCTTCTTTCTGTTCTTCTTCTGATTTCGCTAGGCTTTTCGAAATGCCTTCTGTTTCTGAGTTCCTTCAAAATGCCTTCCTTGTCGAGTTTCTTCTTAAGTTTGCGGAGAACCTTGTCAATCGGCTCACCTTTTCTCATGCGAACTTCTACCATCTTTTTTCACCTCCTTTATGGGGATCTTGAAATTATTTTAAAATCATTTTTAAATTAGATTTTTCTGTGGGGTTAATCTGCTACAAAGCCAGACTCGTCGGCAAGCATTGCACGCAGTTTAGAGAGCGCCTGATTCTGTATCTGACGTACACGCTCCCTTGTCCTGCCAATGTCCTGGCTGACCTCTTCAAGGGTCCTCGGGCGATTGCCGTCGAGTCCGAAACGCATTCTCAGAATATTTCTTTCCCTGTCATCGAGGCTTGAAAGCAGATTTGTAAGTCTGGCTACAGATTCGATGTCCCCGAGCATCCTGTCCGGGATCGAGGCGCTCTGGTCGGGAATAATGTCCTGGAATTCGCCGTCCTCGCCCTGCTGAATCGGATCGTGCAGGGAGAAAGTCTTTAAGTCTGCAAGTCTGAGCCCCGAGACGGTTCTCTCGCTGAACTCGAGGAAATCTGCGATTTCCGCATCGGACGGGTCGCGCCCGAGCTTTTCCGCAAGTTTCACCCTGGCAGACTTGATCTTGTTTATTTTACCTGCGGACTGCACCGGGATCCTGATAGTTTTAGCCTGGTTCGCAAGGGCGCGCCTCATTGACTGTTTTATCCACCACGCCGCATAGGAACTGAATTTCGCACCTTTTGCGGGGTCGAATTTCTCCACAGCTCTCATAAGGCCGATATTTCCCTCAGAGATGAGATCGAGAAGCGGAAGCCCCAACCCCTTGAAATCATGGGCGATCTTCACGACAAGCCGCAAATTCGCCTTTATAAGTGTTGTCCTCGCCTCCTCCTTGGCCCTGGGATCATTCCCATGTATCTTGGCCGCAAGTTCTACTTCCTCCTCCTTAGTCACGAGCGAAATCTTACCGATGTCGCTCATGTAGGTCTTCATCGTGTCGTTCTTGTTGATACCTGCTGACTCATCGTCTGCGCGTCTTTTCCTCTTTGCTTCCTTCGCGCTGTTGGCCTCCTTTTTCTTGTTGGCCTTGTCAAGCGTCGTTCCTGGCTTTCTGCCTCTCTTCTTTTTTTCGGTCGGTGGCTGCTCTTGCAACTTCACTTTTGGGGCAGTTTTTGCCTTTTCAGGGGGCGCGGGTTTCTTCGTCTTCTCAGCCTTATCAGAAGGCTTTTTCAAAGTGTTAGTGTCAAGCTTTTTAGATTCCAAATGTTTGTCCGGTTTTCCTTTCGCCAGAACTATTTTTTTCGCTTTTGCAACTGCAGGTTTCGCAATTTTATGAGCAACTGGCGCTTTCTCATGTTTCTTTGCCGCCGGAACGGGACTGGCGACTTTAGCCTTCTGGAGTGAAACAGCTTTTTTCACAGTTTTATGGGCTGGTGGTTTGATTGCTGGCTTGGGACTCGCCTTTTTAACTGTCTTAACTGGTTTTCCTGGAGAAGCCTGAGCATTTTTGGCATTTTTTGAACTTATTTTCATAGTGGCAGTCTTTTGTGGTTCTTTTTTTGCAACAGGTTTAGTTACGGGTTTGGCTGGCAGCTTTTTAACGGGGCTCACAGTTTTCTTAATAGCTTTCACCGAAGATTTCGCCTGCACTTTCAATGGGGTTGTTTTTTTTGTCTCTGCAGACTTTTTGACGGCAGACACCTGCCTTTTTGCACCTTTAGAAACATTGTCCATCTTTGCAGGCCTCTGCACCTTTTTAACTTTTTTGTCTTTCTTGTCTGTCTTTTCCGTCATATGCCACTATACTTGTTTTAGTTGAATTATTATAAGATTCCTTATCCCTCAAATATATATTATTGACGCGTAAGTTTAATCATATATATGAAAATTCATAAAAATCAAGACCATAAATTAAAAATCTGTTTGAAAACTGCAATAAGCTCCTGGTTTTCGGGATATAGTCTTGAAAACCGCTTCATAAGCTTCGTGCAGACTGCTGTTGCCGCCCCAGTTATTGCGCAAATACTGCAAAATTCGGGGAAAAATCTCGTCGCTGTCTGCCCAGACAGTTCCTCCGCAGAAAATATATCTTCCTGCCTGAAGGAACTCGCGGAGACGATGCAAACCGGCCGTCCCATAGATTTTTTCCCGGAAACGTCCACTGACGGAAGAACGATGGTTCCGGAAAACGAGATTCTGCGCTCCAGGACACTATACGAAACGTTGTCTTACCCCGTTGGCACCAAATGCATTGTCTCAAGCGTCAACTCATTTCTGAACCCCCTACCCTCTCCCAAAAAACTGAAGAGGGAAATTCTGCAGCTCCGGGCCGGAATGGAAATTCCAATGAAAAAACTGCTCGCCGAACTTGTCAGGCTCGACTATGATGATGAATACGAGGTGACCGCTCCGGGCGAATTCTCAAGACGTGGCGGAATCATAGACATATTTTCGCCTGCCCACGAAAATCCGGTGCGAATAGAATTCTGGGGAGAAAGAGTGGAGACAATGAGATTCTTCTCGGAGGAAACACAGATATCTAGCGGAACCACCGATACTTATAATGTAATTCCTAAAAATTATTCCGCAAAAGAAGGCGAAAACTGCTGCCTGGGCGACTATCTCGGGAACGACGGAGTTCTGGTCGTTGTCTTTCCTGAACAATGCAGGCTCCACCTGGAAAGGTTCGCGACAAAAAAGGATTTGGCACACTGGAACACAATCATTGATTCGGGGAAAAATAGTACCGGCACATTTTTTCTTCTTGATGAATTAGAGTCCGACAATTATCAGGAAGCCACAAGATGCGAATGCTTTCCGCATTCGGATACTGGCAGGGAATCTAAAGGGGGAGAAGAAGGAGCGGCTACGGGAATATATGTGCAACAAATTCTTGCAGACAAGATAAGGCAGTTGTTCGACACTGGATACAGCATATTCCTGACAGGCAGGAATGATGCCGGACTAGAATGCATAAGCGACTGGTGCTCAAGGTTTGAAATACCAGCAAAACACATAATCTCGGAAATCTCCCCCCTCAGCTTCGGATTTGTTGTTCCCACCGCAAAGATCGCCGTGCTGACCGAAAAAGACCTGTACTTCAGCGAAACACACCACAGACTACCTTTCATTCCATCACTTTCCGGACATCGGTCACTGGGAGCCTTCCATCAGCAGTTCGCAGAGATTGACGAGGGCGATTTCGTGGCGCATTGCGACTACGGGGTGGGTATTTTCAGGGGAATTCGCGAATCCGAAGAAAAAGGACGGAAAAATGAGATGTTCAGGATCGAGTACGCAGACGAAGTCACCGTTGACATTCCACTCTGGCAGGCCAACTCATTCTCGCGCTATTTCGGAGCTGGAAAAGCCGTCCCGAAACTGAACAGAATCGGCTCCGCGAAATGGAGAAGATCCAGGATAGACGCGGCAAGGGCTGTCATGGGGCTCGCGGCCCAGATGCTCAACATGCAGGCAATGAGAATACAGAAACCGGGATTCTCCTTCCCCAGAGACGACAAGGCACAACACATCTTCGAGGAGTCATTTCCATTCCACGACACACCAGACCAGAAAAAGGCCACAGAAGAGATCAAGGTGGACATGAGCTCCGAGCGCCCCATGGACAGGCTCGTCTGCGGAGATGTCGGCTACGGCAAGACAGAGGTCGCGGCACGGGCCGCGTTCAAGGCCGTCAACGCGGGGAAACAGGTCGCACTCCTCGTCCCCACCACTGTCCTCGCACAGCAGCATTTCTACACATTTGTCGAGAGATTCGCAGAGCATCCCGTCATAATCGAGACGATCAGCCGTTTCAAAGGCGATTCCGAGCAGAGGGAAATACTAAAAAGTCTCGCCGAAGGAAAAATAGACATCATAATCGGAACCCACAGGCTCATCCAGCACGATGTGGAATTCGCAAATCTCGGACTGCTGATAATTGACGAGGAACAACGATTCGGAGTGGAGGCGAAGGAGAAACTTAAAAAACTCAGAGCAACTGTTGACATACTTACACTCACCGCAACCCCTATTCCCAGAACGCTTTACATGTCAATCGCCGGGATAAGGGACCTCAGCGCAATCATGACGCCGCCAGAGTTCAGACTGCCGATTCAAACCATAGTATGCCAATACAGCGAGAAAATTGTAGCCTCCTCCATAGATGCCGAACTCCAGCGCGGAGGCCAGGTCTACTACCTGCACAACCGCGTACAGAGCATCGAAAAAACATGTTCCCGCCTTCAACAGCTTATTCCGTCTGCGAAATTCGCAGTCGCTCACGGCCAGCTTCACGCAAGCGAGCTCGAAAAAATCATGAGCGATTTCCTCGACGGCAAAATTGATGTCCTCGTATGCACCACGATAATCCAATCGGGGATAGACATTCCCAACGCCAACACGATACTGGTCGAGCGGGCTGACAGGTTCGGGCTTGCGGAGCTCTACCAACTCAGGGGAAGGGTCGGCAGGTGGACACGCCAGGCATACGCCTACATGCTGCTTCCGCCAAAGACAATTCTCGAGGGAAACGCCAGGGAACGGATCGCCGCGATAAGAAGATACACACAGCTCGGATCCGGATTCCGCCTCGCCCTCAGAGACCTCGAAATAAGGGGTTCCGGGAACCTCCTCGGGCACGAGCAGAGCGGACATATCAATGCGATCGGGTTCGAACTTTACTGTTCACTCTTGAAACGCGCCGTGGACGAACTACAGGCAGGGAAAGACAAAACTCTGCCGGAAGTTTCGCTCTTTATTGACTTCCTCGACTTCGCATACGAAACAACAAAAGACAGAATCCCAGCCGCAATTCCTCCAGAATACATCCCGTTCGAGAAACTCAGGATTGACTTCTACAGGAGAATTGCCAAACTCGCAAAAGAAAAAGACTTCGAGGCAATGGAGAAGGAACTTGCAGACCGCTTTGGTAAAATCCCGCCACAGATTGAAAATCTCATGATGTTTTTCAGGATCAGACTGAACCTTGCAAGAGCAGGAGCCATCTCGCTCTCGACGAAGGAACGCGAAATCACATTGAAACTTATTCCCTCGACAAAACGCAGGAAGAGCGAATTCTTCATCCAGTTCAACACTGACGACGCACACAAGAAATTCGCGATACTTGAAAAATTGTCCTCGGAAATCAGGTATTGATTTCCATAAAATCCTATTTTCAGAAGCACTCATTTCAGATTTCCTGACCCGCAGCTTCAATAACTCTTGAGATGTGGAAAAAAGAGTTGTGGTTAAAAAAGGGTTGCGGACGGGAAATCTGAATGAAAATTCCCCCCAAAGGTGGAATTTTAAGACATTATTATTTTCAGCGGATCAGGAATTATGCATTTGGAAATATTCGCCTTGCGGATGAATTATCTTGAATTATATTCTGAAAAACAGGAATCTCAAATGAAAATTTTACAGGAGCCTAAAGCTGGTTCGCATTCCCTGCTGTTCAGGGGCGACACAGTCCAGATAAGATTCCATATGGAGCCTGCCAGGAAAGGCAGGGCATATCTTATGACCAACCTCGGAGAAGGGAAAATCCAGAGGAAGGAAATAATTGAATACATCGAAACACGCAGGGCTAAAAGCGGACAGGACTGGCATGATACCCCCTTGGAGGAAAGTGGCGAAGGCGAATATTCCGCGACCATCGCACTGATCGAGGTCGGACATTTCGAGGGAAAATGCTTCTTCATGCCAGCCGACTCCGGCGAGCCAGTTTGGGCCGAGGGCGAAAACTTCCATATAAATGTCGGGCCGGCCGTGTACTGCTGTGCCAACAGCATCTACTGCGCTTTTGTCCGGCAGTTCGGACCAAACAAGGATTTCAAGACCTCCCAGATTCCATCCGCCAAGGAAAAAAAGGAGATTTCAGACTACGACAATTCCGGATATACTGTAATCCCGCCTTCCGGAACGTTCAGGAACCTGATTAAGGAGCTGGATCATATAGTTGACAGATTGAACTGCAGGATACTCCACCTGCTCCCGATAAATCCCGTACCCACCGTCTTTGCAAGGATGGGGCGCTACGGCAGTCCATACGCCTCGTTGGATTTCACCGCCATAGATCCGGCATACATAGAATTCGACAGAAAGGCGACACCGGTACAGCAGTTCCTCGAGCTGATTGACGCAGCGCACAGGAAAGATGCAAAAGTCTTCATAGATCTGGCCATAAACCATACTGGCTGGGCGGCGAAATTACACGAGGAACATCCCGAGTGGCTACTCAGGGATCCCGATGGTTCAATTCATTCGCCCGGCGCCTGGGGGATAACCTGGGGCGACCTCACCGAACTCGACCACAACAAGCTGGAACTCTGGCAGTACTTTTCACGAGTGTTCCTCACCTGGTGCGGAAGAGGAGTGGACGGATTCCGCTGTGACGCGGGATACATGATCCCGGAACCCGCCTGGCAGTTCATCATCGCCACAGTGCGGGAACAGTATCCGGACACCATATTCCTGCTCGAAGGCCTTGGAGGCGATCCCGCAGTCACCAGAAGACTCTTGAACTATGCGAATATGAACTGGGCCTACTCCGAGCTCTTCCAGAACTACACGAAGGAGCAAATACAAAGCTATCTCCCTTACGCACAGGAACTTAGCTTTTCGGACGGGCTGATGGTGCATTACGCGGAGACCCATGACAACGCCAGGCTCGCGGGTGTTTCACCCGCATACGCAAGGATGAGGACGGCACTCTGCGCGCTCACATCGAGCAACGGCGCATTCGGTTTCACCAACGGAGTCGAATTTTTCGCCACCGAAAAAATAGAGGTCCACGAGAGCAACGCGTTGAACTGGAAGAACCAGGAAAATCAGATTCCGCACATATCAAGGCTCAACTCCATACTCATCTCACATCCGGCATTCTACAACAATTCCTCTATCAGATTCATAGATTCCGGAAACACTAAAATCCTGGCGTTCCTGAGAACTGACTCGGCAAGAGAACACCAGATCCTCGTACTGATAAACCTCAACTGCGAAAACTTCGAGAAGGCCACCTGGACCACGGACGAGGTGCCATTCACCTGCACCGCACTCCTCGACCTCATAACGGAAGAAGACTTCATCCCGTATCTCTCGGCAGAAAAAAAATATTCGATGGTGCTCGCAATGGGACAGGTGCTATGCCTTTCGCCTTCGATAGATGACATGAGGAAAATTCACGACTCCGAGAATAGAAAAATCCTGAAGCCCGACAGGATTGACAGACAGCGTGCGGCGGCAGTGGTGCTCGATGTCGTGTGCTGGCTTAACAAGTCTGAAGTCCTGATAGACACCGATGTCGTTTCCCTTGCATCTCTTGTCCTATCCGATCCGGTGGAATTCTGCAGAAAAACAATATTCGACAAATCCGGCGAAATTCCGGTGGTCTTCTGGGAATGGCCGCGAGACATCAGAAGAAAAGTAATAGTCCCGCCGGATCATTTCATCTTCATAAAAGCACCGTACCGGTTCCGCGCGAGAATCACAGGCGACGACGGAAAGACAATCCTCGTACAGAGAGACTCGCTCCGCCAGGAAAATACCAATTCATATTTCGCAATATTCCCCCCCTGCCCCGCCCCAGACAAGCAAAGTGTCAGAAAGATAAAAATGTCGGTCTATGCGGACCCCGTCTCGAAGAGGGAGTCTTCCGAACTTCTCTTCCTGCCGGACACCGTCGAAGACATGTCGCTCTTCTACGGAAACCGCGAAATCCGCAGTTCTGACAATGTCTTCCTCCAGACCAACGGCCGTGGCGCGATGCTCAGGGCCGCAATGAAATGGGGAGAACTCCCGAGCAGATATGATGCCCTGCTCGCCGCAAACCTCAATCCAGAATTCCCCGAAGACAGGCATATCATGTGGAGGCGTTGCAGAATATGGGTGCGCTTCCGCGGACGCTCTGTGCCTCTCTCCATTGACAGCACGGAAAACTTCATCGTGGACGAGGACGGGAGTGGCGTCTGGACATTCAACATCCCGATCGGCAACGGAATATTTGTCAGCCTGTGCGTGACATGCTTCATGATGAACGACAGAAATGTGACCGGGGTTAACATCTACAGGGAAAACGCAAAGAAAAGGAAGTTCTACCTCGACGACAACACGCCCGTCACTCTCGTGATAAGACCCGACATCGAGGACAGGAACTTCCACCATAGGACAATCGCAATGAATGGCCCGGAAAAAATCTGGCCGGGTGCTGTCACCTCCACCGCAAAATATTTCAATTTCAAACCGTCGCCGGACAGAACCCTCAACATCTCCACACTTAAAGGGCAGTTCCACAAGGCACCAGAATGGAATTATTCCGTCTATCAGTTCAAGGAGGCACAGAGGGGACTTGAAGCGCAAACGGATCTTTTCAGCCCGGGATATTTCGAGGTCGAGATAGGCGGAGGCGAGTGCGAACAGATCCTCGGACAGGCCATCACCCCTTTCGAAAAGGATAAAATCCAGGTCAACCTCTGCCGCCGCCCGCCGGATCACAAATACAGCTCCTTCGAACAGGTACTCGAGACAGCGATGAAAAAATTCATCGTGAAAAGGGAGAAATACAAAACTGTTATCGCCGGATATCCGTGGTTCCTAGACTGGGGACGCGACACCCTGATCTGCGCGAGAGGAATGATCGCCGCCGGAATGACCACGGAGGTCAGGGAAATCCTTATGCTCTTTGCGAAATTCGCGGAAAAAGGGACCATCCCCAACATGATTCACGGAAACAACGCGGCAAACAGGGACACAAGCGATGCACCTCTATGGCTGTTCACCGCCTGTAGAGACCTCTGCGAAGCGGAAAAATCCTTCGACTTCCTCGAAGAGAAAACCGACAATTCTGAAAAAATTATTGATATACTTCAAGGAATAGCACAGTATTATGTGAATGGGACACCGAACGGAATAAGCTGCGATCCGGAAAGCGGACTTGTCTTCAGCCCGTCGCATTTCACATGGATGGACACGAACTATCCTGCTGGCACGCCAAGGGAAGGCTATCCCGTCGAGATTCAGGCACTGTGGTTCGCGGCACTGGATTTCCTGGCGAAAAGGACTGGCGATGAAAATTGGAAGTCTCTTGCCACAAAGGTGAAAAAATCAATTTTTTCCTCTTTCCGGAACCCTGACAGGATGTGGCTCTCCGACTGCCTGCACGGGAATAAGGGAACCAGAGCCGCAGACGCTTTACCGGACGACTCCCTGCGCCCCAACCAGCTGCTGTGCATCACTCTCGGCGCCATTGACGACTTCGAGACCTGTCGCAACATTCTTATCTCGGCACAGGAACTGCTGGTGCCAGGTGCGATACGGAGCCTCGCAGACAAACAAGTGGAATATCAGCTCCCCATAATAAGCAGCGACGGCAGACTGCTCAACCACCCGTCAAGCCCCTACTGGGGAAGATACGAGGGAGACGAGGACAACAGGAGAAAGCCTGCATATCACAATGGCACGGCCTGGACCTGGCAGTTCCCCCTATATGCCGAGGCTCATTACAGGACTTTCGGAAACAATGGCGCCGACACCGCCAGGGCGATACTCTCGTCTTCACTCTCCACACTGATGGAGGGATGCGCCGGCAACATACCGGAAATAATGGACGGCGATATCCCGCACACACAGAGAGGCTGCGATGCACAGGCCTGGGGAGTCACCGAACTCTACAGGGTCTGGAGAATGCTGAATTAATCTGCCCGAATGCGAAGTGCCAGTCAATTAATATTCTTCTTGCATGTTTGACTTTAAAGTGATATGCAAGTACCTTAATCCCGAGTTACAAAACCAATGCTGGACAGGAACAATTATGAATGCAATACGTCAGATAATTCAAGTGAATTCCGAGAGCTCTGTTTTCAAGATTCCTCGGAAATTCCTAAATCAAAAAGTCGAAGTTATTGTATTTCCTATGGAAAGCGTCAAAAAAAAGTCTCAAACTCAATCTGGCATCGTTGGTATATGGAGGGACAGATTCGAAGATAATCTCAGTTCTGCTGAAATAAAAAAAATCTGGAGATTGAAACAGTGGACAAGGTAGCCGTGGATACCTGTATTTTCATCTCAATATTCCGAGGGGATGAAATTCTCTTTGACACACTTAGTAAGTATCAGGTACATGTCCCGTCTCTTGTTGTTATGGAACTCCTCCAAGGTGCATTGAATAAAATTGAGTTAAGGAAAATAGAGAGATTTCTTGCCAACTACGAGACCATACATATTACCGAATATTCTTCGCGTCAGGCAATCGAATTAGTCAAAAGTTATTCAAAAAGCCACGGGCTTCTCATTCCAGATGCGATTATAGCCTCTGTCAGCATTGAAAGAAAACTACCTCTACTCACTCTAAATTTAAGAGATTTCACGTTCATCCCAGGATTGAAGGTAATATGAGTTGCCTGCTTTCACAGGAAGGTCTTAATGCCTGAAATAAGTTTCACATGCTCGAAGTGCGGCTCGGCAATACCCCCTATGAAAAAGGACAGCACTGGAATCTCTCAACGACAGGAGATTCGATGTGAACAGAGCTGAAAAGATAGAAATTCTCGCCCCCGCCGGCGACTTCGAGTCACTTGCCTCGGCGCTCAAGGCCGGAGCCGACTCGGTCTATTTTGGTGTCGGCAAGCTGAACATGCGATCCCGGGCGGCTGCGAATTTCGCAGTTTCGGATCTCCCAAAAATCGTCAGGTTCTGCCGGAAATTCGGTGCAAATCCTTATCTCGCGCTAAATTCAGTCATATACGATGAGGAACTCGAGGAGGCGGGAAAAATATGCAATGCTGCCGCCAAGGCTGGTGTTGCGGCTATAATCGTCACCGATGTCGCCGTAATGGAACTCGCGAGATCCGCCGGCATTCCCGTGCACATCTCCGTCCAGGCAAACGTCTCGAACTACGAGGCCGTCAAGTTTTTTGCGAAATTCGCAGACACAATAATTCTTGCCAGAGAGCTTACCCTCGCTCAAATCGGAAATATAATTGGAAAGATCCGCGAGGAGAAACTCAGAGGGCCGAGCGGCGAACTCGTCAGGATCGAGATTTTCGCCCATGGGGCATTGTGCGTCTCGATCTCAGGCAAATGCTACATGAGCATCGCGAAATACAATAGTTCTGCAAACCGGGGCGACTGCTATCAGACTTGCAGAAGGAAATACCGGGTCATAGACGAGGAGACCGGCTATGAGATGACTGTTGACAACCAGTACGTGATGTCCCCGAGCGATCTTTGCACCATACGGATAATTGACAAAATCCTCGACACTGGCGTGAAGGTGCTGAAAATCGAGGGACGTGGACGCCCTCCGGAATACGTGGGGACAGTGACTGCGGCCTACAAGAATGCCGTGGGACTGTGGAGGAGAGGCAAATTCTCGGCGAAAAAGGCTGAAAAACTCGAAAAGGAACTGGGAAAAGTCTTCAACAGGGGTTTCTGGCACGGTGGTTATTATCTCGGCGACATCGCGGGCGTATGGAGCGGAATCTCTGGAAGCGCTGCAACATTGAAGAAAACAGCTCTGGGCATCATCGTGAACTATTACAATAAAATCAAGATCGCGGAACTCGATCTAAAGGCAGGAGATCTCAAAAAAGGAGACAAGCTGCTTGTCACAGGGACCAAGACCGGATGTATTATCTTTGATGTCGGAGAATTGCAGGTCGAAGGAAAAAAAAGGGATGCCGCCCACAAAGGCGAAACTGTAACTTTCGTGTCGGAAGATAAAATCAGGCGTAATGACAAAGTCTATACTATTTCCTGATCACATAATAAGATTTAGAAAAAAATGAACTTGGAAATTGGATAATCCCTGCCTGCCCCTCGTAGCTCGAAGAGCGAGGTGGGGTTCGTTATTGGATATTCAATGGAGTTCAAGTCCCAAGTTCCTGAGGCACGCGCTAATAATTATGCGAAAAATTAAAGCTTATTAATATTTAGCCAAGGACCTTTTGCCGCCCATTTCAGATTTCTAAGCCGCTTCTTGTCGGCAGGGAACAGAATAGGACCAAGAAAGGCCGCGATTTCTTTTACTATCACCGGGAATGGGGCGTCTTCCTTGGAGCCAATACGTCGCAGAAATCCCCTCCACTGCGCCTGCTTATCTGTGGCCTCTCCGAATTCCGCACTAAGCCCGACCGGCATTTCGGAAGGCATAGGGGTGTTTCGTCTCGAGAATGTCGCCTCCAGAGCTTCGCGCAAAGTGCCCCCGTCAAAAGAGAAGTGCTGGGAAAGAATCCATATATCGAAATAGTCTTTCATGCGGCTGTTCCTTAAGGCAAGGGTTGTCATGGCTTGAAATTTTTCGGTCACTGTGGAATAACGGGAATATGCCGCAATCCTTGCGGATGGAAAGGAAAGCAACGGCGGAAGATCCATCATGATTGGCTTTGGCAAAACCGCATCTCCAAAACCTATGTCAAACTGAAGAGAAAGTTTTGCAGTTGTCAGCCATGATTGCAACTGAACACGGACACCGTGGTACTGATTGCCTTCCCTTATAAAAGAACCTTGCAGGGTATCACCATCAAAAATCAGGCCATCATCGAGGACTGGCAGAGAAAGAGCCTCCCTGAAGACGGAAAGGACTTCTTCAACATCATGGAAGCCCAATCCAAGCAAATCCATGTCAAGGGTCGGACGACGAAGCTCCGGAAGCCAATATCTGAACAATATTGCCCCTTTTAGGATGAAACGATCTGCCCGGCTTGAAAGCGACAAGCGATAAAGCATGCGCTCAAGCGCATAGCTGATCGCGACCTGCTCGAAAGGTTCACCTTGTTTATGTGACAGATTCAAGAGTTTCTGTCTGACGGACGCTGCAATATTTTTGGGTTTTGCCTTGCTCATGATACCACCGTTGTCTCAACATATGGTGCCATCAGATGTTCTACTCGACATATCCTTGACTGGGCAGTCAGTTCATCTACCGTGAAACGCTTCCTTCTCCATCCCTCGCGTAGCGCTTCAAGTGCTATGTCAAGCCCAATCTTGTTCCTGAACTTGAAACAGTCCGCAATCGTTCTTGCAGGAGAAGTTATTCTGACTTTCACGCCACTTATAGATGCCTCGTCAATTCCAGACACAAGGGTCTTCGGCGAATAACGGAAAACGCGAATTGACAATGTTTCTAGCTTGGGAGGTCGCAGTCTCCCCCTTGGCAGGGCGATCCATATCTCATGCGGCATCTGTGTCCCAATTTGATGATAGAACAATGCGGAAGAAAGACAGATAACCGCTTCCGGCTGAGCCTTGGCCACTATTGCAAGGGAATCGTGAAAATCCCAATCCTGATCTGCTAGCCTGTAAAGTCCGCGGTCAAGACGAATCATTTTACCAGCCAAGACAAGCTTACGAAGCTTTTCCGGATGCAATCCCAGCTTGCGCAAGTCCTTTATGCTCACAATCCCAATCTTTTTTGCAAGTTTTTCAATGGCATTCATTTCAGCCCCCTTACTGTGAATATATGTCATCACTTGTTGTTATGTGAAGACAAATATACACATGCGAATGGTTTTTTCAAATCCTGAGTCTTTTATTCGCCCGATTCCCCACATCCTCGGCAAGAATATTTGCACAGAGTAGGCCAAGTCTCGACCTGTCCCTCATAGTACCGGTACCGCGAATGCGGGACGACGTGGGATGAGACTGGCATTATATGCATCATAATTCATTGTCTATTAAACATATAAGTTGTAACGACCACAATCAGTGAGGGGTTGTGAAGAACGAAGTGGAAAAGGTTGGCAGAATAGTTTGAAATATTTGAAATTCGAATTATTTTAACTCATTGAGTTGAAGGATTTATAACAAGTTCAAGGGAGAATTTTTTCAGCAAAAATTTAATTTAGTGTAATTTCAGACAGACGTTCCTTATAGAAAACTGGCAGTTTTACTTGCGTGGAATACGATGTTTGAGGTTACGCCCCGCATTTGGGGCGTATTCCTCTACATTTCCGCGCGGGCATGCCAGTGCCTCTATAGGGGTGTAGTTGTGAGTGCGCTCCTTTTTTTATGCCCGCATTCTTACCTCTGCACCTTCAATGAACGTCCTCTTGAGTTGGTTCGAAAAATCCAGTTGGATTTAGAAAACAATAAACAATGAAAATGGAGGACATAATGAATCTCAACATCAATCTCACGCCAGAGCAAAAAAGAAAAATTAAGGGCGAAGATTCAAAGATTACAAATGTCCAGCCCTTATCACCCGAAGATCAAGAAGACATTGCAAAACGAAAAAAAGGGCATGAAGAAAATATCTCAGTGGTTTCGGTGCCTTCTGTGGAAAAAACAATATCTAAAGAAAACAAGAAGCTAAATAATAAAGCAAGGGAATATCAGAAATGAAAACAATCAAAATGTTAGTGTTGGCTTAATTAATAAAAATAATTAT
>CAIQLG010000073.1 GCA_903872565.1 uncultured Lentisphaerota bacterium | reverse complement strand
GTTTTCATCTCTTCTTGTAAATCTCCCGGTGGGTTTTTCACAGTTTATTCCTTTTCCTTTATAACGGCAAGACCATACCGTGTGATTTTTTGGTAAATTCTTTAAGAACGTCCGGAATGTCATAAGCTTTCAAGTTACGGCAAGGTTTTACCGGTGTGAGTTTAATCTTTCTTCCAATGAATTGTTCAAATTCGGAGGGTGAAAACTGACCGATAGAGCTAAATCTATTTGTTTCAGCTTCAGTTCCAAGTTTAATCAACGTATTTTTGTAATCCTGGTCATCAAAGCAGTAAATATTATTTCGCCTGCTACTAACCTTGTAGGTCGGATATTCGAGAATAGACACGTGTCCTGAAAAAACAATTTCAGGGAATATGAACTGGAAAAACTTGACCAGTAGCTTCCTCATGTATATTCCAAACGCATCTTTTTTCGTGGCTATGATAATAGTATTGTATCTCAAATTATCAGACTTGGACTCTATACCTAAGGATTTTATAACCTGCAGGAGCGACCTGTTTAGGTCAATTGTAATTTTGCATGTCGTTTTTCCAGTGTCAACATGTGACTGCCGAGAAGGCAAAGTCAGTATTGCTTGAGTATATGGATCCCTGCATGCCAGAATACAGCCGGAAGCTGATTCTGCTTCAGTTATGAATATCATAACCCCTCCGTCTTTTTCAACGGATCCTTCGGGCTGGCATTTACAATCGCAGAAAAAACTTGGGTTCAAGGGCATTGCCGTTGCATCCTGCATAAGGCGGCATCTTGCAGATAGTATCTTTTTGCTCATACTTTCATTAATATCTGTTTTGGGCGAAATCGCATTCGGTGAATCGGCGATGCCTTGATTGCAAAGGCCTTTATTCGAGTTGAATTGCTCCCTGTTGAAAGATAGAGAAAGGCCGTTGTTGCCAGACGCATGGCTTAGGAGCATCATTTTTATGAATTCCTTTTTGAACTTGTATTTTGAAAATATTGCCGGATCTGGCGTGAACATGATGTATGTTCCATTTTCTTTCGATGACTTTCCAGTGCTTTCCGAGTCAAGCTTGCCTTGGAGAAAATTTGCTTTTCTGAACTTCCGGTTCCGATAGGATATGACCGTGAACCTTTCTGAAAGAGCATTGACGAGTTTCATCCCAATTCCGCTGTGTTCCACGGGAAGCTGAGATGTTCTGCTGTTGATCTTCTCCCCAGTCTTTATTTTAGTGGCGCAGTCAACGAGCGTCTCGAATTGAATTCCGCGCCCGTAGTCTCTCACAGCAATGGTGTTCTTGCGGAGATTGATATCTATATGTTTGCCATACCCCATTATGTACTCATCTACACTGTTGTCTATTATCTCCTTTAAAAGACGATATATCCCGTCGTCTGGACTGGTCCCGTCGCCCAAGTTGCCCATGTAAATTTTTGGTCTCAACTTTATGTGCTCTATGGAAGTTAGTATTTTGATTTCTCCCTTGCCATCAATCTGAGTTATTTCGTTTGTCTGTTTGCGCATATCCTAATTCCTTTCATTAATGCAAAATGCCTATTTTGCATTGCAATTTGGCATAAAGCGTCTTTGTCTAATTCTGGCCTCAAACCCAATAATCCACCAATCAAGAAATCCATTAGTCCGTCGTCCTGTGGGACAACTCTGATAAAGAATCTATATTTTTATAGTTTCACATCAAACCAGTTGCAGTGGTCGCTCTTCCGCTTGAATCGTTTTTTAGCGTTCTTCAAGGAATGCTCTGCGATCATATCAGGAGTTACACCAAGCGTGATCCCAGAACAATTTATTTCCAATTAAGCTTAGGCGAGTTTCTCTCCCGTCCGTATCCTCTCCCGTATAAATGCAACCAATACCGCCACCATCTAGCTCCTCGATACAATACTGCAACTCCATTTTATCTGCATCCAGTCCTAATACTTTGCATGCCTCGATAAAAACCGAAGGTCTCAATACACTCGCTTCCTCCTCTTGAAAATTCATGATCATACGCTTGCCGGTAACAGCACCGGAGCGAGGATCGTTAACGCAGGCGGTAGCCTCGACTTTTAGAGTTGATTTACTTTCCATTACTGATTCCTCCTTTGTCTATTTTTCACAATTTGTTCAATCTTTTCGATTCCCTCGTAAATCTCCCGGAAGGTTTTTCCCTTATATGTCCAGAGATCATATACATCGAGCTCATAGGGAAGATTCCCATCCCGGAGCAGTCTAGTCAAGGCACGGATTGAAAACAGGGAGCCCCCGGATCTGGGTTCTGGCCTTGGAAGACGGATCAGGGTCCCGCCGTTGCCCGGAGTTCCATTTCCGGAGCCGACATGGAATATCTCTCCCGTTGGCTTGAAACAGATCTCATCTCCGATTTTAAGACCGAGTGTTCCGAAATCAATGTATCTGGTTCCTGTTCTGTTGAACTTGGGGATACGGATGTTTTTAAAATCACCTCTTCTGTTTTTCATAATCGACATGCTTCTTATCTTTTTTTTGAAAGTCCCGACATCTTGAATATAACCAATGACATCGGAATATTTCTCGCATTTCTTAAACGGAGAAGCTATTGACGAGTAAGATCTCCCTGTCTGAACAAGAATTATGACTGGAATTTCCAACGCTCCGGACAACTCCTTAATTTCTAGCATGACGGCATCATAGGGAAAAGATCTTTTCTTTTCTCCATCATTCATCAATTGGAGATAGTCAATGACAAGGAGTTCAGCTTCCATTTCCTCGGAGATTTTCTTAAGCATATTGATGCTTACCCCTGGGTTATCAATAATTAAAACATCCTTTGCAACTCGTCTGGCAGGGCTATTGTCCGTTCCTTTCCTGGGATGTGAATCATCTGGCAGGAACAGATATTCATGTTCTTGTCTATCCGAGATATCGTCCATCTTTCTGGCAATATCGCATATCTTCGTTTCAAGTGAATAAAAGAGAACCCTGGTCTTATGTGCGGCGGCCGTGCGCAAGACCATTTTTACTGCTAGTGTTGTCTTGCCCGAGCCCTTCCTTCCCCCAAGGAGGAATATTTCCCCAGGGAGAAGCCCACCCCCGAGCAGGTCGTCGAGCTGCTGAAGTCCAGTCGCTGTAATTTTCCCAATAGTCTTGTTCATTTTCAAACTCCTGTCTTTATCTTGGGTTATAGTATCAGGAACCGTGCCAAGCCAGGATTAAATATGTTC
>CAIQLG010000072.1 GCA_903872565.1 uncultured Lentisphaerota bacterium | reverse complement strand
TAAAAAGGATGCGGGTGTGCAGTTCTGGCATAGAAAAATAATATTCAGATGACGTTTCCACAATTTTGCCAATTGTGGAAACTTATAGATTTGCTTGTGCGGAAGGATTTCCGCCAAGCAAATCTAGTTGCACGGCATTATTTTCATCTGGTCTGACATCTGTCTCCCAGGCAAACATTATTCTCTCAATTCCCTTCTTTGTGACTCGCGATTCTTCGCAGAACATGACATGGCAATGATTCCCTTCGTGCTTCATGTTCAACGCCCACGAGATATGCCGATAGACTCCTTTTTCCGGGCTATGGTCTATTGACTGCCGCGGAAAATCTTTGACTTGTCCTACCGCCGCCTCGTACAGGGACGGGATGGAGCCAGCTTTCAACGTGATGAAGTATCCCCATCCATTCTCCGTGCATATGCGCAGCACGTTCTGGTTCGAATAAAGGCTGTCGAGCAATATGCACATCAGCAATCTTGGGAAACGACTTTTCAATATCGGGGCAAGACGGTAGAAGGCGTTGAGTTCGCAATCTTCCTTGCTGTACTCCTCCTTTGTCTCGATGAACACCGTTGCCAGGGAAAGGCCCATCCCATCCATGGTGACAAGCTTTGCCTCAAGCGCATAGTAATAGCTGTAACTCTCGCCATCTATAGTCTTGCTCACTGAATTGGGATGCTCTCCCTTACGGGTGAAAAGATGGACCCCATCCATCGCGATCATGAACTCGCCACTCGAATTGCGGTATTTGTCCAGTACCCGGGAGCGAATCAGGCTGTTCACCATTTCGCCGGAGATAAGTTCCATGCCGTCGGACGGATCCATTTTTTCCATGAGGTAGTTCATGGCTTCGGTGCTGGCAACACACGCCTCGCCCGTACCGCTCAGCTCCAACAGATTGCGGCGAAACGCAGGGGTTTTCCTGTCGTTCTCCAACTGGCTGCGGCTACCGCAGTGGAACAAAAACATGGACAGGCCAAGGAAGAACAAATGCTCCTTCGGATAGACAATCCGTTCCGGCAGACGAGGATCCGGCAATTTAGCCAAACTTTTGTTGAAGCGGGGAAAGAAATGGTCGAGCGTTATTTTTAAGAGGTCCGCCGCAACCGGCTCTGGAGCCTTAAGTTTTTGCTTACGGCCCGCCTTACACTTACATGCTGTTTGATTATCCGCTCGCTCAGGCTGTCGATTTCCTTGAGCAACCGTCTGATCTTTCTGTACTCTACAACCCATCCTGACACCTCATCTTGCATATCCACTGGTACATATACGGCTTTCGTTTTCCCTTTTACTTTGCTGGTCAACAGGCAGCAGGGATGTTTTTTCCCTCCGTCCGCGCATCGGCAGGACGGGTTGCCGCACTTGCGGTCGGTCCGTACAAACGAACCGGATATGAAAATTCCGCTCTCCCCGAGCTTCCTGATCCTTGCGCCTATGCGCTGCTTCAGCATCTCCGTCGAAATTCTCTCCTTCATTCCCGAATTCTCCTCTTTTTACTGGATTTAAATGATAGAAATATATGATTAGTATATATACATATCATATTTTGTCAAATAAAAAACAACGCGAAGAAGAAAATAATAGAAAAATAATTTAGGAGGGAACTTCAGAGAGAATTAGTGCGAAGAAAATCTGATTCTTTGTTGTTGTTCAATCCGATTTCTTAAAACAAATTCTGGAGGATCTTCGTCTGTGCCTTTCTTGTAGCAAATGAAGGCTTAAAAACGATGATCCATTGTCCGCATCGAGAAAGGAGATGCCGAACAATACGGCAAGGTATCCACCGATGGTGCTCTTGCCGACACAACTTACGCCTGTCAGGAATATTCTCATATGCCGTAGCTCTCATATTTGGAAACTTATAAAATATACGATTCCGCCATGGCATGCAACGAAAATGCGGAATCGGGCTTGACAGCATCCGCCCCAAGTGTAAATCACCGCATAGGTTTGTAGTTTGTCTGGTTTGCCGATTCCGATGTCGGAGCAGAGATTCCAGACAAGTTGATTAAAATTAACGTAATTTTTGACAGACGTTTCCGCTAAAAACGACCAAATTTTTTGCACAAGAAACGATGTTGGAAGTTGCGCCCCGCTCTGGGGCGCCTCTTCAGCATTTCTACAAGGGCATACCAGTGCCTCTACGGGAGTGCGGATTGAGTGCGCTCCTTTTTTTTGTCTGCGCATATATCCCTGCCAAACTTTCTGCCGATCTATAATCGCAAAACCAATGAAGAAAAGAGGAGTTTACTGAATTGGTATTACAGTGTAACCACAAATGTAACATAAAAAACGGGAAATAGCTATGGATTCCAGATCATTGTTTAACGTCGTAATTCAAGGTGATGAGACTATCAAGGCATCGGAACTTTCGAGCTTTCTGTACGATTTCAATTTTTGCTATAGTGCAAGCCTAAAATTATCTGAAGAAAATCCAGATTTTATTGCCCTCGCCAAAAATAAGCCTGAAAAAGCAATTCTGGATTTGTCAACATTTATTTCAGAATCAAAAAGCGGATTCTTCCGGCCTCGATTTAAAAATTCTGCAGACCAAGAGCTTCTTATAAACTCGATATCTATGAAAAGTCCATTGGAATGGGGTTTCATCGCAATCCCATGGGCGTTTGCCTTAGGTCTTTTTATCGCTGGTGTAAAGATTAAATTTGAAGATGGAAAATTAAAAAAGTTCACAATTCCCTCACCGCTTCCAGTAATTGTTAAAAGCCTCAAGAATTTTGTTTCGGGGAATTTGCCTAAGGATAATAAAAGCAAAAAGCGTTAGGATATAAACAAAAAAGGATATCAATGAAGACAAAGAAGATTGTACTGCTGGCCTGCTGTCTTATGATGGCGGGGCTATCTATTAACGCAACGGACAAAAAGGATGAAGCAGAGAATAAGGAACCAGCGGCTCTGACCCAAGCCAGAAAGGCCTACCAGGCGCAGGTGAATTCTGTGCTTGATCCCATCAAGAAGAAATATCTCGCCCAGCTCGAGGATTTGAAAAAGCAGTTAGGAGGCAAAGGCGATCTGGAGGGGGCCGGTGCGGTGCAGAGGGAGATGGAAAAACTTTCAATCAACCGGAAGACCAACGAGATTGGTAAAGAATGGACGGTGGTTTTTTCATCGAATAATCCAGAAAAATGGAACAAGGAGAAAGTTAAGAAAGATGCTCCCGAAGACATGCGCTATCTCAGGATTAAACGAATAGATACTGGAGATTATGTCATAATTCCTCTCGAAAAAAATAAGCTTACTGCGGATTTAGAGATCAATTCTCGATATGGGTGGTATGGCTCTGGTACATTTATCTGCAACGCATACCATTTGGGCATTGCCGACCTTAAAAAGGGGGTTGTGAGAGGAACGATGTGCATTGATCCTTATGCTTCTCCTGAGAGGGACCATCCGGGCTGGGGTTTTGGCCATAAGGCGTACATCAATGACAAACAATGCTACGCATGGGACGGTGAGGAGATTAAAAAGACAGTATTTGAGATTTCTGTGCGGACATCGGAACTGGCACCTGAAGAACAGGAAAAACTGCTAAAATAGGAGGTATGTAATGAAGCATATGACGTTCGTGATGGCGGTTTTCGTGCTCGTGGCGATTACCGTTTACTCTGATGGGAAATCAAGATCGATAAAGGAGGCTGTGACTAATTCGGAAGAGGATGTAGCTGCCAGTAAGGAACCGTCGGCCTTGACGGTGGCTCGTAAAGCTTACCAGGCGCAGGTTAACTCGGCACTTGACCCGATCAAGAAGAAATACCTTGCGCAGCTTGAAGATTTAAAGAAACAGCTTGGTGGCAAGGGCGATTTGGAGGGTGCCGGTGCGGTGCAGAGGGAGATCAATATTGTCGGTGCCAAGGATGTAAAATCCGGCAAGGACATGGTGTCACATGAGGACAATATCACAGGTGAACTGATAGGCAAGTGGGAAGTCCAGTGCATAAAATCAAACTACAGGGCTATCTGGATCTTCGACGAGGATGGAACAGTGACCTGTCCCAGCGACAGTTTGCGGAGTGGACGCTGGGAACTGAAGAAAAACGCCGTAGAAATAACATGGTACGGCAGTTATAACGGTGTTTGTTCGCTGACATTGCCACTTGTTTCTTCTGGAACCAAAGGGGACAGCGACCAGGGGACGAGGACTATCACAGCGAAGAAGCTTGGTGATGCCGGAAATAGCGATGCTAACGGCACGGAAACAGCCGGGAAGGTTGAAGATGCTGATGCGCTGGTGACAGCGCTGGACGGCAAGTGGATGCTGACCTACAAGGACAAAAGAGCCCAGCGATACGTCGAGATCGCGGACGGCGTGGCTAAAAACTCGGACAACGTAACCGGCAAAGTTACCAGAAAGGGTTCCGCCTTTCTGATCACATACAGCCATGGATGGATAGAGAAATGGAGTTCGGGTAAAAAAGGCTGGAAGGTGGATTGCTATCATACTCCAGTGTGGGTCGAAAAAATGAAACCAGAGGTCTCTGCTGTTGTAACGGCTGTCAAAGAATAGCCACAGGGCATAGCTTATGGCGGAAGACCCCGCCTTTTTACAGATATTCAGATTCGAAAAAATTAAAAGCATAACAAACACATGACATCTGAAACCATTGCGATAAAGCATAATGTAAAATTACAAAAAAAGGAGTAAGGAAATGCCGTTTGTAAAAACAATGATTAAGTGTTGCAAGATTACATGAAAACATAGATTCGAACAAGGAAAAAACAGACAACCGTTAAATGCGACATATGATTTTTTACGTCTGCTGAAATATTATGCCTCTAAAGACCACACTCAGGAAGGACAAAGTCTACAGCCCATTTCGACGGCTGTTGAATATGCTCCTGACATCGTCTGCTGGTGATTCTACAATATTATGTTCTGGCTACATTTGGCAACCAGACGATGGCCGATACAATGTTCTTGATGATGACCTTCGGAACGCAATTCTCCCCGGATGCAAAGGTGGCAAACTGAAGACTATCGCGGGCAAGTTATATCCACAGTTTTATCAGGATTTTTATCGGAACTTCGTTGCAGATTTACGCAAAGCTGGGGTGACTGTTCACGCATTCTATGCACCCAAGAAGAATTGGCATGCTAAGGTTGCGATACGGATGCGAGCACAACGGCCTGTTGTCGCACTTATCGGGAGCAGCAATCTGACTGGACCTGCATATGGCGAAAATCGTAGGAATTGGAACTATGAAGCCGATGTTTTAATCTGGTCGGCGTCACACACCCGATCTCATTACTTCGACGATGTTGGGATCAATCAAGACTTCGGTGTCTTCGATGTGGTGCTCAATCCTAAAATTAACCAACCTGACGAAGACTCACAGTTGAAGAGCATATTAGAAGACGTGATGTCGGGGGAACTAAAGGAATTTGAGTAACGAATCCTACGAGGCGGTGAACGTCTGGATATTCTGTGTTATTTGGCCGCTGTTTACACTGATTTGTTTAATAGGTGACGTTAACACTTAACATGGTTATTGTTATATATTTACATTAACTACTCTTTGATGATTGAGTTCAGCATAACATGTTTTTAGGTAACCGTTAAGCTGGGAGGGAATAGCCTTATTTTGCGCATTGAAGTAGGGCTGGCTTCGATGAAGCCGACACAAAAATGCCAGTCTCATCGAGACTTGGCCTACTTTTCAGCCCCATCGAGCTTAACGGTTACCCGTTAAGTTACTGTTAGGCAGGGTGTAATAGACTTGTTTTGTACGAAGAAGTATGGCGTTTTTCCCGACCTGTCCTCCATAGTCCGCAGGACGACGGTGGAAAACGCCTCGAGCCAGTCTCCCACTTCGCTCTGCGAGCTACGAGGGACGCATCGGAAAGACTGGCATACTTCATATGAAACAGACTGATGAAACAGACTGAACTTACATTGCTAAAACACCCAGCTTAAAGCTCAAACATTTCCTTGTAGCGGCTTGCCCAGTATGAAATAATTATGTCGGCACCGGAGCGGTGGATCGCCGCTGTGGATTCGCGCACCATTGCCTTCAGATCGCCAAAACCTCTTTCCGAAGATGCGATCAACATCGAGTATTCGCCACTGACATTGTATGTCGCGACAGGGAGCAGTGTCCTTTCCTTTATCTTTGAAATGATGTCAAGATAGCAGAGAGCTGGCTTGACCATGAGTATGTCGGCTCCCTCTTTCTCATCTTCGATTGACTCCCTTATTGCCTGTTTAAGATCGCTGAACGGAGACTGATAGCTTTTTCTGTCGCCGCTCATCGGTTTTGAATCGGCCGCATCCCGGAACGGGCCATAAAAACTTGACGCGAACTTGGTCGAGTAGCTCATGATTAGAATATTCTTGAATCCATTTTCCGAAAGGCTGTCTCTAATTGCCAACACCTGTCCGTCCATCATTGCGCTTGGCGCGACGGCATCGGCTCCGGCCTCGGCGTGCGAAACTGCGACTTTCGCAAGGGTCTCCAGGGTGGCGTCATTGTCAACATCGCCGTTAGAATCAATAGTTCCACAATGACCGTGTTTTGTATAGGAGCAAAGACAGACATCCGTGAAAACTATAAGATCTGGAAACGTCTTCTTGATTTTTCTGACGGCATTTTGAACCAATCCGTTTTTCATATAGGCATGTCTGCCATCGGGACTTTTACATTTGTCTTCGGGAACACCGAAAATCATTATCCCGCCGATTCCGGATTCTACGACAGGCTTTAGCCTTTTCAAGGCGATGTCAATGCTCATCCTTGATTGACCCGGCATTGAATCTATCTTGATTTCTTTGCCCTTGCCTTCGATGATGAAAATAGGCCATATGAATTTCGACGGTGGCGGCAAGGGCTCCGAAAACATCTGCCTTAGACTCTCGGTCCGCCTATATCTTCTAAGCCGGGTACAAGGAAATGAACTCATCTGTCAGCCTCCTTTAGTTTCTCTCATGTAAATTTACACCATAAAAAAAATATGTTCTAGTGTCAGAGAGTCATCGTTATTTTCTTTCCGAAAATAACTGTGTCAGAGTGTCAGAGAAAAAACTTTGACGCTTTGATACTATGATACATTGACACTTTTGTTTGCGGCTCGCCGCATTAATTTCTTGTCAACAAAATATCCCGCAATTGCCTTTATTGAATCTTTCATCAGAGCCTTTTCCGGCACAAGTATTTCCGATTTCACCTTGTATTTTTTCATAGTTTTGAAAGTTGGTTCACCGATGGCCACAGAAAGTTTATTTTTCAAAGGTTTAACTCCCCACTTCTCGAAGAAGGAGAGTGCCGCAGAAGAGCTTGCAAATACGCATACATCAAATTCCGGCAGTTCATCGTATTGAATAAACTTGTTTTCGTAGAGTACCTTGTCAACGACATGAAATCCGGAATTTCCTAGAAGAATTGCCATGTCGTCTCCAGCCATGTCAGAGCGGAGTCTCAAAATTTTATTGTTTTTCCTGAAAGTATTTTCCGCAACGTCCAGGAGACCTTCTCCGCCGAAATCCGTTTTTACTTCGGCATCTGGGAATATCCCGGCTTTGCGGAATTCGTCTCCGGTGCCAGGTCCGCAGACCATAATTTTCGGCAAGCTCCGCAGATCATATTTGAGTGTTTTGAGAGATTCAATGAAAATCCTGACAGACGATGGAGAAGTCAAAATGATCCAGTCGAAACTCCCTAACGTAGCACAATCATCTTGCTTGTTGTTATTATTTTCCGTAGTAGGACAAGCATCCTGCTTGTTGTTATTATTTTCCGTAGTAGGACAAGCATCCTGCTTGTTGTTATTATTTTCCGTAGTAGGACAAGCATCCTGCTTGTTGTTATTAT